>JBNRMU010000153.1:0-6048 GCA_050309765.1 Christensenellales bacterium
GCGGACGCAAGACGTATGGTCGCTGCCGCCAAAGAGAGCGGAAAGAAGCTGACCATCGGTTACCAGCACAGGCATAAGCCCGAAAGCCAGTATGTCAAGGCCTGTATCGACCGCGGCGACCTGGGCGAGATCTATTACGCCAAGGCCTACGCCATCCGCCGCAGGGGCACGCCCAACTGGGGCGTTTTCCTCAACGAGTACGAGCAGGGCGGCGGACCCCTGATCGACATCGGTACCCACAGCCTGGACGTGACGCTGTACCTGATGAACAACTACAAACCCCGCATGGTGGTCGGCACCAAGTACAAAAAGGTCGAAAACCCGCAGGAGGGCAACCCCTGGGGCGGCTGGAAAGAGGGGGAGAACACCCTGGAGGACGCCGCCTTCGGCTTCATCGTCATGGAAAACGGCGCCACCATCGCCCTGGACGCCACCTGGGCGCTCAACACCGACCATCCCATCCCTGAGGGAAGCTGCCGGCTGTGCGGCAGCAAGGCCGGCGCCTGGATCGGCCCGCATGAGGTCATCGTCAACAAGGTCGAGTTCGGCCGCCAGGAGGAGATCCGCCCCAACCTGTCCGCGGGCGGCGTGGCCTTCTACGACGGCGTGAAGGAAACCCCGGCCATCACCGAGCAGCGCCGCTGGCTGGACGCCATCGAGCAGGACACCGATCCTGTGGTGCTGCCCGAGCAGGCCTGTGTGGTCAGCGAGATCCTCGAGGCCATCTATACCTCTGCCAAGACGGGCAAGCCCGTGTACTTCAACCAAACGGAGGAATAAAGCATGAGAAAGTATGCAATGCTGGGCAAATGGCACGTGCACGCGGAGCAGTATGCCCGCGAGGTCAACGAGCTTTGCGACTGCACAATCGCCAAGGTCTGGGATCCCGATCCGGAAACGGCCCGCGCCTGGGCGCAGAAGCTAGACGCGGTTCCCGCCTCCCTGGAGGATATTTTGTCCGATCCCGAGATCGAGGGCGTGATCGTCACCACTCCCACCAACGAGCATAGGGACATCATCATCCGCGCCTGCGACGCCGGCAAGGCCGTGTTTACCGAAAAGGTCCTGGCGCTCATGAACGAGGACGCAGAGGCCATCGCCGCGGCGGTGCGCAGGAACAATACCCGCTTTGGCATCTCCTTCCCGCACCTGTGCGACCCGAGCATCCAGTGCGCCCTGCAGACGGCCAAGTCCGGAAAGCTGGGCCAGCTCACCTATGCGCGCTTCCGCAAGGCGCACGACGGCGCCTCCGGCGGTTGGCTGCCCGATTACTTTTTCGATCCCGATCTTTGCGGCGGCGGCGCCATGATCGACCTTGGCGCCCATCCCATGTACCTGCTGACCGAGATCTTCGGCGATCCCGTGCGCGTGCAGTCGTCCTTCACCAAGGTGACCGGCCGCGCCGTGGAGGACAACGCCGTGAGCCTGCTTACCTTTAAGGACGGCGCCATCGGCGTGAGCGAAACGGGCTTTGTCTCCGTGGGCTATCCGCTGACGATGGAGATCGGCGGCACCAAGGGCACGCTGCTTGTGCATGACGATTGCGTGACCATCGCCACTGCCGAAACCGGCATGAAGCAGCAGGAGGTTGCGGAGCTTCCCGCGCGTCTCGACCCCCCTGTGGTGCAGTGGGCGCATGCCGAAAAGCCGGAGGATATCCCCGAAAGCTTTGGCATCGAAGCGGCCGTGCGCCTGACCCGCACGATGGTCGCGGCCTACGCCAACCAATAAACTGCAGACAAGTAAATGCGATTCATATCAAAGGCCGCGGCCGGCAGATTTGCCGGCCGCGGCCTTTGTGCTGCTCTTCCGGGTCAAAACGGGTTTTGCGATGGAGTATTTGGCCCTTGGAAGGTCCTTGTTTTAAGAATTAGATATATTCTCATGAATGGTATTGACAATTATTGCATAGGATGCTATGTTTGCAGAAGTTTAGTAAAAATGGATTCTAAGTTTAGAATCAAGCGCACCGGCGAACGAACGCCAGATTGGAAAAACCATGGATGCAGAAACCGTCATGACGCAGGTGGGCACCCGCCTGAAGGACCTGCGCAAGCAAAACGGTCTTACCCAGCAAGAGCTGGCAGACCGGGCTGAGTTGACAAAGGGCTTTATCTCCCAGCTGGAACGCGGCCAGGTCACGCCGTCGCTGGTGACGCTGCTGGATTTGATCGAGTGCCTGGGCACCACGCCGGCCGATTTTTTCAAGACCACCGGCGCGGAAAAGATCGTCTTTTCCGAAAAGGATTACTTCGAAAAGATCGACGAAAACGGCAATAGCACGCAGTGGATTGTGCCGTCGGCGCAGAGCAATCAGATGGAGCCGGTGCTGGTCACCTTAAAGCCTCATTCCTCCCTGCCCGTGGATGAGCCACACAACGGCGAGGAATTCGGCTATGTGCTCAGCGGCCGCATCGCCCTGTATCACGAAGAAACGCGTCTGGATGTGCGCGCGGGCGAGAGCTTCTATTTCGAGGCAGACAGGCCCCACCGCATCGAAAATGCGTCCGGCCGACCGGCGCGGCTGATCTGGGTCAGCACGCCGCCAAGCTTCTGACGGGAAGCGATTAAAAAAAGAAAATATATATTTCAGATAAGAGGAGCGTCCATAATGGAAAACAAACAGAACATTATCGAGCTTAAGCACATTTCCCGAACCTTCGAAGATGGGTTCAGGGCCGTGTCGGACTTCAACCTTGAGGTGAAACGCGGCGAGTTTGTGACCTTCCTCGGCCCCTCCGGCTGCGGAAAGACCACCACGCTGCGCATGATCGCGGGCTTTGACATGCCCACGGAGGGCGACATCCTGTTAAATGGCCGCGATATTTCCAAGCTGCCGCCCAACGAGCGCCCCATCAACACCGTGTTTCAGCGCTATGCTCTGTTTCCCCATATGAACATCTTTGAGAACATCGCCTTTGGCTTAAAGCAAAAGAAAATGCCCAAGGACGAGATCAAGAAAAAGGTCAAAAAGGTGCTGGAGCTCGTGGACCTGGAGGGCTTTGAGAAGCGCTCCGTTTCCACCCTTTCCGGCGGCCAGCAGCAGCGCGTGGCCATCGCCCGCGCCCTGGTCAACGAGCCGCAGATCCTCCTTCTGGACGAGCCGCTGGGCGCGCTCGATCTTAAGATGCGCAAGGAGATGCAGCTGGAGCTCAAGGCCATGCACGACGAGCTTGGCATCACCTTCATCTACGTGACCCACGACCAGGAAGAGGCGCTGACCATGTCCGACAAGATCGTGGTCATGTCGGAAGGCAAGATCCAGCAGGTCGGCACGCCCGAGGATATCTACAACGAGCCGCAGAACGCCTTTGTCGCCGACTTTATCGGCGAGAGCAATATCTTCAACGGCATCATGACCGGCGCCATGCGCGCCCGCTTTGCCGGCGGCGAGTTTGAGTGCGTGGATGATGTGCCCGAGGGCACGCAGATCACCGCCGTTGTGCGCCCGGAGGACATTGCCATCACCGCGCCCGGCGAGGGCCAGATCCGCGGCAAGGTGATTTCCGTTATCTTCAAGGGCATGCATTATGAGATCACCGTGCAGTCCGGAAGGTACGAGGTCGTGATCCAGAGCACCAGGTCCGCGGCCGTGGGCGACATCGTGGGCATGAAGGTGGAGCCGGACGGCATCCACATCATGATTGCCGAGAACCACACCAACGTTTTCCCCGTGGATATGAACCGCAGCCATCGCCTGGAGTTCAACGGCAAGGAGCTGCGCACCAGCCTCACCCAGCTGATCCGGGGCAGCCGCCGCAACGAGAACCACGAGCTGCTGGACGAAAACGGCGAGGTTATCGATCCGGAAAAGATACACATCTCCGCCGCCATCGAGCCGCAGGATATCCGAATGACGGACGATGTGGACGACGAGCAGGTCCTGGTCGAGGGCGTCATCAGCAACCTCATCTACAAGGGCGACCATTACAGCTACGTGATCAATACCGATATCGGACAGGACTTCATCGTGGACGACGAGTACCTGTGGAACATGAACGACCACGTCGGCCTCATCCTGCCCACGGACAAGATGCGCTTTTCGGTAAAGAAATAAGGAGGAGAGGAGCACATGAAGTTTTCCAGAAAAACATTGGGCATACCCTATGCCGTGTTCCTGCTGCTCTTCGTGGTGGCGCCGCTGGTCGTGCTTTTCTATTACGCCTTTACGAACGGACAGGGACAGTTCACGCTGAAGAATCTGACGGACTTTTTTACCGATCCCAACACTTTGGGCACGCTGTTTTACAGCCTTTTGATCGCTCTGGTCACGACCGCCGTCTGCCTGTTAATCGCCTATCCCGTGGCCTATATCCTGGCCACCAGCCAGCTCAAGGCAAAGTCGGTCGTCATCATGATCTTTGTGCTGCCCATGTGGATCAACTTCTCCCTGCGCATCACGGCGCTGAAAGAGATTCTCACGCTGATCGAGGGCAACCTCGCCTTTTATCCCTTTTTAAACTCCGTCATCGGCATGACGTATGATTTCCTGCCGTTTATGATCCTGCCCATCTACAACACCATCGTAAAGCTCGACAATTCCCTCATCGAGGCCGCGCGCGACCTGGGCGCAAACGAGCGCAGCGCTTTTCGGAAGGTCACACTGCCGCTTTCCCTGCCGGGCATCGTCAGCGGTATCTCCATGGTGTTCCTGCCGGCGATGACGAACTACGTGGTGCTGGATATGCTGTATAACTCCACCTACATCATGGGCAGCCTCATCGGCAGCTATTTCTCCGCCTACAACTGGCACGGCGGCTCCATGATCGCGCTGGTGCTGCTGGGCATCATCTGCGTGTTCACCCTGGCCACCAACGGCATGGATGAGGAAGACGCAAGGACGGGGGGTGCGCTGCTGTGAGCAAGAAGATCGCCCGTATTGCGGTGCCCTGTCTGGTGCTGCTGTTCCTGTATGTGCCCATTTTGCTGCTGGCGCTGTACAGCTTCACCGACGCCACGCAGATCGGCGCCATCCGCGCCTTTACCCTGAAGAATTACGTCACGCTGTTCACCACGGAAGAACTGCGCGACATGATCTTCGGCACCATACTGCTCGCCCTCGGCTCGGCCCTGCTTGCCACGATCCTGGGCACGCTGGGCGCCATCGGCTCCTTCTATTCCAAGAAGCGCACCTCCGGCGCTTTCGCGACCATCAACCAGATCCCCGTCATCAACGCGGATGTGGTTACGGGCTTTTCGCTGTGCATCCTGCTGGTGGTGGTCTTTGGCATCGGCAAGGACAGCTTTGTACCGCTGGTCATCGGCCATGTGACGCTGTGCGCGCCCTTTGTCTACCTTTCCGTGATCCCCAAGCTCAAGCAGATGGATTCCAGCCTTTACGAGGCGGCTCTGGACCTGGGCGCCACGCCGACATCGGCGCTGTTCCGGGTGGTGCTGCCGCAGATCTTCTCCGGCATGATCTCCGGCTTTTCCCTGGCGGTGACACTGTCGCTGGACGATTACTTCATCGCCACCTACACCAAACCCGCCACCTTTGATACCATCAGCACCTACGTCGTCAACGCGACCAAGGGTTCCCAGACCGATATCAAGACGGCGCTGTGGGCGCTGTCCACGCTGATCTTCGTGCTGGTGATCCTGATCGTCGCCGGGATGAACGTAAACGCCAACCGCGAAAAGAAGGGGGAGAGGGCATAAATGAAGACAAAACGCTGGATCCGCCTTTGTGCGCTGTTCCTTTCCCTGCTGTTCGTTCTCTGCCTGTATCCTCTGCCCGCTCGGGCGCAGGAGGATGAAGTGGTCCTTCGCGTTTGCAGTTGGGAGGAATACATCGACCTTGGCGATTGGGACGAGGATGAGGTCATCGATCTGGAGAGCGGCGATATCTTCGGCGAAAACTCCATGGTTGAGGATTTTGAGCAGTGGTATCAGGAAACCTACGGCAAGCAGGTCAAGGTGGAATATTCCACTTTCGGCACCAACGAAGATTTGTACAACATGCTCACCATCGGCGATGTGTACGACCTGGTCTGCCCCTCGGAGTATATGATCATGAAGCTCATGGCCGAGGACCAGGTGGTGCCGCTT
>JBNRMU010000154.1:0-4122 GCA_050309765.1 Christensenellales bacterium
ATTTGAAATACACAACCCTTCCTCGTGTTTTTTGCATGTTTGACGGGTACGAAAAAAGCCTTTCGCCCCAATGCCAAGGGACGAAAGGCCATGCATGCCTTACGCGGTTCCACCCTCGTTGGCGGGAAAACCCGCCCGCTTTTACGTTGATTCTTATGCGCTCCAAAAACGCCTTCCGGGGATATTTGTCCGCCGCCTTGCACCAGATGAGCGGCTCTCTGCAGAACAAACGCATCCTCGTACTTGTTTTTTCTTCCTCGCGCGCAAGAACGCATCACAAAGATACCCTGAAAAAGCCTGTTTGTCAAGTGAATTTATGGTTGCGCCTTGCGTAAACAGTATATGGCTACATCCATTCCGGCCGCATGCGGATGTTCATCTCAAAGGCGCTGCCGGAAAGGGCAAGGCCCGATGTTTGTGCAAGCACGTCGTGCTTTGCGCAATGGTACAGGATGGGCAGCCCCGTGCGCGCGCTCACCTCGCGCAGAAGCGCTTCACCTTGCAGAAGATGCGCAGGATCGGTCTCCCAGGCCACGTTGGCGTTGTTGACTAGATACGTCGCCGGAAGATGACCCTTTTCCTCGATGCGGTGCAAAAGATCGCAGACCGAATCCACGTCACCGGAAAGGGGCCTGAAGGCGTTGACAACGAACAGCATGGCCACAGAATCGGCCTCAAAATAGCGGCGGTAGCGGCCAAGGGCGGCGGCACCCGTGTCGTCACCGCCCACGTCGAACACCACGCGGCGGCTCTTGTCCACAAATACGCTCTGGATCTCCGCCGGCAGGGCGGGGATATCCACCGTGGACATGGCAAAGGTCGGGGCCAACACCTGCACGCCGCCGGCCTCCAGGATGGACCTTGCCTCGGCGGAACGGAAATAGGGGTTTACGATATCCAGATCCACAAGGGTCGTGGGTTCGCGCTTGGCAAGCTCTAGGGCCAGCTGCAGGCAAAACTCGGTCTTGCCGCTGCCGTAATTGCCGCATACGGCCAAAATGCGCTCGCTGGGGAGGGTATAGTTGAAATCACTCATGGGGATCTTCATTCGGCCTTTCCTGTGTTTGTTTGGACAGTGGACGGATGGTGATGGGCTCATCCTGCCGCAGCTCTGCTTTGACCACCTTGATATCCGGCGCATTGGAGCGGGGAAGAGGAGAAAAGACAGGTTCCTGCGCAGCCGCTTCGCCATGGATGGCGGTGCCCGCGTGGGCCGCTGCAGAGACGCGCCTGGGCGCGGGCTGCACCGCGGGCTCCGGCGCGCGCACGACCAATGGCGCATCCGGGTCATCGTCAGGCGCCACTCGGGGGCGGCTGCGTGCGGGCTGCGGCTGCACATCGGGCGGCCAGGGCAGGGAGACATGGAACAGGCGCTCAAAGAAGCGGCGAATGACGCGCAGATTGTGCATCCAGCGCCGCCAGGGTTTGTAGCGCAAACAATACAAAAGCTGATCGAGCAGAAAACCCAGTATGATCAGGGCGATAGCAAGGGTGAGCCAGTGCTCCAAAACAAAGCCGAACCAGCCGGTATTGAGTTGCTGTGCCTTTGCCAGCAGTTGGTCGAGCATGGTTTTGTATCGCCTCCGATCCTTGGAACTTTATGAATAAACGCTGTGTTTATTCCGCCTCGATCTTGAACGTGATGCGGTCGGGCGTGATGGACGCGGAATAATGGCTCAGCCTGTCGATCCTAAGCTGCACGTTGTCCACCGACTGGCCCTCGCCGTATGCGGAAAGGTCGAGATAAGCGATGATGTCTTCGCGCGTCAGCCCCTCCAACTGCGAGATGGGCGCGGTGATGGTGATATCCACCATGGCGTCGAAGGTATCCGCCTTGAACCCGGGAGCCAGGTTTTCCACCTGCACGGGCACATAGCGGAAGCTACGCGTGCCGCTTAATTCTTCCACGCTGATGTTTAGGTCCACCTGGTTGAATTCCATCCAGGCGATGTCGCGCAGCTGCCGAAGGTCTACCGTTTGGATGGTGTCCTTATCCAGCCCCTCCACGCTGAAGGCAGAGGTGGAGATGAAGTTGAGCGAATCCAGTATGCTCTGCTCTGCGGCCACGCGTACGGTCTTTGGATAGATCTCTATGCCGGTGAGCGCATAGCCGTCCTTGACGGAGCCGGTGAAGGCCTCGTCACAGACCACGGCGACCTCCTTGGTGGGGTACACGGGGAGGGAAACATAAACCGAATTGCCGATGGAAATATCAAAGTCGTCGAAGGCGATTTTCTGCCCGTCGGCGTCATACAACGTGTATTGTAGGGATTGGGTGAAGGTCTCTTTGATTTTGCTCAGATCCACGTTCACCTGGGCATAGCTCACGCGATTGACTTCCGTTTCCGGCCCGGAGATCAAAAACTCCACGGGGCTGATGGTGGGTGTGCCGCGGTGCAGGTTCTCGTCCAGCGTGCCGGAATAGGCGATGCGGATGGGGATACGCGAGGACTCCAGGGCCTCGACCTCAACCTTGAAGCGCTCCTGCGAGGCGCTCACCGCGCTGCCGTAACGCGAACCCAGGTTGAGCGTGACGGTATGCTCGCCCGTACCGGTGATGCGCGAAAGATCCAGCGTGGCGCTCACGTTGTCCTGGTTGGCCTTGGAAAGGTCGTCCATGGGCACTTCCAATACTACATCCACGGTGCCAATCGCGTCGGTCGGCATTTGCTTAAGGGCCAGGTTGCGGTTGGTCAGGTAGCTCATGCCCGTGATCTCGACCGGCACGTCGTACACGATCTTTTTGCGCGGCGGATTCTTTTGCGAAAGGATCACGGACCAGATGATGATGGCAAAAACCAGGGAGAGGATCTTCAGCGAGGTATTGTGACCGAGCTTGCGCAATAGCGGCAGCCGACGCGTCTTTTCCTCCCAGGTCTTTTTTTCTTTTTTGGGTTTATTGATTTTGTTTTGACTCATTTATTCGCCCTCCATTTTTTTAAAATGGGGAACTGCGACAGGATCGTGCTTTCCTTATCCGGCGCATAGATGGAATGCAGCACCCGGGAAAGGGCGTCGCCGTCCAGGTCACGGGTTAGTTGACCGCCCTGCGCGATGGAGATGGTGCCCGTTTCCTCGGAGACCACCAGGGAGGTGCAGTCCGCGTTTTCGGTCACGCCCAGAGCGGCACGGTGGCGGGTGCCCAGTTGCTTGGAGATGGAGGTTTCCTCCGTCAGGGGCAGAAAACAGCCGGCAGCCACGATGCGCGTGCCGCGGATGACCACGGCGCCGTCGTGCAAAGGCGTGTTGGGCTCAAAGATATTCTCGATCAGGGCGGAGGAGATGCGGCTGTCCAGCAGGGTGCCGGTCTCGATGATGTCGGCAAGGCCGGTTTTGTGCTCCACCACGATGAGTACGCCCACCTTGCGCTTGGAAAGATTGAGCATGCCGCGTACGATCTCGCCGATCATCTGGTCGATCTCGGCCTGGGTGCTGATGTCGGGGATGCGGTCTATCTTGGTGCGGCGGCCGATCTGCTCCAGGGCGCGGCGCAGTTCCGGCTGGAAGAGGATCACCAACACCACGGCGCCGGATTCCATGATATAGCCCAGGATCCAGGTGAGGGTGGTCAAGCCCAGCTGATCGGAGACCCAGTAAGCGATAAACACGATACCGATACCCTTTAGAACCTGGTTCGCACGGGTCTGACGGGTCAGCTTCAAAAGCTGGTAAATCAAAAAGGCGACGATCAATACATCGATCACGTCGAACAAACTGATCCGTTCCACGATGTTGGACCAGAATACGGAGAGCTCGGATAAGTATCGGCTCATGTTTGCGGCTCACTTCCCTGTGTTTTTCACTCAATTTCATTATAGACCAAAGCGGAAAAAAACTAAAGAGCACTTCAAATCATATCAACGCTTTTTTTGCGTTTTCCGTTGCATCGAAAAGAAAAAAGCGGTATGCTATTTTTGAGAAGAGCATTCGTTCGCTTCCAAGTCGACAGCTACTTTGATCGAAAGAAGGAAAATGCCGTGGATATGGAAAAAATCATCCTGGATACGGATATAGGTTCCGATATCGACGACGCGGTGTGTCTAGCCTATCTGCTGGCGCAGCCGCGCTGCGAGCTGCTTGGTGTTACCACCGTTTCCGGACAGCCGGTGGAGCGGGCCATGA
>JBNRMU010000155.1:0-3678 GCA_050309765.1 Christensenellales bacterium
TGATGAGGGTGTTGACCGGGTTGATGAACAGGTTGACGGAAACGATGAAGGTGGAATAATCGCCGAAGCTGATGCGGCCGGAATACAGGAACAATCCGCCGGCGATGAGGATGATGACGTTGAACACGTCGGTGACAAACGATGTGGACGACGAAAACATGGCCATGGCGTGGTAGGCGCGGCGCGAGGCATTGACAAACTGCTGGTCGCCCTTGGCAAACTTTTTGACCTCGCTCTTGGCGTTGGTGTACGCCTTGGTCACGCGGATACCGGTGACGCTGCTCTCCACCGCGGCATTGATGGTGGCGTTGCTGCGGCGGCGCTCGTCAAAGGCCGCACCCATCTCCTTGCGGAAGTGCAGCGTGACCGTGACAAGGATGGGCACGCAGGCAAAGATGATGAGCGTTAAAACCCAGTCGATCGTGCACAGATAGGTGAACGACAGAAGGATCATTGCGGAGCTGATGAGCAGATTCTCCGGGCCGTGGTGGGCCAGCTCGCACAGCTCGAACAGATCGGAGGTAATGCGGGTCATGATGCGGCCCGTCTCATGGTCGTCGTAAAAGCTGAAGGGCAGCTTTTCCAGATGGGCGAACAGGTCCTGGCGCATCTGCGACTGCATCCTAACGCCGATCATGTGGCCGTAATACTGCACAAAGTAGCGCAGGAGCATGCGCATCGCGTACAGCGCCAGCACGATGATGCCCGCGATGACGATGGTGGAGTACATCCTTTGCGGAATGTAGATATTGAGCATCTTGTTCGTCACAACGGGATAGACCATGCCGATAACGGAAATGAGGAACGACGCCAGCATGTCCAGCGCGAGCATCTTTTTATGCGGTCCGTAATAGTGAATGAATCTTTTCAGCATACTCCCCTGGTCTCCTTCTCTCTTTCTTCCGGCGGCACATAGGCCTTGCAGTGCACGTATTCGGACTGCGGGCAGCCGTAAAACGGTCCGTCGCAGGGCTTGCGGTCGGCGATAAGGATCGCCTGCAAGGCAAAAATCACCTTTTCCAGCGCCTGCTTGTCCACGCGGTAGTGCGTGTAATAGCCGATCTTTTCGCCGTAGGCAAGGCCGGCCTCGCGCAAAACCTTCAGGTGCTGGGACACGGCAGACTCCGTCATATGGCTGATCCTTGCCAGCGCGCGCACGCAGTAGCTGCGCTGCGCCATCAACTGCAAAAGCTGGAAGCGCGTAGGGTCGCCCAGGGCCTTGAGGACTCTTTCTTCCACTGCCTTCCCTCCAATCCTTATGCAGTATACACGGCGCGTCTAAATAAGTAAATGCTGAAATGGTTTAATTCCTTGTAAACAGAAACGCACATAAAAAGGAGCGGACAGCCGTCCGCTCCTTTTTGCATTCTTCTTGCTTTATACCTTGATGGTCGCCCACTTGCCGCCGCGGTAGCGCAAAAACGCCAGCAGACAGCAGCACAGCGAATCGGACACCAGCGCAATCCACACGCCGGTCAGGCCCATATTGAACAGCGTGATCAGCAGATAGCTGACCCCGGGGCGAATGATCAGCACACCGATAAAGGTGATAAAGGCCGTAAACTGCGAATCTCCCGCGCCGCGCAGAGCCGAAGTGTAGACGAAGCGGGCATTGGAAAGCGGGTTGGAAACGGCTACGATCTTGAGCACCTGCGCGGCCATGCCGATGATCACGGCCTCGCTGGAATACAGCCTTGCCACCGTACCGCCGAAGAAGAACAGGAAAAACGCCACCAGGAAGGAAACGACGTAGCCCATGTTCTGCGTAAGCCGCACGTATACCCTGGCAAGGTCGGCGCGCTTTCGGCCCAGGCACTGGCCCACCAACGTGGTGGCCGCCGTGCCGAAGGCCATGCCGGTGGTAAAGGACAACTGCTGGATGTTCATGGCCACCATGTGCGCGGCATAGGGATCGTCGCCCAGGGAAGTGACCGTCATGGTGAACAGCAGCATGCCCACGCGCATGACCACCTGCTCGATCAGGGCGGGAATGCCGATGCGCAGGATGCGGCCGATCATGGAGAAGTCCACGCGCAGTTTCTGCTTGAAATCGATGCGCACGTACTGTCTGCCGCTGAGCAGCAGGTACGCGCAGAACAGGAACGCCACGCCCTGGCCGATGACCGTGGCGATGGACGCGCCGCGCACGCCCAGGGCCGGGAAACCGAGCCTGCCGTGGATGAGGCAGTAGTTAAAAAAGACGTTGACCAGGTTGGCCGCCGTATTGCTGAAGAAGGAGGCGCGGGTGTTGCCGGCGCCGCGCAAAACGGCGTTCATGGTAAACGTCAGCGACAGCAGCGGGAAGCCCACGATCTGCACGTCAAAGTAGGAAATGGCCGCGTCGATGGTGGTCTGCGAGATCTCCGATCCGGCGAGGAAATAAATGATGTCGTCGGCAAAAAAGGCCATCAGCACGCACAAAACCAGCGTCAGCACCGCGGTGACGATCAGCGACTGGTTGAGCACGTTGTTGGCGTTTTCCGGATCGTTTGCACCCTTGAACCTTGCCACCAGCGCCGTTGAGCCCACGGAAAGGGCCATAAAAGCGGAAAGCATGATAAAACGCGGCTGCGTCACCAGCCCCACGGCGGAGATGGCGTAGGAGCCCAGGCCCGAGACCATCATCATGTCCACCATGGACACCAGAGAGGCCAGCAGGTTTTCCGCCAGGGCGGGCCACATCAGGGCGATGATCAGCAGGACGCGTTTTTTCTGTTCCGGCGTTTCGATGTCGATTTCGATCTTTTTCTTCTTGGGAGCAACGGCGGTTGAAGAGGGTGCCTGCTCCACTGCCTTTTCCATTTCTGTTTCAGCCTTCATCTCATCACGATCTCCAGTACGTCTTTCTGTTTTATTTCACGTTTTAGTATAGCGGATGGGCAAACAGATTGCAAACACAAGTAAAGCATGGAACGTTATTTTTTTGCGACAAAATACGTTCCATGCTTTACACTTTGTTGGTTATTAGTTTTCGGCCCTTTTTTCCCGCACGCGGTTGATGTAATACAGCACAAGGTCGCTTGCCACCATCACGGTGTTGAGCACGTATACGAGATACACATACCAATACTCCGCAAAGGGTGCGCGGGAAACGAGCTTGGCGGCAATTCCGCACAGGTAGCCGATGACGATGGCCCACAAAAACACCAGGCTTTTGCCCTTGGTGGAGCGCGTGCGGATGGACTTTGCCAGGTTGAACGGCCAGGAAAGCCCAAAGCAGACGAGCATCAATACCTCTAATGCTTTGCTCATTCGTCCATCTCCGCCTTGGGCACGCCGAGGATGGACTTGTTCTTCCACTTTCCAACTTTATAGCACACGCAGGTGATCACAGCGCCCAGCACCCAGGCGATCAAAAGCGAGATAAACAGCGCCTCGGGGCGGCCGTTGGGATACAGCTCGCTGCGGGTCAGGTAGGCAATGCCGTAGGCGATGGGCACGCGGATGGCCACGGTGGTGATGATGGAGATCCACATCGGGGTCATGGTATCGCCCGCGCCGCGCATCACGCCGGAGAGGATCTGCGTCACGCCCATGGCGACATAACCCAGGGTCAGGATGCGCAGCATGCGCACGCCAAGATCAATGACCTGCTGCGTGGTGGTGAACATGCTCATCAGCCATTTGCCGAAGATCAGGATCATCAGGACAAGGATGACGGACACGCACATGCCCATC
>JBNRMU010000156.1:0-5674 GCA_050309765.1 Christensenellales bacterium
CCGTAGAGTATGTTCTCGCGGATGGTGCCTACGAACAGGAACACATCCTGCTGGACGATGCCGATGCTGCGGCGCACGGATTCCAGCGTCAGGCTGCGGATATCCTTGCCGTCGATCAGGATGGAGCCGTCCCCCTCGCCTAGGCGGTAGAAGTTGGGCAGCAGGTGGCACAGCGTGGTCTTGCCGCCGCCGGAGGGGCCGACGAGGGCCAGCTTGCTCCCGTGCTGGATCTTAAGGTTCACGTTATGCAGCACTTCCTGCGAATCGCCGTAGGCATAGCTGACGTTGCAAAACTCGATGTCGCCCTTCACGTCCTTGAGCTCCTGCGCGTCCGGCGCGTCCGCCTCGGGCTTCTCCTCCATGATCTCCACAAAGCGCTTGAAGCCGCTGACGCCGTTTTGGTACTGCTCCATGAAGTTGATGAGTGTGTTGACGGGGTTTATGAACAGGTTGACGGAAACGATGAAGGTGGAATAATCGCCGAAACTGATGCGGCCGGAATACAGGAACAATCCGCCGGCGATGAGGATGATGACGTTGAACACATCGGTCACGAATGCCGTTGAGGACGAGAACATGGCCATGGCGTGGTAAGCGCGGCGCGACGCGTTGACGAACTGCTGGTCGCCCTTTGCGAACTTTTTGACCTCGCTCTTGGCGTTGGTGTACGCCTTGGTCACGCGGATGCCGGTGACACTGCTCTCCACCGCTGCATTGATGGTGGCGTTGCTGCGGCGGCGCTCGTCAAAGGCCGCACCCATCTCCTTGCGGAAATGCAGCGTGACCGTGACGAGGATGGGCACGCAGGCAAAGATGATGAGCGTCAATACCCAGTCGATCGTGCACAGGTAGGTGAACGACAGAAGGATCATGGCGGAGCTGATGAGCAGGTTCTCCGGGCCGTGGTGGGCCAGCTCGCACAGTTCGAACAGGTCGGACGTGATGCGGGTCATGATGCGGCCCGTCTCATGGTCGTCGTAAAAACTGAAGGGCAGCTTTTCCAGATGGGCGAACAGGTCCTGGCGCATCTGCGACTGCATCCTGACGCCGATCATGTGGCCGTAATACTGCACAAAGTAGCGCAGGAGCATGCGCGTCGCGTACAGCGCCAACACGATGATGCCCGCGATGACGATGGTGGAATACATCCTCTGGGGGATGTAGATATTGAGCATCCTGTTCGTCACGACCGGGTAGACCATGCCGATGACGGAAATGAGGAACGATGCAAGCATGTCCAGCGCAAGCATCTTTTTATGCGGTCCGTAATAATGAATGAATCTTTTCAGCATACTCCCCTGTTCTCCTTCTCTCTTTCTTCCGGCGGCACATAGGCCCTGCAGCGCACGTATTCGGACTGCGGGCAGCCGTAAAACGGGCCGTCGCAGGGCCTGCGGTCTTCGACAAGGATCGCCTGCAGGGCAGAGACCACCTTTTCCAGCGCCTGCTTGTCCACGCGGTAATGCGTATAGTAGCCGATCTTTTCGCCGTAGGCAAGTCCTGCCTCGCGCAGAACCTTCAGGTGCTGGGACACGGCAGACTGCGACATACGGCTGATCCTTGCCAGCGCGCCCACGCAGTAGCTGCGGCGGGCCATCAGCTGCAAGAGCCGGAAGCGCGTGGGATCGCCCAGGGCCTTGAGAACCTTTTCCTCCACTTCCCTTCCCTCCAGTCCTTATGCAGTATACACGGCGCATCTAAATTAGTAAAAGCTGAAATGGTTTAATTCCTTGTAAAGCAAATATGCAAAAAGGAGCGGGCATCTTCCCGCTCCTTTGAAACCGAAGTTTGTTTTTTATACCTTGATGGTCGCCCACTTGCCGCCGCGGTAGCGCAGAAACGCCAGCAGGCAGCAGCACAGAGAATCGGACACCAGCGCGATCCACACGCCGGTCAGTCCCATGTTGAACAGCGTGATCAGCAGATAGCTGACCCCGGGGCGGATGATCAGCACGCCGATGAAGGTGATGAAAGCGGTAAAGCGCGAATCGCCCGCGCCGCGCAGGGCCGATGTATAGACGAAGCGCGCGTTGGAGAGCGGGTTGGAAACGGCAACGATCTTGAGCACCTGCGCCGCCATGCCGATGATCACGGCCTCGCTGGAATACAGCCTTGCCACCGTCCCGCCGAAGAAGAACAGGAAAAACGCCACAAGGAAGGACACGACGTAGCCCATGTTCTGCGTAAGCCGCACATACACGCGGGCAAGGTCGGCGCGTTTTCGGCCGAGGCACTGGCCCACCAATGTGGTGGCCGCGGTGCCGAAGGCCATGCCGGTGGTAAAGGAGAGCTGCTGGATGTTCATCGCCACCATGTGCGCGGCATAGGGGTCGTCGCCGAGGGAGGTGACCGTCATGGTGAACAGCAGCATGCCCACGCGCATGACCACCTGTTCGATCAGGGCGGGGATGCCGATGCGCAGGATGCGGCCGATCATGGAGAAGTCCACGCGCAGCTTCTTTTTGAAATCGATGCGCACGTACTGCCTGCCGCTGATCAGCAGGTAGGCGCAGAACAGGAAGGCGACGCCCTGGCCGATGACCGTGGCGATGGACGCGCCGCGCACACCCAGGGCCGGGAAGCCGAGCCTGCCGTGGATGAGGCAGTAGTTGAAGAAGACGTTGACCAGGTTGGCCGCCGTGTTGCTGAAGAAGGACGCGCGGGTGTTGCCGGCGCCGCGCAGGACGGCGTTCATGGTAAAGGTCAGAGACAGCAGCGGGAAGCCCACGATCTGCACGTCAAAGTAGGAGATGGCCGCGTCGATGGTGGTCTGCGAGATCTCCGATCCGGCCAGGAAATAGATGATGTCGTCGGCAAAGAAGGCCATCACCACGCACAGAACCAGCGTCAGCGCCGCGGTGACGATCAGCGACTGGTTGAGCACGTTGTTGGCGTTCTCGGGGTCGTTTGCGCCCTTGAACCTTGCCACCAGCGCCGTGGAGCCAACGGACAGGGCCATAAAGGCGGAAAGCATGATAAAGCGCGGCTGCGTCACCAGGCCAACGGCCGAGATGGCATAGGCGCCAAGGCCCGACACCATCATCATGTCCACCATGGACACCAGGGATGCCAGCAGGTTCTCCGCCAGGGCCGGCCACATCAGGGCGATGATCAGCAGGATGCGCTTTTTCTGTTCTGGCGTTTCGATGTCTATTTCTATCTTTTTCTTTTTGGGAGCTTCCGCGGCCGGAGACGGCCTGCGCTCCTCTTCCCTTTCGATTCCTGTTTCAGCCTTCATCTCGTCACGATCTCCAGTATATGTTTTATCTTCTGTTTAGTATAGCGGATACACAAACAGATTGCAAACACAAGTAAAGCATGGACCGTTATTTTTTTGTGGCAAATACGGTCCATGCTTTTGTTGTCTGTATTATCGGGTTTCTTCGGCTCTTTCGCGCCTGCGGTTCACGTAGTACAGCACCAGGTCGCCTGCCACCATCACGGTATTGAGCATGTATACGAGATACACATACCAATACTCCCGAAACGGCGCGCGGGAGACGAGCTTGGCGGCGATGCCGCACAGGTAGCCGATGACGATGGCCCACAGAAACACCAGGCTCTTGCCCCTGGTGGAGCGGGTCTTGATGGACTTTGCCAGGTTGAACGGCCAGGAAAGCCCGAAGCACACCAGCATCAATACCTCTAATGCTTTGCTCATTCGTCCATCTCCGTCCTGGGCCCGCCCAAGATGGACTTGTTCTTCCACTTGCCGATCTTATAGCAGATGCAGGTGATCACGGCGCCCAGCACCCAGGCGACCAGCAGGGAAATGAACAGCGCCTCCGGCCTGCCGTTGGGATACATTTCGCTCCTGGACATATAGGCGATGCCGTAGGCGATCGGCACACGGATGGCCACGGTGGTGATGATGGAGATCCACATCGGGGTCATGGTATCGCCCGCACCGCGCATCACGCCGGAGAGGATCTGCGTCACGCCCATGGCGACGTAGCCGAGGGCCAGGATGCGCAGCATGCGCACGCCGAGGTCTATGACCTGCTGCGTGGTGGTGAACATGCTCATCAGCCATTTGCCGAAGATGAGGATCATCAGGACGAGGATGACGGAAACGCACATGCCCATCCACATGCCGACCCTGGTGCCCTCCTCCACGCGGTCCATGCGGTTGGCGCCTATGTTCTGCCCGGCGAAGGTGGACATTGCGATGCCGAAGGTGAAGTTGGGCATCATGGCAAAGCCGTCCACGCGCATGATGGCCGTGGAGCAGGCGATCACGATGGTGCCGAAGCTGTTGGTCAAAGACTGCACGACGATGGCTGCCATGGAGAAGATGGCCTGGGTGATGCCGGCGGGCAGGCCGAGCCGGACCAGCTTTATGCTCAGCTCCCTGTCGGGCACGTACATTTCCTTGTGCAGGTCCAGCACGCCCTTCATGCGCAGGAGCTTGAACACGCACAGCGTGGCGGAGATCACCTGCGAGATGACCGTCGCCCAGGCAACGCCGGCGATGCCCCAGCGGAAGGCGGCAACAAAGAGGATGTCCAGCACGATGTTCATCATGGTGGTCACGAGCAGGAACACAAGCGGCATGAACGAGTCGCCGAGGCCGCGCAGGATGCCGGAGATGATGTTGTAATAGCCGCCGCCCAGGATGCCCACGAAGATGATGATCAGGTAGGTGGCCGCGCCCTCGTACACATCCGGCGGGGTGTTCAGAAGCCGCAGCAGCGGCCTGGTGAGCAGCGGGCCCACGATCATGATGAACACGCAGGCGACGAACGTCAGCGTAACGGTGGTGCCCACCGTCCGGGAGAGCAGATTTTTCTCCTTGGCGCCGAAATACTGCGAAACCATAATGCCGGCGCCGGTGGAAATACCCATGAACAAAATAAGCAGAAGGTTGATGAGGGGACCAGACGCGCCTACGGCCGCCAGCGCCGTATCGCCCACATAGCGGCCGACGACGATGGAGTCCACGGTGTTGTAAAGCTGCTGGGCAACGTTGCCGATCAGCAGCGGAATGGCAAACTGCACCAGGTTCTTCCAGGGCTTTCCCTGTGTCATATCCTGGGTGGAAAAGTATTTGGCAAGACCCGTGGCCATACGATCAAGACCCCCTTGTTCCTTCTTCTTTTTTGTTTCTTTTAGTCTAAAGTGTAGTTTTTTAAGTGTCAAGGGATTGCCTGCATGGGCAAGTATTAAATGTCTGTGTTGCCTGCGGCCGGGCGGCACCCGCGGTCCGGCTCAGCCCTCTGCCGGTGCAAAAAGCCGTTTTCTGTGAAAAAACAAGGGGCCGCGCCCGGTCGGACGCGGTCCCTTCTGTCCCTGCGGTCTTATCAGTCGTCCAGCACGCCGTTCAGCTTTGCCTTTACCATGGGCATCGCCCGCTCGTACCTGGTGGTCAGCGGCAGGTATTTTCCCTCGCGGCTGCTCTTTTCGAAGCCGGTCAGGATTTCCAGCACATGCTGGGTCTGGCGGTAGCTTGCGCGGTAGTCCCTGCCCGTGCGGATCGCCTTTGCCATGTCGGCAAGGCCCAGGGCGCGGGAGTTCTCGGCATAGTCGAACAGCAGGGGAATCTCCTTGAGCTCGCCCGTTTCGGGGCGGAACAGCTTAACGGGGCCGCCGAAGGTGTTGGGATCGGGGCAGAACAGCGTGCCCTCGGAACCGTAGACCTCCAGCCGCGCCTGGCTTGGATAGTGCACGTCGAAGG
>JBNRMU010000157.1:0-16172 GCA_050309765.1 Christensenellales bacterium
GCGACGAAGGCCGCCGGCGCCTGGGCGCTTGCTCTCCTGCCGGAAGCGGCCGATCCCGGTGCCTTCAACCAGGCACTGATGGATCTGGGCGCCACCGTGTGCACGCCGCTTTCTCCCAAATGCACGCCCTGTCCCCTGCGCCCCTTCTGCGCCGCCTTTGCGGACGGCCTGCAGGACGCCTACCCCAAGCGCCAAATCAAGACCTCGCGGCAGGAAGAAAGCTTTCCCGTCTTTCTTGTACGGCAAGGGGATCGCGTGCTCGTGCGCAAGCGGCCGGCCAGAGGCATGCTGGCGGGACTTTGGGAATTTCCCCACCACCTGCCGCTTGTGCCAAAGGGCGAATGCCTCTGTACGCACAGGCATGTGTTCACCCACAGGGTCTGGAACATGGAGCTGTATGCCGCCGACGCGGACGCGCTGCCGGACGGCTGTATCTTTGCGGACAGGCAAACGCTTCTCTCCCTGGCGATGCCTTCGGCCTTTGCGCCGTTTCGCAATATCGCGCTCCATTTTATGAAGGAAACAGAATAAAGGAACGTCACGCCCATGAAAATTCTCTTTATCCGCCATGCGGAGCCGGACTATTCCATCGACTCCTTAACGCCCAAGGGCTGGAAGGAAGCCGAGATCCTCTCGCATCGCCTGTCCAAACTGGATATAAAGGCCATCTATTGTTCCCCGCTCGGAAGGGCGAAGGACACGGCCAGCTTTACCCTCAAGGCCCTGGGCCGCGAGGCGGAGATCCTGCCCTGGCTGCGGGAATTCCCTTGCCGCGTCCCCCGGCCCGACCGCGATCGGCCCGGCGCTCCCTGGGATTTGCCGGACAGCTACTGGTCGGCCCATCCACTTTTGCTGGACAGGGATCGCTGGACGCAGGACGAGACCATGCAGGGCGGCGACGACGTGGCCGAGGGCGTCCGGCAGGTCTGGGACGGGCTGGACGCCCTGCTCCTGCGCCACGGCTATAAGCGGGAAGGCCTGCTCTACCGCCCCCTTGCGCCCAACCGGGACACCATCCTCGTGTTCTGCCACCTGGGCGTGCAGTTCGTGATGCTTTCGCACCTGATGAACGTCGCCACGCCCGTGTTCTGGCAGACGCTCTGCGTCCTGCCGAGCTCGGTGACCACCGTGTGCACCCAGCATCGCGAAAAGGACATATGCTGCTTCCGTACGCAGAGCATCGGCGACCTTTCGCACCTGTATGCGGAGAATGAGCCTCCATCCTCCATGGGCTTTTTCTCTGAAGTGTTCACGGGCGATCCCTGGGCGCTGTTTTGAAAGCGCATTGATTTAAAGCAAAAAAGGAATGCAAAAGCCCCCATGCAGAAACATCAAGGTTCTGCATGAGGGCTTTTTGTTTCGTTTTTTCTGATTATGACCGCCTGCAAACATAAAAACGGTATAGCTGCGCAGCGGGATCGCCGCTGTCGCGATACAGCCTTTTTTCCGCCAGGATAAAGCCGGCGTGCTCTATGGTTTTCCAGGAAGGGATGTTCTCCTCGCGGATCGTCGCGATGAGCTCAAAAACGCCATAGCGGGCAAAGAATACGGACACATACGCCCGCAGCGCCTCGGCCGCATAGCCGCTGCCCCGATACTTTGCGCCGATGAAATACGTCGCGCCGACCTTTTGCAAATCGCGATAGTACGAGCAGCCGACCGAACCGATCACGGCGCCGTCTTCCTTTCGCTCGATCGCATAGGCCAGATAGTCTTTTCTCGGGTCGTCTGCGGATAAAAGGGCCATGGCTTTCTTTATCCAGTCCTGTATCCAGCTTTCTGCATCCTTGTCAAAGCCGATGTCCGTAAGGCTGCCGTCCTTTGCCATGCGGGCAAAGGCCTCGGCGTCGGATATCTGTAAATCGCGCACGACCAGCCTTTGGGTCTCGATCCGCATTTACATTCTCCCGCAGGCCTTATTCCTCGATCTTTCTGGTGAAGTAGGTTTCCGAAGTGGTTCCGTCGTCCTCCAGGCGCTCCCAAACGAATTCGTGATCGCCGTAGAAGGTCACCTGACCTTCCTCCTTGATGTCCTCAGTGTAAAACACGGTCAGATAACCGTCCTTATAGGTATAGGTGAAGGGGACGGGAAACTGCATGAAGACGGTTTTACCCTCGCCGTCCTTAGCGAAGGAGTATTCGCTGTTCTCGTCCTCACTCGTCCAGGTGCCATATAGCAGGGCGCAGGGGTCGCAGCCGACAAGCACCACGGATACGAGCGCCAGCACAAGCAGGAGAGCCAAGGATCGTTTCATATTCATTGAATGCCTCCAAGTGAAATCATTGCGCGGTATTTTGCCGCGCCCTAATAGTAACACGGCCGCCGGACAGCGTCAAACGCCTGGGCGCAATGTTCAGAGTTCGTTTACAATCATGCCACGATACAGTTCGTATATCAGGATACCGGCTGCCACCGAGGCGTTGAGCGATTCTGCCCCGCCGCGCATGGGCAGCTTGTAAACATGGCTGGCCGTTTTGCGCACAGCGGGCGATACGCCCTGTCCCTCGCTGCCGATGACGAGGATTGTATCCTGCGGCAAAGGCTCCCTTTCAAAAAAGTTACTGCCGTCCAGCGCAGACACGATCACTTCCGCGCCGCCCTTGCGCGCGTTTTCCAAATAGGCCGGCAAATCGACATGCCGAAGGAAGGGCACGCGGAACACCGATCCCATTGCCGCGCGCACAGCCTTGGGCGAATAAGGGTCCGCGCTGCCTTCGCCCAGCACCGCGCAAAAGCCGGCGGCGTCGCAGGTTCGCAGGATTGCGCCCAGGTTTCCGGGGTCCTGCACTCCGTCCAGCGCCACCTGGGGAAAGGCAAGCTTTCTTTCCGCCGGAAAACGGGCGCTGAGCACGACCGGCTGGGGGGTCTTGGTCTCGCACACGTTTTCCAGCACGCGCCTGCTAACGACAAAGCTTTGCCGGGCAGCGGCGCTGAGCGGCGCGATCTGGGCATCGTTTTCAAAGCCCTTTTCCACAAACAGGCAGCTGATTTCAAGCCCGCAGCTAAGCGCCTCGCCGCACAGCTTTACGCCTTCGACCAAAAAGCAGCCGCTTTCGCGCCGCGCCTTGGCCATGCGCAGGGCGCGCATCTGTTTCACCTGGGCATTTTGCGTGCTCTCCAGATACTGCACAAAACCCCTCCCCATTTTTACTCACATGGAAAAAAGGCGCGCCGTTCTGCTTTGGCGCGCCTTTTGATGTACGCATTTTTCCTGTTCGTCGGATAGGTTTACGCCAGCTTGGACTTGGCAAGCTCCACGACCTTGCCGAAGGCCACCGGATCGTTCACGGCCATGTCCGCGAGCACCTTGCGGTTCAGGTTCACATCGGCAAGCTTGAGGCCGTTGATAAAGCGGCTGTAGCTCATGCCATAGGGACGAACCGCGGCGTTGATGCGGGCGATCCACAGCTTGCGGAAGTCGCGCTTGCGCAGCCTGCGGCCGATGTATGCGTAGCGCAGGGAACGGGCAACCTGCTCGTTCGCGGCGCGGAACTGCTTGGACTTGGCGCCAAAATAACCCTTAGCAAGCTTAAAGACCTTCCTGCGGCGCTTTTTGGCGTTGACCGACATTTTAATTCTGGCCATTTGTTGTTTGCCTCCTTAGATTCACGTGCCACAAGTCTTTTACTTGTAGGGGATCATTTTCTTTACGGTTCTGGCTTCGGTTTCGGCAACCAAAGTGGGCTTGCGCAGATTGCGCTTGCGCTTGGTGGTTTTCTTGTTGAGGATATGGCTCTTATATGCCTTGGCGCGCTTGATCTTGCCCGTACCGGTCAGAGAAAAGCGCTTGGCTGCGCCGCGATGCGTTTTTTGCTTAGGCATGCTTGTTTCCTCCTCTCTTGGAGATGATAATTCTATGATCACTTGTCCTTCTTTGGCGAGAGCATCATGGTCATGGTCCGGCCTTCCGTGCTGGGGGCGCGGTCCATTGTCGCATACTCCTTAACCTGGTCAAAGAACGAGTTCATCACCTGCAGGCCGATGTCCGAATGGGTCACCATGCGGCCCCTGAAGCGGATGGACACCTTGATCTTGTTGCCATCCTGCAAGAACTTGATGCAGTCGCGCACACGAACCTGCGTGTCGTGCTCCTCGATGGTGGGCGAGAGCCGCACTTCCTTCACAGAAATGACCTTTTGATTCTTCCGCGCTTCCTTTTCCCGCTTGGATTGCTCGTAGCGGAACTTGCCGTAATCCATCAGTTTGCACACCGGCGGCTTGGCCGTGGGGGCGATCTTGACCAAATCCAGCTCGCGTTCCTCGGCGATGTCCAAAGCCTGGCTGGTGGGCATGATACCCAGTTGTTCCCCGTCGGGACCGATTAAGCGGACTTCCCGGTCGCGGATTTCCTCATTGATCATCATGTTCATGTTGCTTGCGCTGCACCTCCGGTTTATTTCCCTCTTTAGGCAAAACAAAAGAAGCGGGGAATACTTTCCTCCCGCTTCTGAACAAACGCATGGATACGGCGGCATACGCCGAATACACTGTTCTTTTGATTCATGACCGCTGCAAGACGAAAGGCCGCAGGGTGAGAAGCGGGAAGCTTCTTCTTTCAAACAAAGGTACTATACCAGATGCACGAGGCCTCTGTCAAGGGGCTTTTTGCGGGCATTTTGGCTTTTTTATGCCTTTTTAACCTTCTTTTTGCGTATACGCAAAGGCGCAAAGGCCCATTTCGCGCAGGCGGGCGGCCAGGGGCTCTATGACCGGCTCTTCCGTGGGGCCGTGCCCGGCGATGAAGACCTGCAGGCCCAGGGCGCGCGCACGCAGTATGTGGTGCTGCTGCATCTCGCCGGTCAAAAAGGCCTGCGCGCCCATCGTGCAGGCGCTTTCAAAAAACTCGCCGCCCCCGCCGGAGCACACGCACAGCCGCCGCACGGGCATATCCTCTTTTCCGTAAAACCAGGTTTGCGGGTTGAGCTTCTGCCGCACTTGCTGCAAAAGCGCGCCCGCCGTAAGCTGCTCATCGAAGTCGGCGGCGAACACAAAGCCCTCCTTCGCCGAGGATTCAAGTCCCAGCGCCGCAAGCAAACTGTCGTTCACGCCGCCCGGCGCCTTGTCCAGGTTCGTATGCATGGCGATCAGGGCGATGTCCTTTTTGATCAGACGGCACAAAAGCGCCGCCTCATAGCCCTCGCTCAGGTTCTTGAGGGGGTCGAATAAAAGCGGGTGATGGCTTAAGACCAGGTCCGCACCCAGGCGTTCGGCTTCCGCGATCGCACCCGCGTCCGCATCCAGGCAGACGAGCACGCGCGAAACCTCGCGCTGCTTATCTCCCTCCAACAGGCCCACATTGTCCCACTCCTCAGCTGTATCAAAGGGTGCAAAAGCGTCCAGCTTTTTCAGCAGTTCATCCATTTTCATGCCAAGCTTCCTCCAATGCTTC
This sequence comes from Christensenellales bacterium, assembly GCA_050309765.1. Lineage (GTDB taxonomy): Bacteria > Bacillota > Clostridia > Christensenellales > UBA1750 > CALWRM01. The sequence continues at coordinate 5,391 of JBNRMU010000157.1, forward strand.
TGCTTCCATTTTTGCACGGCGCAGCTTGCCTTCGTCATGGCCGGCCTGCGCGCCTTTGAGCGCCGTTTGGGCCACGCCCCTGCGCCAGGCAAGATAGGGCAAAAACAGCGGGTCGTCGCGCAGGAAGCGGCCGAGCACCGCTTCTCTCTCCGTGTAGGGGCGCTCCTTTCCCGGCTGCGCACAGATGAGCACATACAGCCGGCCGCCGCTTTGGGCGATGCGCTCGTTTACAATCATAAGACCCCTTTTTGCCAGGCTTTGCCTCAAAAAGGCAAGCTCCACATTTGCCTGCAGAACCGCCCGGCAGGGCAGGGGGCTTTTCAGTATGTGCAGGATGGTGCGCGCGCCCATGCCGCACACGGCCACGCCGTCCTGCGGCAAAAGATCGATGCCCATGAGCCCGTCCGTCACCACGAGGCGGGCGAGATCTTCCAACCCCTCCTCGCGCAGGGTACGGCGGGCCCTCTCCAGCGCCTGAGGGCTTATATCCGTGAGGACGGCCTCGCGGCACAGCCCGCTTTTGAGCATGTGCGCGGCCAGAAAGCCATGGTTGGCGCCCACGTCCACAAAGCGCTCGCAGGGGCCTAAAAGCTCCGCGGCCATGCGCAGGCGTTCGTCCACCATTGAACTTTCCTCCCATGCTTATATCGGGTACAAAAAGCGCCTCCGCAGCTTCTACGAAGGCGCATAAAAACACGGCCGTTGCTCAATCGAGGAAATCCTTGAGCTTCTTGGAGCGGCTCGGATGGCGCAGCTTGCGCAGGGCCTTGGCCTCGATCTGGCGGATGCGCTCGCGGGTGACGTTGAACTCCTTGCCGACCTCCTCCAACGTGCGGGCGCGGCCGTCGTCCAGGCCGAAGCGCAGGCGCAGGACCTTTTCCTCACGGGGGGTCAGGGTATCCAGCACATCCATCAGCTGTTCCTTAAGCAGGGTGAAGGCGGCGGCCTCCGCGGGCGCGGGCGCTTCGTCGTCGGGGATAAAGTCGCCTAAGTGGCTGTCCTCCTCCTCGCCGATGGGGGTCTCCAGGGACACAGGCTCCTGCGCGATCTTGATGATTTCTCGCACCTTTTCCTCGGAAATGCCCATGTACTCGGCAATCTCCTCCGGCTGCGGCTCGCGGCCGTACTCCTGCAGGAGCTGGCGTGAGATGCGGATGAGCTTGTTGATGGTCTCCACCATGTGCACGGGGATGCGGATGGTGCGCGCCTGGTCGGCAATGGCCCTGGTGATGGCCTGGCGGATCCACCAGGTGGCATAGGTGGAGAACTTATAGCCCTTGGCATAGTCGAATTTTTCTACGGCCTTGATCAGGCCCAGGTTTCCTTCCTGGATCAGGTCGAGGAACTGCATGCCGCGGCCCACGTAGCGCTTGGCGATGGAGACGACCAGGCGCAGGTTCGCCTCCGCCAGCTTGCTCTTGGCCTGGGCGGCCAGCTCGCGCTCGGCGGGGTCGTCGGACTTGCTCAGGCCCATCTGCCGCGCGATCTCGATCTCCTCTGCAGCCGTAAGAAGCGGCACCTTGCCGATCTCCTTTAAATACATGCGCACGGGATCGTCCGTGGAAACGCCGTCGGGCACAGAAAGGTCCTCGGCCTGGGGATCGATCTCGGGCTCGTTATCCCTTTCGACCATCTCGCCCACAACGTCGATGCCCATCTGCTCCAGCGAGTCGAGCAGCTTTTCGTACTGCTCGGGGCTGATTTCCACCTCATTTAGGGAGTCGTTGACTTCCTGCTGGGTGAGCACGCCCTTCTTCTTGCCGGTTTCCACAATTTCCTCAATGCGATCCAGTTTCGCATCCTTGTTGGACAAGAGGTTCACTCCTTTCGACCGGTCTGGCTGTACCGGCCACGTCGCGTCAGTAAGGCGTTCAATCGCTCGCCTGTTTCCCTCTGCTGTTCCTTGGGTAGGGTGGGAAGTTCTTTGGTTAACTGCTCGATTTCTTGGTCGATCCAGTAGAGTTTTATATGGGAAATGCAATCCTTGATCTGGCGGCCCGTGTCCTCCTGGACGATGCTCTCGTCCTGGGCGAGCACCCGGGCCATGCGGGCGCGCAGCGCCTCGTCCTCCTCCAGGCCCATGCTGGCAACCAGCGCGTTCTTGCCGCCGGAGAGCAGCGTTTCGTACATTTTCCGGTACAGGTCGTCGCTAAACTCCTCGGGCTTTAAGCTATCCTCCGGTAGGCTGCCGCCAGAATACAGATACAAGAGGATGCGCCTTTGCGCCGCCACGTGCACCGGTTCCGGCTTATCTTGCCCGCGTGCTGGAGAAATATGCCTTTTTGGGGCAAGCTCCTGCGTTTTGTAGCTGCTGCCCAGCTGCAATCTCAGCGTTTCCAGCGAAAAGCCCGTTTCCAGGCTCAGGCGTTTTAAATAGCGTTCGATCTGCACGGGGTTTTCGCCCTTCAGGATGGCAGCTGCCTCCTCCGCATACGCGGCCCGCTCTTCCTCGCGGGAAAGGTCGTGCGCCTGCATGGCCACGTTCAGACGGTACGCCGTGCTTTCGATATTTTGAATCCCCAACAGGGCTTGTCCGCCGTGCTCGCGCACGTATTCGTCCGGGTCCTGTCCATCCGGCACCACGCACACGCGCACATCCGTGCCGATCTCGCGGAAGATACCGATGGCGCGCTGGATGGCGCGCTGGCCGGCCTCGTCACCGTCGTAGCAGACGACGATGTTCTCGTTGTAGCGCTTGATGAGGCGGGCCTGCTCGGGCGTAAGGGCCGTGCCCAGGGTGGCTATACAGCCGTCCACGCCGTGCTGGTACAGGGAGACCACATCCATGTAGCCCTCCACCAGCCGCAGGTAGGCAAATGCCTTCTTGCGCAGGAAATTAAGACCGTAGACATTTCTGCGCTTGTTGAATACGGGTGTGTCCGTGGAGTTCAAATACTTGGGCTGTCCATCCCCCAACACGCGGCCGCCGAAGGCGATCACCCGCCCGCGCGGGTCCATGATGGGAAACATCACGCGGTTCCGAAATACGTCGAAGGCGCGCCCGTCCCGCTCCATGGAAAGGTTGGCCCGCACAAGCTCCTGCGTCTCAAAACCCTTTTCGCGCAAATAGCGCGTGAGGCTTTCGCCGCCAGGCGCGGTACAGCCAAGGCCGAAACGGCGGATGACGTTGTCCGTCAGCCCTCTTTTGTGCAGATAGGCAAGGGCCGCCTGCCCCTCTGGCGTGTACAGCGTGCGGTTGAAAAAGCGTGCCGCCTCTACCAAGGCCTCGTACAGGCGTTCCTTCTCGCCGCGGGAGGCGGCGGAGGCATCCCGGCCCAGGTTCTGCGGCACAGGAAGGTTCGCGCGCTCGGCCAGCAGGCGCACGGCCTCGGTGAATTCCAAATGCTCCATCTCGCGGACGAAACGGATGGCGTCGCCGCCCGCGTGGCAGCCGAAGCAGTAATAGAACTGCTTCTCTCGGTCTACGCAAAAGGACGGCGTTTTTTCGCCGTGGAAAGGGCAAAGCCCCCAATACTTGGAGCCCTTTTTGTTGAGTGGGACATAAGAGGATACGACCTCGACCAGATCCGTGCGGTCGCGCAGCTCCTCCAGGAAGCGATCCGAAAAGCTCCCGGCCATGTCCCACGCTCCTTCATCAATGGCGGTCCAAAAAGCAGGCATGCGGCGGTATGCGATCTTTGCCGCATGTGTATATTCGTCAAAGTCCGATCGAATCCTTCTTAAAATGTATGTTTCTTTTTGGGTTGCCTGCGCCGTCAGCCCAGGATCAGCTTTTCCGTCTGGGGAACGAACAGGGCGGTGAAGCACTTGACGGCGTAGCGATCCGTCATGCAGGCGATGTAATCGGTCACGCAGGTGTGCACATCTCCGCCCGTCGTATCCGGCCGAAACTCATCCGGCAAAAGTTCCACATGCTCTTGATAGTATTCGTACAGACAGCGCAGCATACGCGCCGCCTTCTCCTCCTCCAGCTTTACGGAAGGGCGGGTGTAAACCTTGGCAAACATAAAGTCGCGCAGCTCCTCCGTGGCGCTGCCGATCCTTTCGGACATTTCCACCACCGGCCTGTCGAGGCTCGTCTCCACCACGTCGCGGATCATGGTATCGATCCGTTTGCCGTGGCTTTCGCCCAGCACGGCCACCGGATCGCGGGGCAGCTCCTCCTCGCGCAGGGCGCCGGCGCGCAAGGCGTCGTCTATGTCGTGGTTGATATAGGCGATCCTGTCGGCAAGGGAGACGATGACCCCCTCCAGCGTGCAGGGCTTGCCGCTCTTTTTGTGGTTCAGGATACCGTCGCGCACTTCAAAGGTAAGGTTCAGTCCTTTGCCGTCGTTTTCCAGGTATTCCACCACGCGCACAGACTGTTTTTCGTGCGAAAAGCCGTGGGGATTGAGCTCGTTCAGTATTCTTTCGCCCATGTGGCCAAAGGGCGTATGCCCTAGGTCGTGCCCCATGGCGATGGCCTCGCACAGGTCCTCGTTGAGGCGCAGCGCCCGGGCGATGGTGCGGGCGATTTGCGAGACTTCCAGCGTATGGGTAAGCCGCGTGCGGAAGTGGTCGCCCTCCGGGGTGATGAAACACTGCGTTTTATGCTTGAGCCGGCGGAAGGACTTGCAGTGGATGATCCGGTCGCGGTCGCGCTGGAATTCCGTACGTATGTCGCAGGGGACGATGGGCCTTTCCCGCCCGCGGCTTTCCGAAGAAAAGGCGGCGTAGGGCGCCAGCATCTGCTTTTCCAGTTCTTCCCATCTTTGACGCGCTGTCATCTCGTTCCCTCCAGAAAAGGTCGTAAAGCTTGCAAAATCGTCCTGCATCTATATTAATTCGCGCTCCTGCCCCCTGTTTCCTTCCCCTAAGCGGACAAGCAAAAGCGCCGGTCGCACAGAAGGCGGCCGGCGCCGGGACATATTGATGTTTTGTCGGATTTGCCTATTCGCTCAGGCGGATGCGGCCGCGGATACGGCCGTCGATCGGCCGCGAAACCACGGCGGATACGTCGCCCACATCGCCCTCGGCGGCGGTCAGGCGGTTGTTCTCTTCATCCGTTTCCAGCACGACGCCCATGTGTCCGGACGGTTCGGCATACAGCACCAGATCACCGGGACGCAGGGTAAAGGCGGCATCTGTTCTTGAAAGGAACAGTCCCTTTTTCTTCGCCCAGGTCTCCCAATCGCCGCAGCGTGCGGGGGACAAGCCCTCCGCCGCGTCCGGGCTCTGGCGAAGCCCGCTCAGGCACAGGCAATGGTACACAAAGGCGGCGCTCCACTCGCCCGCAAACGGCTCCGGCAGGCGCGACAGGATCGGCTGCAGACTACAGTCAAGGCCGCACACGCTCCCGTGGAAGCAGCGCAGGGCCTCGCGCCTTGCCACATCGCAAAGCGGTATCTTCTCTGTCGGCGCGGGTGCAGGCGCTGCGCTCTTCACGGACAAAGGCGCATTGGCGGCGTTTCTGAGGCGGCGCGCAAACACGATGATCCACACAAGCCCGCCAAGCACCACCACGCCCATGCCGACAGCCAGGCATTTGGCAAACAGCAGCAGGCGCGCGTCCATGCTCATTGCACCTTGCCGGCACGCATCAGCTCATAATCCTTGAGCGCGGCCTCCAGCAGCGCGGGGGTGTTGAGCTGGTAGGGGCAGCGCGACACACAGGTATTGCAGTGCAGGCAGTCCCTGATCTTTTCCATTTCCGGGGCAAACTCGTCGGAAAGGAAGCGTGCGGACGGCGAGCGGCGCAACAGCTGCGGCATGCGCGCGCACAAATCGATCTGGATGCCCACCGGGCAGGGCTTGCAGTAGCCGCAGCCGCGGCAGAAATCGCCGGCCAGCTCCTCGCGGTCCTTCTGAATGCGGGCCATCATGGCCTCGTCCAGCACGGGCGGGTTCTTTTCCAGGGCGATGACCTCTTCCAGCTCGCTTTCGCGCTGCATGCCCCAGATGGGCACCAGGTTGTCAAAGCGGCGCAGGAACGCCATGGACGGCGCTGCGGAGGTCAGCAGCCCGCCGGCCAGGGCCTTCATGGCGATCACGCCGATGTCCTTATCCTTGCACATGCGGATAAAGTCGAGCTCCTCGTCCGAGGACAGGGCGGACAGGGGGAACTGGATGGTCTCATAGATGCCGGTTTCGGCCTCGGCCCTGGCCACGTCCAGGCGGTGCGCCGTCACGCCGATGTGGCGGATCATGCCCTGCTCCTTGGCGCGCTGCATGCAATTGACCATTTCGTCGTTCGGCACCTCGGCGGGGTTGTGGAACTGGTAGATATCCACATGGTCGGTCTTCATGCGTGTCAGGGACAGCTCCAGGTGCTTCCAGAACTGGTCGGGCGTCTTGGAGCCGGTCTTGGTGGCGATGTAGATCTGGTCGCGCACCTTGCTCAGTCCCATGCCGATCTTTTCCTCGGAATCGGTGTAGCCGTTTGCTGTGTCGAAAAAGTTGATGCCGCTTTCATAGGCCTTGTACAAAAGCTGCGCGGCATCCTCCTTTGTAAGGCGCTGGATGGGCAGCGCGCCAAAGCCCGAACGGGTAACCATTAAGCCGGTTTTTCCCAAACGAATTTTTTCCATTTGTCTTCCTCCTCTGCTATCCATGCTTTTGTGTTTGTTCCGCATACATGCCTGCGGCTATCCCTTTTTTATTATTGTAACAAGCGCCGCGCCGCGCAACAAGTTAAATCGCTTGCCATCCGTCTGTTTTTGCTTGGCAGGGGCGGCTTGCGGCAAGCATCAATTGACAAAAATACTACCATCATGTTATCATATCGTTAAGAAATAAATCTCTTTTCAAACCCCTTCCCCATCCGATACGGAAAGGAGAACGCGCTTGAACAAGCAACGGTTGATCCACTTCCAGTCTGCGGATTGCATCGACGCCTACAAGGAATTGGGCAGCCATGCCTATGGCGACGGCTATCGCTTTGCCGTGTGGGCGCCTCGGGCGCAGCGTGTGAGCGTGGTCGGCGATTTCAACGGCTGGAATGCGGACAAAAACCCCATGAAGCTCAAAGACGGCGGCATCTGGGAAACCACCGTGAAGGAGCTTGCCGAGTTCTCCTCCTACAAATATGCGATCCTGGGCGATAACGGCCTTGTGCTCAAATCCGACCCTTATGCCTTCCATTTTGAAACGCGGCCCGGCACCGCCTCCAAAACGCTGGATACGCGCCGCCGCTACCGCTGGAAGGACGGCGCTTGGATGAAAAAGCGCGCCCAGACGAACCTCTACAAAACCCCCATGAGCATCTACGAGCTGCACCTGGGCTCCTGGCGCCTGGACGAAGAAGGGCGTCTGTACACCTATGAGCGCATGGCCGACGAGCTGGTACCCTATGTAAAGGACATGGGCTTTACCCACGTGCAGCTGCTGCCCGTGATGGAGCATCCGCTGGACCTTTCCTGGGGCTATCAGGTAACGGGCTTTTTCGCCGCCAATTCGCGCTTCGGCACGCCGGACGGGCTTAAGATGCTCATCGACCGCTTCCATCAGGCAGGCATCGGCGTGCTGCTGGACTGGGTGCCGGCGCACTTCCCCAAGGATGAGTTTTCCCTGCGCTTGTTCGACGGCCAGCCTCTATACGAGAGCGCCGATCCCACCCGCGCCGAGAACCGCTCCTGGGGCACCTGCATGTTCGACGTCGGCCGGCCGGAGGTTTCTTCCTTCCTTTTGTCCAGCGCCATGTTCTGGCTCAAGGAGTTCCATGCCGACGGCCTGCGCGTGGACGCCGTTTCCTACATGCTGTATCTGGATTACGACCACGAGCCGGGCACCTGGCATCCCAACAGCTACGGTGACAACCGTAACCTGGAATCCATCGCCTTCTTCCACAAGCTCAACCGCCTGGTCTATCAGGAAGTGCCCGGCGTGTGCACCATCGCCGAAGAGGCCACCGCCTTTGACGGCGTGACGCGGCCCGTGCACGAGGGCGGCCTGGGCTTTGGCTTCAAGTGGAACATGGGCTGGATGCACGACACCCTGGATTATATGGAGTTGGACTCCGTTTACCGCAAATACCACCACGACAAGCTCACGTTTTCGCTGATGTATGCCTTCAGCGAAAACTACATACTGCCCTTCTCGCACGACGAGGTGGTGCACGGCAAGCATTCGCTGCTGGACAAAATGCCCGGGGGCATCTGGCAAAAGTTCGCTTCCCTGCGCCTTGCGCTCGGCTATATGTACGCCCACCCCGGCAAAAAGCTGCTGTTCATGGGCGGGGAATTCGGCCAGTTCATCGAATGGAAGGAGCTGGAACAGCTCGACTGGTTCCTGCTTTTGTATGAACGCCACCCCCAGATGCAGAAATATACCGCGGCGCTCAACCGCTTTTATACCTCCTGTCCGGCGCTGTTTGAGATCGACCGCTCCTGGGACGGCTTTGCCTGGTGCAACAGCGACGACAACGAGCATTCCATCCTCTCCTTCATGCGTACCGATGAAGGGGGCAACCGGCTTTTGTGCGTGTTCAATTTCACGCCCGTGCCACACGAGGGCTACCGCATCGGCGTGCCCGTGAGCGGCACGTTTTCAGAGGTTTTCAACTCCGACGATCCGGCCTTCGACGGCACCGGCGACTGGCATCTGTCCGCGCCCGCGCGCACGCTGCACATTCCCTGGAACGGCCAGCCTGTTTCCGTGTGTCTCAACCTGCCGCCGCTTGGCTGCGTGTTTTATCGATTTTCGCCATATCGCGGATTCCATCCGCGCACAAGACATAAACCAGCTGTGTCCACACAAAGTGAACCGACTGCTTTTAAGAAAGAAGGGTAAAGCTCCATGGGAAAAAAATGTGTCGCCATGCTTCTGGCCGGCGGCCAGGGCAGCCGTCTCGGCGTTCTGACCAAGAACACGGCCAAACCCGCCGTCCCCTTCGGCGGTAAGTATCGTATCATCGATTTTCCCCTGTCCAACTGCTCCAATTCCGACATCGACGTGGTGGGCGTGCTCACCCAGTATCAGCCGCTGGAGCTGAACTCCTACATCGCGGCCGGCAAGCCCTGGGACCTGGACAGGATGGGCGGCGGCGTGTTCGTTCTCCCGCCCTACATCAAGGGAAAAAAGGGTACCTGGTATAAGGGCACGGCCAACGCCATCTACCAGAACATGGGCTTTATCGCCCAGTACGACCCGGATTACGTCATCATCCTCTCCGGCGACCACATCTACAAGATGGACTATGCCGATATGATCGCCCTGCACGAAAAAAAAGGCGCGGACTGCACCATCGCCGTGTATCAGGTGCCTTGGGACGATGCCTCCCGCTACGGCATCATGAACACGGATGAGGACGGCAACATCGTCGAGTTCGAGGAAAAGCCGAAAAATCCCAAGTCCAACAATGCCTCCATGGGCATATACGTGTTCAACTGGAAGGACCTGCGCGAATACCTCATCGAGGACGAGAACAACCCCGATTCCTCCAACGACTTCGGCAAGGACATCATCCCGCGCATGCTGAACGAGGGCAAGCGCATGGTCGCCTATCCCTTCTCCGGCTACTGGAAGGACGTGGGCACCATCGAGTCCCTGTGGCAGGCCAATATGGATTTGCTGCTCTCGCCCCCGGCCTTTAACCTGTACGACAGCTCCTGGCGTATCTACGCGCGCAACGCCGGTCTGCCGCCCCACTTTATGGCCAGCGGCGCCTCCGTTTCCAATTCCATGGTCACGGAAGGCTGCAAGGTTTACGGCACGGTGATCAACTCCATCCTCTTCTCCGGCGTGGAGGTCGAGGAGGGCGCGGTCATCGAGAATTCCGTCATCATGAACGGCGCCAAAATCTGCAAGGACGCGCGCGTGCGCCGGGCCATCGTGTCCGAGCATGCCGTCGTGGGCGAAAGTTCCGTGGTCGGCGGCGTGGGCAGCATCGCCGTGGTGGGACAAAACACCACTCTGCCCGAGTATTCCGTCGTGCGTCCGGGCGACCAGGTGGATACCGATAGCCTGAACGCCAAGGCGAAGGCATAAGGGGGATGCAACAATGAAAGATACCTTTGGTTTGATCTACACCTCTCAAAACGACATGTGCCTGCGCGAACTGACGCGCTCGCGTCCCATCGCAGCCATGCCCTTCGGCGGACGCTACCGTCTGATCGACGTGCTCATCTCCAACATGGTCAATTCCGGCATCAACAACGTCGGCCTGATTGCCCAGCGCAACTACCATTCCCTGATGGATCATCTGGGCTCCGGCAAGGAATGGGACCTGGACAGAAAGCGCGATGGCCTTTTCATCCTACCGCCCTTTGTCACCAAGGAGAACATGGGTGCCTACACGGGCTTGCTGGATGCGCTGCGTTCCAACATCGGTTACCTGCGCCGCTCCTCGCAGCGCTATGTGGTGCTCTGCGGCACGGACGTGGTCTTCAACACCACCTTTGACGCCGTGCTGGACCAGCACATCCGCACCGGTGCGGATATCACCGTGGTTTACAACGTGCCCGGCGAAGAGGAACTGCGCGAGCAATCCGAGCGCACCCATCTAAAAGTCGAAGAAGATGGCCGCATCACGGATGTGGAGTATTCGCCCGTGCTGCACACCTATCCCGCCGTTTCCACCGAAGTATATATCATGGATAAGTCCCTGCTCATCTACCTGGTGGATGTTTCCGCCGCCCACTACCGCACCGATTTTGTGCGCGACGTACTCATGGCGCAGCTGAACTCCCTGAAAATCTACGGCTACAGGCTGGATTCCTACGTCAAGCGCATCGAGTCCATCACCTCGTATTATCAGCTGAACATGGACCTGCTGGATGAGAACATCCGCACCCAGCTTCTGTCCTCTCCCAACCCCGTCTACACCAAGGTCAAGGACGAAGTCCC
>JBNRMU010000158.1:0-3151 GCA_050309765.1 Christensenellales bacterium
ATTTATACCCTGCCGGGCGGATTGAGTGTGCTGCCCGCGGGCAGTCTGCCGCCCAATCCGGTCAGCTTGCTATCTTCAAAACACATGCGCGGGCTGCTTGAGGAGCTGTCCGGGCAGTATCGGTACATCCTGCTGGATACGCCGCCCATCGCCTCGGTGACGGACGCCGTCGTTTTGACCGATCAGGCGGACGGCGTGGTGCTGGTGGTGCGCCAGAACATGGCCACATCGGAAGACGTGGAAAACGCCGTGACGCAGCTCAGACTTGCAAACGCGAACATACTCGGCTTTGTGATGACGGACAGCGCCACACTTCGGCGGGGGCCGCGCGTATTCTCTAAGGAAATAGGCTCGGCGCAAACGGAATAGTTTTGCGGGCAGGGAGGTCTGCCGCAAAAGAGAGGGTGTTTTCTTGCGAGTCCTGTTGGTCAACGAGGTTTGCGGCTTTGGCAGCACGGGCAGGATCTGCGTAAACCAGGCGCGGGAATTGCAGGCACAGGGGCACACGGTACGGCTTGCCTATGGACGGAGCCGGTCAAACTTGGATGGGTGCGAAGATATTGCCGTGCGCATCGGCAGCCCGTTTTCCGTGCTGCTGCACGGCCTTGCCGCGCGCCTTTTCGACGCGCAGGGCCTCGGTTCCTATGGGGCGACGAAGCGCTTTTTGCGCTGGGCCGATGGTTTCGACCCGGAGCTTGTCTGTTTGCACAACCTGCACGGCTACTATCTCAACTATCCCCTGCTGTTTGCCTGGATCAAGTCCCGTCCGGACATGCAACTGCGCTGGACCCTGCACGACTGCTGGGCCTTCACCGGCCACTGTGCCTATTATTCCATGACCGGCTGCCGTAAATGGCAGACTGGCTGCGAGCATTGCCCGCAGAAACGCAGCTATCCGAAAAGCCTCTTTGTGGACCGTTCCAGCCACAATTACAGGCGCAAAATGGAGGCTTTTCTGAATGTAAAACAGATGAAGCTGATCGTGCCGAGCGTCTGGCTGCGAGAACAGCTCAAAGATAGCTTCCTGGCGGAATACCCCGTGGAAGTTGTCAGAAACAGGATCGACGACGCGGTGTTTGCCCCCACGCAAGGCGATTTCAAAAAGCGTCACGGGTTGGAGGGCAAGAAGATCGTGCTGGGCGTTTCTTCTGCCTGGAAGGAACCGCGCAAAGGCTTTAAGGATTTTCTTGCCTTAGCCAAGCTCTTAACGGAGGACTGGCGCATCGTTCTGGTGGGACTGGAAAAGAAGCAGATGCGCGGGCTGCCGAACAACATTCTCGGCCTTTCGCGCGTGCAAAACGCACGCGAACTTGCGCAGGTTTACACGGCGGCAAACGTGCTGTTCAACCCCAGTTACGACGACAACTATCCCACGGTGAACCTGGAGGCAGAGGCCTGCGGCACGCGGGTGGTCTGCTACGATGCCGGCGGCGCACCGGAGACGATCCGACGGCCGGATTCCGCTGTCATACGCCCAGGCGATATCGCGGCCGCCTGGCAGGCCATACGCCGCGGCTAAAAACAGATAAGGCAAGCAAGAAAAAGGGGAGGGGGTGTTATGCGCATGCGGGAAATCAGCCTGCCCAAATATGCCGTCGCAGTGTTTTCTCTTTCACTCTGCCTGTGCGCGGCCGCCGTTTTCAGCGCCGCCGTTGTGCGGGGCGAATTTGCCATCGTCGTTTCCTTTTTGCTCAACTGCAGCTTTTTTCTTTGCATGCTTCTTTTCAGCCTGTGCAGACATCCCTATAGCCTGTGCACGTTGTTTTGGCTGTTTTCGTTTTTCTTTTTCGGCACAGCGCCGCTTTTGCAGTATCTGCTCGACCGTTTTGTGTGGAATCTGGCCCCGACGGCGGACGAGATATTTACGAACAACCTGCTGATCCTGCTGTGGTCCGTGCTGTTTTTGCTCGGGTCCAACGGCAGCATCTACCTTGGCATCGCTGACAAAGAAAGGCAGGAGCCCAAACGCCGGATGGCCGGCGGGGCGCGGGCGTTCCTTGCGCTGTGCGATGTGATGATCGTCCTGTATCTTCTCACCCGCGTCGGCTTTTTCAACATACTTTTGCGCTACAGCAACCGCAATGCGCAGATCGAATCCACGGCGCTGGACCTTTTGCTCACGCATGGGTTTCGGAACATCCTCTATCATTCCGCGGCTGTGGCGGTCGTGCACTGCAAAAGAGAGCGCAGGATGGATCTGCTGGATGGGATCGCCCTTTTGTGCTTTTTGATCGGCTGCTTTCCCACGGGCATGCCGCGCTTCATGCTGGCCGCCTTTTACGGCGGACTGATGACGCTGGCGGCCAAGGACACGAAGGCCGAACGCTGGTATATGCCCGTTTTGATCCTGGGGCTTGCGCTGCTGTTCCCCCTGCTCGGTCGTCTGCGCGGCCTGCAGGGCCTGGAGGAGGGCGCGATCGGCAGCGCCTGGCTGGACAGCCTGCGCGTCAGCTATGTGTCCGGCGATTTCGACGCCTATCAGATGTTCATCTCCGTGCGCAGGTATGTGTTGGAAAAGGGGATCGTCTGCGGCAGGCAGATGCTCGGCGTGTTGCTGTTCTTCGTGCCAAGGTCGATCTGGCCGCAAAAACCCATCGGCACGGGTGCGACCGTGCTCATGGAGCTGGAACAGTTCGGCTTTACCAACGTATCGGCGCCGCTGGTCTCAGAAGCGTATATGAATTTCGGACTTCCTGGCCTTGTGCTGGGCGGGTTCCTGCTGGGGCTTTTGTGCCGCAGCATCGACAGGAAGTACTGGAAAAGCAGACACGATACGGACAGGATCCGCATGCTGTATCCATCCGCGGCCCTGTATTTCTTCTTTCTGCTGCGCGGAGACCTTTTGTCCTCGTGGGCCTATACGTTTGCCAACGTGCTCGTTGGATACTGCGTGCACGGGTTGGTGTTTCGCAGGGTTTCGGAAAAAGAAACAGTGCTGTCAAAGGCAAAAGTAACGACAGATGTGCGGAAGGAGGGAGCGGGGTGGAGCAAAACCTGGAGCAGGCGCAGAGGCTGAAGCAAGTCGAGCTTTCCCTTTTACAGGCCTTTGTTTCCGTGTGCGACAGGCTGCAGCTTCGCTATTTTCTCCTTGGCGGCACGCTGCTTGGCGCGGTGCGGCATAAGGGCTTTATCCCCTGGGACGACGACATCG
>JBNRMU010000159.1:0-6993 GCA_050309765.1 Christensenellales bacterium
AAAAAGCCGCTTTCGCGACTTTTTCTTTTTGGCGTGCCTTGAGGGATTCGAACCCCCGGCCTTTTGGTCCGTAGCCAAACGCTCTATCCAGCTGAGCTAAAGGCACAATTCCGCGCGCATTTTTTCAGCGCAGAAAGTATATTACCTCAACCGGACCGGTTTGTCAAGCGGCGTTTTGTGCTGCCTGTGAATTTTTACGTCAGATAGCGGCGCACAGTTGTTTTCATCCGGCACGCAGGCAGCCCAAGGACGTGCAACGGTTGTAAAAACCCGGGAAGGTCGCGCTGCCAAGCATAGGCAACAGGGGATTCAAACCACGCCTGCCATTTCGCCGGTTCAGCCCCAAATGGCCCGGCGAGAGGGAGGTGGAAGTATCCGTGCGGCAGCACCGCTACATGGCAGTACCACCGCACGGAACTGAGTGGAGGCTTATTGTTGATACAGATAAAGGCTGTCGCGGATCATCTGGGTGACCAGTTCTTCATATTCGTGAATGGGCATGGTTTCCACTTCCGCGACAAACTTATCCCAAATGGAGTCAAAGTCTTCTTCAGAGGCCGTTACAAGCTTCGGCAGATACTCCAACGTGCATTCAAGGGCAAGGTCACCGGCGATCTTGCGGGGATCATCCGCGGCAATGCGCTGGCGTACGGTGGCACCACCCTGATAATACGCTTCGTAGGAGGGGTTGAACCAACTGACAAAGGAGGTGTAGCCTCTGTCAGCATAATGGGATAGGAACTCCTTTTCGTAGGGTTTATAGGCAAACTGCACGTATTCTTCCGTGTTGGACGGAGAAGCGATGGTGCCGCAGTCAAAGGGTTCCAAAGCGCAGTGGAAGTGGAGCCAGTCGCTGAACTGGCCGATTCCCTGCGAGCGCTGGTAGTCGCCGTCGGAGTACTGGGCCCACTGCTCGGGGCTCTTGACCAGGCTGCCGTCTTCACCCACGCTGTAATCCACGCCTTCTACGCCCCAATACATGGCAGCCTGCGCTTCATCGCTGGCAAGATCGTCCAGGAACTGGAACGCGCGGTCCGGATCCTTGCAGGAAACGGAAATGGAAAGGCCCGTGCCGGCGTTGAAGCTTCTAGAACCGCGATAGCGCTCCGTTTCCACACCCGGCAAAACAAGGGGAAGGCCAACCATGGCATGGGAGGGATCCGCCGCCTCGATGGCATCGAAAGCCTCAGCCAGATAGCTGCGCCAGTCATAGGTGGAAACAACGCGGCCGGAAGCCACCTTCGCCTGGTATTGATCGGCATTTTGCATGAACATTTCCTGATCTCCAATGCCCAGATTCCAGAAGCGGTTCATCATGCGAACAAACTCTTTCTGGTAGTCCTGGATCATGATGACCTTGGCTTCAAAGGTTTCCGGATCAACGGCGGTTAGGCCGTCGTTGGGATAGCCGGCCAAGAAACGGGAGGCGCCATACTCCACGCTGGAGGCGCGAACCGCCTCGGTGGGAATAGTGAATGCGATCAGCGGCTGTCCGTTGTAGGTGGGGTTGGCCTGAACATACTCCACAATGGCATCCTGCCACTCATAAAAATCGGTGATCAGAGGATATCCGGCCTTGGCCAACAGATCCATGGAGGTGAAGAAAGCGGCCGATGGATAAACGGCGTTTTCTGTGGCCTGACGGCTGAGCCAGTACAGGTTGCCATCCTCCTGGGTAGAAAGAGCCTGCAGGTTCGGAGGATAGCACTTGGACAGGTTCTTTGCCGTTTTCATGTAATCGTTCAGGGGAACCAGCGCGTCTGCGGCATAGAAGTCGCCGGAGGCGTCAAAACAGTAAATCAGATCGGGATACTCGCCGGCAGCGATGAGCAATGCCGATTTCTGGCGAACATCCGATCCTACGAGATTTTCGATCTCCAGTTTGACATTCGTCAGCTCCGCCAGGTACTTACCGACCGGCGTTTCCCACAGATCGTAGGTGCTGCGGGCGGCCATCATCGTTAAGAAGGAGAAGGTGGCTGGTTCCCGCTGGGGAGCCTCTGACTCTGCGGCAGGCGGTTCCTCTTGCTCGGCAGGCGTTTCCACTTGCGCGGCGGGTTCTTCTGCTGGTGCACTGGGCGCTTCTGTGGCCGGTTCCGCCGATGCGCCAGGAGCAGGGGCGGCACATCCGAAGAGTGATAGCAGCACTAGGAGCGAAAGCAGGTAAAGGAAGATTCTGTTTGTGCGCTTCATGATGGTAAGACTCCTTTCTAATTGTATTTTTTCCTGATAGGGGATACGATGTGGGTTTTATAGGAATGCCATATTGTCAATAACATCACCTCTTAGCATGCCGTCGTTGCATTGTTCCCAAAGAATAAGAAGGACTGAAAGTGAGAACATGATAGCGACAGAACAAATTGTATATAATTTACAATAAATAAAAGAAAACAGATAACAAAAAAGAGATTTAAGGGAATAATAAACAACAATGATTGTATACAATATAACAAACATGAAGAATTATGTCAATAGGACAGCGAAAAAATCAAAAATATTCAAAAACAAAAACATGGTGTGCTTTAGGCCAAATAAGAAAAGCAATGTGGCATGGGAGGTCAGAACGAGGCTGTTGTATAGGCAAGGATGATTGCTGCGTGCTGCAGAAGCTTTGCTATGAAAAAAAGAAAAACCGCCGAGCCGGTTGGGCTCGGCGGCGGAATGCATTTGTTGACTACCACCGTGGAAAACAGCGGCGTTTTGTGCTGTTCGCAAATTTTGCGTCAGATCAGCAGCGTCGCATCGGGAAGGCCCTGCGCCTTCACCGTCACGGACGGGTGCGCCGACTCGCGGCGCAGGATGGCCAGCGCCTTTCCGGCGTGCAGATGGCAGGCGCTTTGCGTGAAGTTGTCCATGGTGCGCGGATCGGCGCTGCCGAGGGCCAGCAGCCGGCAGCCCTGCGTTTGGACCTGGATCGGCTCCTGCGCATTCGGGCACAGGACGCCGTTTTCATCGCGCAGTTCTATCCACACATAGCGCAGCTTGGTGCCGGGCATGTTCTTTTCCTCGGCATGCAGGCAAAGCCCTGCGGGCGCGCCCGCTGTTTGCAGGCTCGCGCGGCCGATCTCTTTGCCGGTTTCGTCCAGCGCGCAAACCTCCAGCCTGCCAGGCGCGTAGGGCAGCACAAAGCTCGCCTTATATTCCTCGATCGCGCTTTCACCGACCTTGTCGCCGTTTAGGTAAAGCGCTGTGCACGCGCCGCGGGCATAGGCCGTAACGGATACGTCTTTGCCCTCAAAGCCGGGGAAGGTCCAGCTTTCGATCAGATCCTGCCAGCCCCAAGCGCTGATCCATTCCTCTTTGCCAAAGTGCGAAGGATGCTGCGCGCACAGGTATGGCGCCGTGCGGTCCGTCCAGATAAAGTCGCGGTAGTGCGACTGGGGCCGCTTGCCGCCCAGGATGTCCAGATCGCCGCAGTTGGCCGCACGCCAGGGATAGGCCGTATCCGCGGGACCGGCAAAACCGCTGCGGCCGATGCCCGCTTCGCCCAGGTAGTCCAGCGCCGTCCACACGAAGTCGCCGATGAGATAGGGCAGCTTTTCCACCGCCTGCCAGTTCTGCAGCGCCTGCAGCGGAAAGGACTCGCTGCCCACGAACACCCGCTGGGGGAAGAGGGCGTGGTCCTTTTCGTAGCGATCCAGCAGGTAGTTGTAGCCGCACACGTCCAGCGCCGATAAGAAGTCCTCGGACTTCTGCGCCCAGTAATCCTTGCCGTCGGCCACGGTGGAAAGGGCGTTGGCTTCCATTTCTTTCAGTTCCGGCTCCTCGAAGAAGCCGCAGACTGCGTTCATCACCGGACGGGTTTCATCCAGCCTGCGCACCTCTGCAGCCAGGCGGTGGGACCAAGCGGCGCCGTCGGACGCGCCGCTGCGCTCGGGCACCTCGTTGCCCGTGGACCAGAAGATCACGCTGGCGTGGTGGCGGTCGCGGCCGACCATGGCGGCGATCTCGCTCTGCCACACGCTTTCAAAGTACAGGTGGCCGTCCATGGCGCGCTTGCCCTCGCGCCAGGCGTCAAAGGCCTCGTCGATCACGTACAGGCCCAGACTGTCGCAGGCCTTCAAAAAGCTGGCGGAGGGCGGATTGTGTGCGCAGCGCACGGCGTTGTAGCCGCTTTCCTTCAAAAGGCGCGCCTTGCGGTACTCCGCGCCGCGGTGGCTGGCCGAGCCGAGCAGGCCGCAGTCGTGATGTACGCAGCCGCCCCTGAGCAGTACGGGCCTGCCGTTGATGAGAAGGCCCGTTTGGGCGGTAACGGACACCGTGCGCACGCCGCATTGCATGCTTTCCGCGTCCACGGCTTGGCCGTTTTCGTCCAGCGCCTCGGCCTTCAGGGTATAAAGGAAGGGCGTATTGGCGCTCCAAAGGCGCGCATCCGCAAGCTCTGCTTCAGCGCGGGCAAGGCCGTTTGCGTTTTCGGCCGTCGCGCAAAGCACGGCGGTTTCGCCGTCCAGCAAAGTGAAGCGCACGGATTTAACCGCAGAGCTTGTGCGGGCGTTCAGGGCGATATGCGCCGCGTCCCCTTCCAGGGACAGGGTGTCCAGCCAGAGGCCGTCCGGCAGGAGATGCGCGGGGCCGACGGCGGTCAAAAGCTCCACGCCGCGGTAGATGCCCGCGCCGGGGTACCAGCGCGAACCGGGGAGCAGCGCGCCGTTCACGCGCACGAACAGGGTGTTTTTGCCCTTTTTCAGCGCAGGCTTCAGGTCCACATAAAAGGGCGAATAGCCGCCCGCGTGGCTGCACAACAGCCGGTTGTTGAGACGGATCTCGCTTAAACGGTACACGCCGTCGAAATACAGATACGTTTCGCCCGCAAGCGCCGCTTCGTCCAGTTCAAAGCTCTTTTCGTAGTAACCGTAGCCGCCGGGATAGTAGCCCTCGCCGCTGCCGCCCAGGGTGTCGGCCGCGGGCGTCAGGCCGATGCGGAAATCGTGCGGCAGGTTCACCGTCGTGCCGCCCCCCCGCGCCGTGCGGCGCAGCCAGTCCTCCCGTGCTGCGTATTCAAACAGCCAGGCGTGGTTAAAATCCAGATGCTTCATTGCCATTACCCCTTTATCGCTAGAATCAGGAAAGCGCGTCCTTACTTGCTATCCTAAACATAAGCGGGGCAGAGCCCTTGTGTCAAGATGAAATACGGCGGCGTTTCATTCGCCCTCGTTCTCGGCCTCGCAGCTTTGGCAGATGCCGCTTTCACCCACACAGCTTTGGCAGACCCATTGGCCGCAGCGGGGACAAAGCAGCAGGCTGCGGGTATCCGCCACCGTGCTGCAAAGGGAGCAGTTTGCCTGTGCCATTAATTCTACCTCCCGTCAAAGCGATTGTACCTAGTTTGGCGGTTTTGCCCGCTTTCCATGCGGTTTGTTTTTGTGCGGCGCTTTGCTATAATAAAAATAGAAGAAAAGGCGAAGAGGGTGAGCGGTATGGCGATCCGGTTTTCGGAGGAGTTTGCGCAGATGATGCAGGCGCTGGAAGACGTAAACGCTTGCGCCCTGCTGGAAGCGCTGCAAAAGCCGCCCGTCAAGGGCCTGCGCCTGAACGGCTTAAAGCCCAGCGAAAAGCTGAGCGCCTGGGCCGGAGCCCTGCCCGCCGTGCCCTGGTGCTCGGACGGCCGCGTCGCGCCGGAGGACTTTAAGCCCGGCGCTTCCCCACTGCACGCCGCGGGCCTTTACTACATGCAGGAGCCGACGGCCATGGCGCCCGCCGAAGCCCTTTGCGTGCGGCCCGGTGAGCGTGTGCTGGACCTATGCGCCGCGCCCGGCGGCAAAACCGGCCAGCTGGCCGCTGCCATGCGGGGAGAGGGCGTTCTGGTTGCCAACGAGATCCACCCCGGCCGCGCGCGTGTGCTGCTGGAAAACCTCGAGCGCCTGGGCGTGCGGAACGCCGTCGCACTCAACGAAACGCCCGCGCGCATCTTGCGGCATTTCGGCCGCTGGTTCGACGCGGTGCTGGTGGACGCACCCTGCTCGGGCGAGGGCATGTTCCGCCGCGACGAGGACGCCCGGCGACAGTGGTCCAGGGACTATGTGCGCCTGTGCCAAAGCCGCCAGAGGGAGATCCTTGACTGCGCGGCGGGCCTGCTGCGGCCGGGCGGGCGGCTTGTCTATTCCACCTGCACGTTCAATGCCCTGGAAAACGAGGAAAACATTCGCGATTTTTTGCTGCGCCACCCGGACTTTTGCCAAGCCAGCCCCGCACGGCGGCTTTTGCCGAGCGAGGTCGCGGGCGAGGGCCAGTTCTATGCCCCGCTTCAATATATAGGAAGCGAAGCGCAGCGCGATCTGCCCGCCCTGCCGACCGTGCCGCCCGCAGCGCAGTACGAGGATTTTGCGCGGCGCTTCCTGCAAAGGCCTTGGGAAGGCCCGTTTTTGCGCGCTGGCGACGATTGGCTGTACGGCGTGACGGACGGCGTGCCGGCGCTTTCCGGCCTGCATGTGCTGCGCGCGGGCCTGCAGCTGGGGCAACTCCGCAAGGGCCGCTTCGAGCCGGCACACGCCCTGGCCCTGTGGGCACAGAAGGACGCATTCATCCAGAGCATGGAGCTGGACGAGGAGCAGGCCCGGCGCTATCTGCGCGGCGAAACGCTGGAAGGGGGAATGAGCGGCTGGGGCGTCGTCTGCACGGACGGCTGGCCGCTGGGGTTGGTCAAGGGCACGCAGGGGGTTTTGAAAAACCACTATCCCAAGGGATTGAGAACTACGAAGGTTTAGGGAAAACGCCGCCGAATGTTCGGGTAAAAGCGGTCGAAAACAGGCTGAAAAGCGGAATAATTCGTATCTAATGTTAAAGATAAATTACCTGAAAAAAAGTGTTGACAAGACGGATAGTAAGATGATAATATACAGAAGCTGTCCCGCAAAAGGGGCGGCAACGGAACCTTGAAAACGATACAGGAATGAGAAGAAGCAAGGCAAGAAGCGAAAAGGAAACGGGAACGGTTCCCGAAGCGCATAAGCGCCGGGAAAAACGTTCAAAAAGCTTTTGTCGATTCCAATGAAT
>JBNRMU010000160.1:0-9911 GCA_050309765.1 Christensenellales bacterium
TGCTGCGGCACCACGCCGGAATACATCGAAAAGCTGGTGAAAAGCACCAGCGATCTGCCTGTGAGCCCTCTTGAAAGAAAGGGCCGCACGCTGGTTTCCTCCTACACCCACGCGGTCCAAATCGGGCAAAAGCCCGTGCTGATCGGGGAAAGGATCAACCCCACCGGTAAGAAGCGCTTCAAGCAGGCCTTGCTGGAAAACGATATGGACTACATACTGCGCGAGGGCCTGCGCCAGCAGGAAAAGGGCGTGCAGCTGCTGGATGTGAATGTGGGACTGCCCGGCATTAACGAGGCGGACATGCTGTCCCGCGCCGTGTGCGAGCTGCAAGCCGTGATCGACCTGCCGCTGCAGATCGACACCTCTTCGCCAGAGGCAATGGAAGGGGCCCTGCGCCTTTACAACGGCAAGGCGATGATTAACTCCGTAAACGGCAAGGAGGAAAGCCTGCGCGCCGTTTTGCCGCTGGTGAAAAAGTACGGCGGCGTGGTGGTGGCCCTGACCCTGGACGAAAGCGGCATCCCCGCCACAGCTGAGGGGCGCGTCCGCATCGCCGAGAAGATACGAAAGGCCGCCGATTCTTACGGCATCGCCCGCGAGGATGTGGTGTTCGACACCCTCTGCATGGCCGTGAGCGCGGACACGAGCGCCGCCAAGGCCACCCTGGGGGCGCTGGAGGGAATCCGCACAGAGCTTTGCGCGGGCACGGTGCTGGGCGTATCGAACATCTCCTTCGGACTGCCCATGCGCGAGGCCGTCAACGCCGCGTTTTTTGCCATGGCGCTGGAAAAGGGCCTGACCGCCGCCATCATCAACCCCTATTCCGCCGAGATGATGAAGGTCTACTACGCCTATCTGATGCTGCACGATATGGACGAAAACTGCGCGGGCTACATCGGCTTTGCCGAAAACCTGGCCCTGGAGCAGCCTGCCCCCTCGCCCAGGAGCCGTGCTGCCGCGCCGGAAAAGAAAGACGGCGGGGAGGCAGCCTCCGACCTGCAGCAGGCGATCATCAAGGGGCTTAAGAACAGCGCCGCCGAGGGCTGCGCCGCGCTGCTGAAAAACATGCCCGCCCTGGACATCGTGAACGAGCATATCATTCCCGCCCTGGATATCGTAGGCAAGGGCTTTGAGCAAAAGCGCATGTACCTGCCCCAGCTTCTGATGAGCGCGGACGCCGCCAAGGCTGCCTTTGACAAGATCAAGGACCGGCTCACGGTCTCCGGCGCGCCGCAGGAGGAAAAGGCCAAGTTCGTGCTGGCCACCGTCCAGGGCGATATCCACGATATCGGCAAGAACATCGTCAAGGTGTTGCTGGAAAACTACGGCTTTCGCGTGATCGACCTGGGTAAGGATGTGCCGCCGGAAACGATCGTGGAGACGATCCTGCGCGAGCAGGCGCCCCTGTGCGGCCTGAGCGCGCTGATGACGACCACGGTGCCGGCCATGGAGGAGACCATCCGTCTGATCCGCCAAAGCGGCGCGACCTGCCGCGTGGTGGTGGGCGGGGCCGTGCTCAACCGCGAATACGCCGAAAAGATCGGCGCGGACAAGTACGCCAAGGACGCCATGGAAACGGTGCGCTACGCGGAAGCCGTCGCGCAGGAAGTCATGGCTTAATACAGAAAGGAAAGCAATATGAAACTGCATTACAAGGGGACCTACGATCTCAATCCCGACAGCCTGCCCCATGGCGAGCACCGGCCCGGCGCCGTCGCCTTCAAGGAGATGCAGGACAGCAAACAGCTTTCCCTGCTTGCCAACGGGCTGAGCATCGTGCTGCTTGTCCTATTCGCCATACCGGTGTTTTTCCGCAGCCGGCCGTACCTGGTCGGCGGACAGACGGTTCTGGGACTGGCGCTTCCGATACTGACGTTGTTCCCGCACGAGCTGCTCCACGCCCTGTGCTTCCGCCAGGATGTGTATCTGTATACCAATTTCCGCCAGGGCATGCTGTTCGTGATAGGGCCCGAGGATATGAGCAAGGGCAGGTTCATCTTTATGTCCCTGCTGCCGAACATCGTCTTTGGTTTTGTTCCATATTTGATCGGCATGCTCTTTCCGCAGCTGGTGTTCTTTTCCATCTTTGGCGCGCTGTGCATCAGCATGGGCGCGGGCGATTATTATAACGTGTATAACGCCCTGACACAAGTGCCAAACGGCGCCCTGGTTTACCTGTACAAGTTCAATTCCTTCTGGTACCTGCCGGCAGGGGAGAAGAAAGTATCCGCATAAGGGGGATATCGCGTGCCGATCGGACTTAAGCGCGGCTGTGTGGCCCTTTTGCCGCACGACCCTGACTGGGAAGCGCAGGCGCAGGAGACCGTCCGCCTGCTAAAGGAAGTCCTGGGCGCGGACGCGGTGGATATCCAGCACGTGGGCAGCACGTCCATCCGGGGAATTTATGCCAAGCCCATCCTCGATATCTCCGTGGGCTGTCAGGACTTTGCGGCGATTCTTGCCCACAACGACGCGCTGCGGGAAAAGGGCGTCGTCTTTCGCCGGCAAACAGAAGCGGAGCTTTTGTACGTGTGCGGCGACTTTGCGCGCGATACGCGCACGCACCACATCCACGTGGTGAGATACGGTGGATGCGAGTGGAACGACTACCTGAACTTTCGCGATTATCTGAACAGCCACGACGATGATGCGCAGGCGTATTCCAGGCTGAAGCAGGAGCTGCTTCAGGAGTTTGCCCAGAATCGCGAGGGATACACGGCGGCCAAAGCGCCCTTCATCGATCGCGTTTTGCAGGCGGCGCGTATCTGGCGCGAAAAAGGATAAAACGACATAAAAAGAAAACTGGCTGAAAACTTCAGCCAGTTTCTTTTTTTGTTTTTGATCCGCCCGTGCTTACTTGTTGACGGAATCCTTGAGCTGCTTGCCCGCCTTGAAAACGGGGGACTTGCTCTCGGCGATCTGAATCTTTTCCTTGGTCATGGGGTTAATGCCCTCATGAGCGGCGCGGGTCTTGACCTCGAAGGTGCCAAAGCCCACCAGGGAAACCTTCTCACCGGCGCTCAGGGTCTGGGTGATGGTATCCAGAACGCTGACGACGACCTTTTCGGCATCCTTGCGGGTGAGAGCGTTTTTCTGCGCAACACTGGCGATCAATTCGGCCTTGTTCATGGGAAAGTGTACCTCCTTTAGTGTCCGCCTGCCGATTTGCGGTTCAGACGGGAACATAAGCGTAATTTATGCGTGCGACGGATGCATGCGATCCAATCGAACATATTAATATTCTGTCCAATCACGGAAAATCCTGCCGCCCATTTCGGCAAAAAGACGATAATATGGGCGTTTTTCAATTAAAGTTTAGTTAAGTTGGGTTTTTGAGCAGGCTTTTTGCCTCCTCCCAGTATACATCCAGCTGTTTTTCGTCCAGTGTTTTCAGGTCCACACCCCTTGTACGGGCAAGCTCCTCCACCTTTTTGATGCGCGCAATGAATTTGTCCGAGGCACGGTTCAGGGCGATTTCGCCGTTGATCTTGTTCAGGCGCGCCACGTTCACGCAGGCGAACAGCAGGTCGCCAAGCTCCATTTCCAGATCCTCCCTGCCGGCGGAAAAGACTTCGTTCGCCTCTTCCAGCAGCTTTTCGTGCGCCTGTGCGGAAGAGGCAAAGTCATAACCAAGGGGCTTTGCCAGCTTCTGTACCTTTTCCGCGCGCAGCAGCGCGGGCAGGGATAGCGGCAGGTCGGCCATCGCCTCCGCCTGGCCTTGCTGGCCGCGGGAGACGCGCTTGCGCTCGTTCCATACTTCCACCACCTGATCCGCGGTGTCCAGATGCTCCGTACCGAACACGTGCGGGTGGCGCTCGATCATCTTGCGGCAGATGGCGCTGAACACATCGCGCAGGTTGAATTCGGCCTGTTCCTCGGCGATCTGGGCGTGCATGCCCACCTGAAGCAGCACGTCGCCCAGCTCTTCCAGCAGGTGGTCCGGATCGCCCTCGTCGATGGCGCCAAGCACCTCGTAGCATTCCTCCAACAGGTCGCGGCGCAGGGACTCGTGGGTCTGCACCTTGTCCCAAGGGCAGCCTTCCAACGGGTCGCGCAGGCGGCGCAGCACCTGTCTTAGGCCTTCCAGATCGAAGCGTTCCAGGGCGGTGTAGTCAAGGGGCGGCACGCAAACACAGCTTAAATGATCGTAGCTTTCCTGTCGGTCGAGCTCCTCCAGTGGGAGTTTGCATCCGTCCAGATAAACCTCGTGTTCTGCCGGATATACCTCCAGCAGGCGCAGCTTTGCCTCCGATGCGACCAGACGCGAATGCATTTCCTGCAGGATCAGGGGCAGACGCGGATTGTAGGCGCCCGCGTCGTAATCGGCGGCGGGAAGACAGACGGCGCCGGAAAAGCCCCCGCACTGGGCGGCGGCCTGCTCGTAATAGCCCACGCCGGGGATGATCTCGCAGTCAAGGCCGAGCTGCTTGGCGGCAGCATACACAGCGCGCACGCCCTCGTCGGAGAGGGAGGCGCTGCCGGGCACGCCGTAGACGCAGGGATCGGCCTGACAGATGCTGCTGGCGATGGAAGCCATCAGCTCGTCATAGTCCGCGCAGCTTTCGTACAGCGCGTCCAGCGTTTCATAGACAAGGCCCTGCTCCTGCAGAAAACCGCAGACGGGATGGCGCTCTGTGCGCAGATAGATAGGACGGCCGGAAAGCAGGGCGCAGCTTGCTTTGAGCGTCAGATCGCCGGCGCCAGCGCCCAGGCCTACGATGGTGATCATGCGGATGTATCCCCCTTTGCGAAAAGAACAAGGTTTTGTTTGTTACAGGCGCACGTGCAGCCTTTCCAGCAACCCGGCCACGCGGCGGCCGCCGGGGATGAAGGAGAGATCGTCCTTCGTCAGACAGCCCAGCGCCAGCACCAGCACGGCATAAACGGCCACGCCTGCGGCCACCGCCAGCAGCGTGGTAAGCGTTTGACCGAGGAACGGACGCAGAAGCTTTATGGCATACACGCTCAAACCCATCAGCCCGGCCGCCAGGGCGGGCCGGAGGATGAAGCGCGAAAGGCTCAGTTTCAGCCCGGTCAGGCGCAGCACGAGGATCAAATTGCCTATGGCGGCCACGGCATAGCAGCACAGCGTGGCGATGGCAGCGCCCAGGATGTTCAGGGACGGCAGGGAAATGAGCGTAAAGTTCAGGATGATCTTGAACACGATGCCGCACAAAAGGGTATATACCGGATAGATGGGCTTGCCAAGCCCCTGCAGCATGCCGGTGGTCGTCTGCACGATGGAAAGGAACAGAACCGCCACGGACATGATGGCGAGCAGCTGGCCGCCCACGCCCTGCTCAAAGGCGGAAAGGCTGGAGCCAAACAGCAGCCGAATGATCTCGTGGGAAAGCACGCCCATGCCCACGGCGGCGGCGCTGCCCAGCAAAAAGGCCAGCTTGATGCCGGTGGAGGCCGTCTTGCGCAGGCCTTCGCGGTCGCCGGAAACAAGATAGGCGGCGATGGCGGGCACCAGCGACATGGAGATGGAAAGGGTGATGACGGCCGGCATGTTCACGATGGAGGTGACGGCGCCGGTAAAGACGGAATACAGGCTCCTGGACTGCTCGATGGCGTAACCGAGGGCCGTGAGGCGGTTGATGACCAGGGCGGTGTCCACCATGGAGACGATGGGCATCATGGAAGCGCCGATGGTCACGGGGATGGCGATGGCGAAAAGACGCTTGTAGAAGTGATCGATCTGCGTGGGCGGCAAAAGCTCACCGGGTACGGTCGCCGCACGCCTGCGCAGAAGGACGATGTACAAAAGCGCCAAGGCTTCGGAAACGGTTACGCCCAGTATTGCGCCCACGGCGCCCCACACCAGGCCGTACTTCTTCAGCGCCACGGCGAGCAGAAAGCCCAGGCTTACCTTGCCGATCTGCTCCACCACCTGGGAAACGGCGGTGGGCGTCATGTTTTGATGTCCCTGGAAATAGCCGCGATAGGCGGAAAGCAGGCAGACAAAGAAGATCGCCGGGGCCAGGGCGATAAAGCCGGGCGCGGCCGCGGGGTCGCCGATGAGGCGGGCCATGGCGCCGGAAAGCAAGGCCATGAGAGCGCTTGCACAAAGGCCTGTCAAAAGCAGGATGCGCCGTGCTTTTTTCAGCACCAGGTAGGCGTTTTGCGGTTTGCCGCCGGCGACCTGCTCGGACACCATGCGCGAGATGGCCGTGGGCAGCCCGGCGGAGGACAGCACCAGCAAAAAGTTATACATCGCATACGGGCTTTGGTAAAAGGCAAAACCCTCCGGCGTGATCAGCTGCATCAGCCAGATCTTGTAGAACATGCCGATGACCTTGCCCAGCAGGCCGGCCAGGGAAAGGATGGCAGCGCCCCGCACAAAGGACCGCTTTTCGCTCATGGAAAAAAGTCTCCTTAAAACTCATGTAGATGCGCCGAATCGGCAGCAGATAAAGCCTTTTTATACAGTACGCCGCCGCCCAGTCTTTGTCAAGTCGCGCCAACGCGTATCCGCATTTGCCCGGCATAATAAAAAAAGGGGCCGCATAGGCATGGAAGCAGAAAAAAGAAGAAATCTTCGTCGAGCGGGGTGTTTCCATGATACGCATTCAGGTGATCAAGGCGTCCAGACTCCTGTACCTTTTCGCGATCGGGCTGTTGTGCCTGCTGATACTGGGCCTTGGGATCGGTTACTTCGTGAACCGTTCCGCCCAAGGGGCGGCGGATACGACGCAGCGGCCCGCCCCGACCGCGCAGGCGGAGGAGAGCCCGGACCCCACCCTGGACGTGGGGCTGGACGCTCCTGCGGACAAGCCCTTATCGCGCAGAAGGCAGGAGACTGCCCAGATGGTGAGCGGACTTGCGCGCCTGCTGGTGGATGCGGACCCGCTGGACCCCATGAGCGTGCTCAAGTACGAGTTTCCTTTCCTGGAGGAGGAAGCGGCCGCGGCCAATGCCGAAGCCGACGAGTTTTTGCCGGACATGCCGGACGAGCCGGAACGCATCCGCGTGGAGATCCAAAGGATCGAAGGCGAATACGAGCCGCCGGCGGAAGCGGACAAGCCCCGGGTGCTCATCTACCACACGCACAGTTACGAGGCCTATGCGCAGGACCCAAACGACCCTTACGAGGAGACCGGCAAATGGCGCAGTGCGGACAAGCGCTACAACATCATGGGCGTGGGCGAGGTGCTGGCGGAGAATTTGCGCAGCCTGGGCTTTGAGGTGGTGCACGACCTGACGGAGCACGAGCCGCCCAAGCTCGGCACCGCCTACGAACGATCCCTGAAAACGCTGGAGGGCTACGCCGAAAGGGGAGAAAGCTTCGATCTGATGATCGATCTGCACAGGGACGCGGTCAGCGCGAACAACAAAAACCCTTCGTATATTTTAGTGGATGGGAAGGAATGCGCGCGATTGATGATGCTCATCGGCACGGGCGAAAGGGGCTTCCAGGTAAAACCCAACTGGCAGGAGAATTACAAGCTGGCAAAGGCATTGACGCAGGAGCTCAACGCAATCCAGAACGGACTATGCCGCGACGTGATGGTAAAGACCGGACGCTACAACCAGCATATGTCCACCAACTGCATATTGATCGAAGTGGGGCAAAACGACAATACCCTTGCCCAGGCAAAAAACGCCATGGAACCCCTTGCCGCAGCCATCCAAACCCTGCTGGAGAGCCAAGAAAGCGAATAGAACGAAAAATACGGATTTTTATGGATAAAGATTGTGTAAAACCCCTTGTCATTTGGAGAAAATACGGATTATAATAGCATAAATTGTGTTGAATATTCGGAAAAGGAGGGGCTTACCATGGGAAAGCTCAAGCGCAATGAACGGATCGGAGCAATGGCGCGCGTGCTGACCAGCGCCCCCAACAGGATTTTTACGCTAAGCAAGTTCTGCGACATGTTCGACGCCGCCAAGTCCACGGTGAGCGAGGATGTGGAGCTTTTGCGCGGGGTGTTCGCCGATTTTCACCTGGGAGAGATCGAGACGGTGGCCGGCGCAGCCGGCGGCGTGCGCTTTCTTCCGCGCGTATCCGGCGAGGAAGCCCTGCGCTACATACAGGAGCTTTGCCAGCGCCTTTCCACGCCGGACCGCGTGCTGCCCGGCAACTTCCTTTATATTCAGGACATCCTTTCCGATCCGGCGGCGCTGGAACTGCTGGGCGCTATTATGGCCGGACCGTATTTTGCGCAGCATCCCGATTTTGTGCTGACGGTGGAGACCAAGGGCATCCCCTTTGCCATGATGGTGGCGCGCGCCCTGGGCGTGCCGCTGGTCATCGCCAGGCGCGATCACAAGGCCTTTGAAGGCTCGGTGGTCACCATCAACTACATCTCCGGCGGCGGCCAGATGAAGACCATGTCCCTTGCCAAGCGCTCGGTGGCCGAAGGCCAGAGGGCGCTGATCATCGACGACTTTACCAAGGACGGCGGCACGGTGATGGGCATGGTGGAGCTCATGCGCGAATTCGATGTTGAGGTCGTCGGCATGGGTGTGATGATCAAGCGCAAGACCAATCCGGAACGGGCCATTTTCCAGCAGATCCGTTCCCTCATGCTGGTGGAGGACGATATGGACAGGGAGCACGGCGCCCGCGTGGAGCCTGCCGACTGGCTGGCGGAATAACAGCAAAACAAGTCTCCGGGAAA
The DNA here is from genome assembly GCA_050309765.1 of Christensenellales bacterium. Classification (GTDB taxonomy): domain Bacteria; phylum Bacillota; class Clostridia; order Christensenellales; family UBA1750; genus CALWRM01. The sequence continues at coordinate 8,628 of JBNRMU010000160.1, forward strand.
TGCTCCCGGAGATTTTTCTGCCCGCAAAAGGCGTTTATACCTGCGGCGGCGTTTGCGTATCCGCCGCCAACGCCTGTACAAAGGCGCGCATCTGCGCCTTGGACCGGATGGTGCGGCTTAGGCGTACCCATCTTTGCCTGTCCGCATCGGAAAGGAAACAAAAGGCGCGCAGGGCTTCTTCGTCCGCGGCCAGAGCCATGGCAAGCCCCAAGGGAAGCTCCTGTGTGGAATCGCTTTGCATTTTTGTTCACCTCAGAAAAAAGCATGCGGCGGCAAAAGCCCGCTTATGCGCCATGGCAGGGTGGAAAAAGGCGGCAGCGGTTTGTGCTTCGCGCATATGCGTGCTATACTTTTATAATATGGAGACGGTATGCTGCTTGTACCACCAAAAGAAAGATTTCATTTCAGTGCCGTATGAATCGAAGGACGCGGACTATCTGAGACAACTGAAATAAGATCGAAACCCTCAGGGTTTATGGTTTATGGAGGAAAACATGATACGGGAAGTAAATCGAGAAGATATACCAACGTGCGTGAACTTGATACGGAGCAGTTTTATGACTGTCGCAGACGAATACGGAATTACAAAGCAAAACGCACCGATGTTTACCGCATTCGCTATTTCAGATGACAGATTGTACTGGCAGATGGATAAAGAACACAGGCCTATGTTTGTTGCTGAAGAAGACGGCGTTTTATGCGGATACTGCTCTCTCCTGATTCAGGAAAACGGGGAATGCGAATTGAATAATCTTGCTGTTTTGCCGCAATACAGACATCGGGGAATAGGTAAGCAGCTGCTGGATCATTCATATACCGTTGCGAGAAGCATGGGATGCCACACTATGAATATAGGGATTGTTGAAGAAAACACGGTCCTTCGCAAGTGGTATGAACAAAACGGGGCCATTCACATCGGAACCAAAAAGTTCGATTTCTTCCCATTCACATGCGGTTATTTAAAGCGAAAACTATAGCTTTCGGTTTGTTGACTTGTCTTGGGAATCGGCAATTCATTGAAACGATGCGTTTTATGCCGGCATAAAGGAGTGTTTTGCTTGAAGGAAACGGCTGTAATCCTGGCGGCTGGCCAGGGGACACGTATGAAATCAAAACTGCACAAGGTTTTGCATAAGGTCTGCGGAAAGCCGATCATTGACTATGCGCTGGAATTGGTGAGATCCGTCGGCGTGGACGACCCCATCGTCGTGGTGGGCCACGGCGCGCAGAGCGTGCTTCAGCACCTGGAAGGCCGCGCCCGCTTTGCCCATCAGGACCCGGAAA
>JBNRMU010000161.1:0-3600 GCA_050309765.1 Christensenellales bacterium
GTCCGCCCATACAGTAGCGGGGGCTGCATCTGTTGCTTTCTGGATTTCCCTTTTACCTCTTTCTTCAAAGAGCACCTGTGCCTTAGCTGCGCAGTTATTCGCTTGTCTGTGTGCCTACGATACCATACTTTAACACGGATGGGAATGAAAATAACGAGATTTTTGCAATCAAGGGGCTTCCATTTCGGGTGGCTTTGATTTATAATTGACATATGCCAGAAATAAAAGGAGGAAGGATCATGCCAAGACCGCAGCGGCACCGCCGCGTACAAAGCAGACCCGCGCATCTGTCCTTTGCGCCGGAGGGCGGCGCGGCCCAGGCGGTGCTTCTCACCCTGGACGAATACGAGGCTGTGCGCCTGATCGATTTGGAAAAGCAAACGCACGAGCAGTGCGCCGCGCAGATGGGCGTTTCACGCTCCACGGTGACGGCAATCTATGAAAGCGCGCGCGGCAAAATCGCCGATTGCCTGGTCAACGGCAAGCGGCTGCTCATCGCGGGCGGCAGCTACCGTCTATGTGGAGAGGATGGCCCGCGCATGGCCTGCGAATGCTGGCAGGAATCGTTTCAGAATCACCAATCAACCATCAAAGAAGGAGAAAGTATAATGAAAATCGCAGTAACTTATGAAAACGGAGAAATCTTCGGCCACTTTGGCCATGCCGAACAATTCGCTATCTACGAGATCGAGGACGGCAAGGTCACAAATAAGACCATCGTGGATACCGAAGGCAACGGCCACGGCGCCCTGGCCACCCTTTTGAGCGATCTTAAGGTCGATACCCTCATTTGCGGCGGCATCGGCGGCGGCGCGCGCCGCGCCCTGGACGAGGTTGGCATCCGCCTGTACGGTGGCGTGAGCGGCGACGCGGATGCGGCGGTGGACGCGCTGCTGGCCGGCACCCTGTCCTTCGATCCCGAGGCCGTGTGCAACCACCACGGCCACGGCGAGCACGGCGGTCACGGCTGCCACAGCCACGGCGACCACGATTGCCACGGCGGCCTGCACATGCACGGCCATCACCACGGCCAGGGCTGCGGCGCGGAGGACGAGCACGGCTGTCACGGACACGGCCCGCACATGCACGGCTAGGGCGAACACAGCCACGGCCGCGAAGAAACAAGCGACGAGTCCCCAAAGGAGGAATAAGCTTTGTCTGCGGAAGAACGCCGGGTGCGTACCTCGGCAAAGGCGCTCGTTTTTCGGGACGGGAAGCTGCTGGCGCTCAGGCTGCGCGATCAAGACGGATACTTTTACATCCTGCCCGGCGGCGGACAGAATGCGGGCGAGCCCCTGCCAAAGGCGCTGGAACGCGAAGTCAGGGAGGAGACCGGCCTCAGCGTTCAATGCGGTGAGCTGGCCTTCGTGATCGAAGGCACGCAAGGCGAGCCCTTCCACCGCGTGGATCTGGTGTTTTTATGTGAAGCCCTTCCTCAGACACAGGCGCAGCCCGATCACCCGGACACCAACCAGACCGGCTGCGACTGGCTGGAGCTTGCGACCCTCAACACGGCGCCGCTGTACCCTTCCCGCCTGCGGCGGCCAATTATGAATCTGATCGAAGGCAAACCGCATCCCATATACCTCGGCAACGAGTGCATGGGCGACCCGGAGATCATCGACTGACAACACAAAAAGCGCTGCCGGCACTGGCCGGCGGCGCTTTTATCATGCCTGCGCATTTGCAAAGCGATCATAAGGACAGCAAAAACCCCTCGTCCTGTTCCTTTGCGCGCAGGTAGTCATCCAGATTCAGTTCATAGTTGTCCACTGTGTAGGCAAAGCCGTCGTAGCCGCGTACGCCCTGCTCGCTTGTGGCATACACAAAGCCAAATGCCTTACACAGCGCGGCGGAGCGCAGGTTGTGATGAAAGCAGCTGTACAAAAAGCGTCGGCCGCCGAGCCGTTCAAACACCAGGGAAACAAGCGCGGAAAGCAGCTCTTTGCCCAGACCCTGCCGCTGATAGGCGACGGCAAGACAAAGGCCGCTTTCGGCATACACGCCCGGCTCCTTTTCGAACACGCCGCCAAAGCCGATGGGCGTGTCCGTCGCCTTCTCGCAGACGAAAAAGGCCGGATAGGTCTGCTGGTACTCGATGGTGCGCGCAAGGCGCGATTCCGCCTCCTCGCGGGTCGCGCTTACCTGCCAGAGCATGTCGCGGGCAAGGCGCTCGTCTTGCCACACGTTTTGCCAGATGGGCTCTAGGTCGTCCGGCCTTGCCTTGCGCAAGCGCAGGCGCGCCGTTTCGATCTGCTGGATCTGATCTGCTTCTTTCATTGCATACCTCGGATAGTCTGCGTTTTATTAGGCAGATGGTAGCACTTTTTTTGTATATACGCAACCAAGCGCAAACAAAAACGCCTGTTTTGCGCAGGTTGCAATTGTAAAGCCATCGCTTTGATGTTATACTTTTTTCTGTTGCAGCTGCAGCCTGCGCGGCTGAGCTGCCATCCACGGACAAACAGACAGGGGGATGCAAACCATGGGCAGATTGGCGGAGGTCTTCAAGCCCGATTCCAAGTACAAGGCATTTTTTCTTTCCATCATCACTTTCGGCCTGGCTTACGGCCTGTACAAGGGCGTGCTGGACAATTACCTGGCCGAGATCGTGACCCTTAGCGAGTTCGACAGGGGCGTTTCGGAGTTCTTCCGCGAGCTGCCGGGCCTCATGCTGGTGTTCATACTGGCTGCGCTGTACACGATGTCCGCCGAGTCGATCTACAAGATCGGCGCGGTGATCATGCTGGGCGGCATGGCGATGCAGACCTTCGTGCCCGCCAGCCGCGTGCTGGTCATCATGGCGATCAGCCTGTATTCGCTGGGCGAACACATTCAGCTGGGTATGAAGACAACCATCTCCCTGGAATACTCAAACCCCGGCTACGGGGGCCAGGCGCTGGGCTTTCAGAACTCTGCCAACCAGGTGGGCACGCTGATCGGCTATCTCATCATCGTGGCCGTGTTCTCGTTTGTGCAGGGCTCGATCCAGTCGTATAAGATGGTGTTCCTCGCCTCTACGCTCATCATCGCCCTTGGCACCTTCTCGTCCCTGCGCCTGACCGGCAACAGCCGCGCGGACAGCTCTGCCAGCCGCTTCTATTTCCGCAAAAAGTTCATGAAGTTCTATCTGCTGGAGGTGTTTTACGGCGCCCGCAAGCAGGTGTTCTTCACCTTCGGCCCCTATGTGCTGATCCTGTTTTACGGGGCCAACACCATGGTCATCAGCCTGCTGTTTGCCATTTCGGCCATCTGCGGCTTCATCGCCGCCCCGCTGGTGGGCAGGATCATCGATAAGCTCGGATATAAGGTCGTGATGGTGTCCGATACCCTGATCCTGGTGGTGGTGTGCTTCTTCTACGGCTTTGCCCATCACCTGTTCCCCATGAACGTGGCCTTTATTGTCTGCTGTGTGAACTACGTGCTGGATTCTATCATCTCCCTTGCCTCCATGGCCTCGAATGTGTACGTACAGGACATCGCCGACAGCCCCGAGGAGGTCAAGGCCACGGTGTCCACCGGCATCTCCGTCAACCATCTGATCACCATCCTCATCGCCCTGTTCGGCGGCTGGATCTGGAAGGTGCTGGGCATCGAGAC
>JBNRMU010000162.1:0-4295 GCA_050309765.1 Christensenellales bacterium
ATACGGAAACCTGCCGCATCGCCCTGCTTAGCGGCGCGGATTTTGTGCTTGCGCCCTCGCTGAACACAGCTGTGATCGCCATGTGCAACCGCTACGGCAAGGTGGCTGTGCCCGGCGTGACCACGCCTACGGAGATCGTTTCTGCCCTGGAGGCGGGCAGCGAGATCATCAAGCTTTTCCCGGCCGGCGCCCTGGGGCCCGGGTATATTAAAGATGTGCTTGGGCCGCTCAAGCAGGCCGCGTTGATGGCCGTGGGCGGCATCGACCAGAAAAACGCCGCGGACTTTTTTGCCGCCGGGGCCAAAGCCCTTGGCATCGGCTCCTCCCTGGTGAGCAAGCAGCTGATCTCGGCGGGGAAGTATGAGGAGATCACCGCCCGTGCGCGCTTCTTTACTTCCCTGTAATTGATAAATAACGGAGTGTGACTATGAATATGGAACGCAAGATCGCCCTTGTCACCGGCGCCGGTCGCGGCATCGGCCAGGGAATCGCCATCCAGTTGGCGAAAAACGGTTACGATGTGGGTATCCACTATTCCTCTTCCGCGGAAGGCGCACAGGAAACTGCCGATACGTGCCGCAGCCTCGGTGCCCGTGCAGAGCTGTTCCAGGCGGATATCCGCAACGTGGAAGAGATCTACGCCATGTTTGCCGCTTTTGAAGAAAAGTTCGATCATCTCGATCTGATGGTCAACAACGCCGGCATCACGCGCTTCCAGCCCTTTCTGGAGGCCACGCCGGAAATGTTCGATACAGTTCTGTACACCGATCTGCGCGGAAGCTACTTCTGTGCCCAGGCCGCCGCGCGCAACATGGTCAAAAACGAAGTGCGCGGCTGCATCATCAACATTTCCTCCAACCACTCCGCCGGCTGCTGGCCCACGGCCAGCTTCTACGCCGCCGCCAAGGCCGGCCTGGAAAAGGCGGGAAAGAACATGGCCATGGAGCTGGCGCCCTACGGCATCCGCGTGGTGACCATCGCACCCGGCTACACCGCCACCAAAGCCTGGAACGTGCCGGAGAACGGCCCCGTTTCCGAAAGACACCAGAAGATCATCAACCGCATCCCCGCCGGCCGTTACGCAAGGCCCTGGGAGATCGGCGACGCCGTGGTGTTCCTGGCCTCGGACAGCGCGGGCTACATTACCGGCACCACGCTGTTTATCGACGGCGGCGCGCTGCTGCCCGTGATTCCGGAAAACCGCTACAGCGATTAAAGCAAAAGCAGGAGGAAAAAACGCCTTATGAAGATCACGAATCTGGAAACCTTTCACGTTCCGCCGCGCTGGATGTTTTTGAAGATCTCCACGGACGAGGGCATCGCCGGCTGGGGCGAGCCGGTGATCGAGGGCCGCGCCCGCACGGTGGAAGCCGCCATCAACGAGCTGCGCCCCGTGCTGATCGGCGCGGACCCCATGCGCATCGAGCATCTGTGGCAGACCATGTACTGCACCACCTTCTATCGCGGCGGCCCCATTCTGACCGCCTGCATCAGCGGCATCGAGCAGGCCCTGTGGGACATCAAGGGCAAGTATCTGGACTGCCCCGTATACGAGCTTCTGGGCGGACGCTGCCGCGACCGCGTGCGCATGTACGCCCATGCCGGCGGAGCCACGCCTGAGGAGGCCGCGCAGTCGGCGCTCAAGCGCGTGGAGCAGGGCTTCAACGCCATCAAGATGGGCCCGGACGCGCCGGTGGAGCACGTGGATACGCTGTATTATGTTGAAACCTTTGCCGCAAAGGTGGCCGCCGTGCGTAAGGCCGTGGGCCCGAAGGTTGACATCGGCATCGACTTCCACGGCCGCATCCATGCCGGCATGGCCAACCGTCTGATCGACGCCATCGAGCCCTACTATCCCATGTTCATCGAGGAGCCGTTGCTGCCGGAAAACGTGGATATGATGGCCTACGTCGCCAGCAAGACCAGCGTGCCCATCGCCACGGGCGAAAGGCTGTTCACCAAATTCGCCTTCCGCGAGGTATTGGAAAAGCACGCCGCCACCGTTCTGCAGCCGGACATCTGCCACTGCGGCGGCATCTTCGAGGCCAAGAAGATCGCGGCCATGGCGGAGGCCTATCATTGCTCCGTCGCGCCGCACAACCCTCTGGGCCCCATCTCCCTGGCGGCCTGCATCCAGGCGGACGCCTGCATCCCCAACTTCCTCATCCAGGAGCACCCGGGCCTGGCCGACGGCCGCGACCGCGGCGTTGGGTATCTGAAAAAGCCCATCATCATCAAGGACAGCTTTGTCGATCTGCCCACCGCGCCCGGCCTTGGCATCGAGGTGGACGAGGACTTCGTGCGTTCCCACACCTTTGCCGGCGACTGGGATACCCCGCGCCTTTTCCACACCGACGGTTCCGTCGCCCAGTGGTAAAAGGACAGGCTTTAGCAAAAACAAAGGCGCGAACGCATTGCGTTCGCGCCTTTGCTATGTCTGTTTAAAGACGATGGGGTTGCCGCCGCTGCTTTTAATGGTTTGCGAAAAAGGCGGTTGCGATCAACCCATTAACCGGTCAAGAAAAATATAAAACCGGCCCTTTTCCTCAAAAGCGGGGAAGGAACCGGTTTTTGATCGGTCAAGGAATCACGCGGGCAGGTTCTCCTCCTGTGCTTTCGCCTGGCGATCCAGACGGCCCTGCCGGAGGAGCATCGGCCCCAGCACCACAAAGAGCACGACGAAACCGAGGGAGGCGACGAGGAAGATCTGTCGCAGCGAGAGCACGTCTGCCAGCACGCCGGCCAGCAGGTTGCCGAGGATCTGCGATAGGCCAAAGGCGGTCAAAACCCACAGGCTCTGACCGGTCGCGCGGTGCTCCGGCGCGACGATGCTGTTGATCAGCGGCGTGGCGGTGGAGAAGATCAGGCCGAACCAGAGCGACTGGAACACGGCCGTGATCAGCATCAGGTAGGGGTTCTGGATGGCATAGATCAAAAACATGCGCACCGCGTTGAGGATCAAAAGATAGCCGAGGATCGTAAAGGGGCTGAATCTCTTGATGAACCTGCCGCCCAGGATGAGCACGGCGGACTCGATGGCGATGGAAACCACGAAGAAAAGTCCCAGCATGCCGTTGCCGGCGTTGAGCCCGCGGGCCGTGCTATAGTAAACGGAGAAATAGGTGGTGGGGATGTTGCCGAAGGTGAAGCCGAACAGGCCGAACGCCAGCAAAAGCAGCATCTTTTTGTTTTTAAAAAGCACCAGCATCGAGCTGTTTTCACCGGTATGCACGCTGCCTCTTCTCGAATGGCCTTCGGTCCTGGGCAGCAACAGCGCGGGAACGATGGCGATCAGCGGGCAGATCGTATAGATCACGATCATAGCCTTGACCGAGATGGTGGGCACGACGATCATGAGAAAGGCCAGAGAGGTGCTGAAGATCGGCGCGGCGGAACGGACAAAGGCAAAGGGCTTGCCGGTTTTTTCGATGTTTTCGATGCAGATGGTATCCGACATAGATTGCGGCGCCAAAAAGAAGAAATAAAACAGCGGCATAACCAGATAGAGGAAGCGCGCCGAGGGCATGTCCTGCCAGAAAAACAGCGCGGTCAGGCTCATGCCGAGAAGGGCGATCACCAGAACCACGTTCTTGCTGCGGGACCGGTCGGAAATGCGGCCCCAGAACAGCTGTGCCACGATGGTGGAAACCGCGCCGATGGCCGTCGCGTAGCCGATGGTGGAATCGTTGGCAAAGGACTGGCTGCTGATGAACAGAGGAATGTGGTTATAGCCGATATACTGGATGCCGTTGGAAAACGCGTAGAGCATCATCATCAGCGCGGTGATGTAGATCGGGCGCTGGCGCAATTCTTGGATCTTCATCAATGGACCATCTCCCAAATGCAATAGGATGCGGGTATAAAACCAACCGGACAGGACGTACGAACAAACGAGTATCATTTTAGCAAAACGCTTCTGAAAAAACAAGATTGATATTGTTATCAAAACAGACAAGACGCCGTAAAGGCGCTTTCGGAAAAGATGTCAAGGTGATAAACTGGGAGCATAAACAACGCCCGCGAGAGAGGAGGGGGATACATGAGGCTGTTCATCGCCATCCAGCTAAGCTCCGCTATGAAGGACGCGCTTCATGCCGCGCAGAGCGATATGTATGCCCGTGGTGTGCGAGGCAGCTTCACGCCGGAGGAAAACCTGCACCTGACGCTGGCCTTTATCGGGGAATATGCAGAGCCGGAGATTGTGCTGGAGGCGCTGTCTTCCCTGCGTTTTGAGCCGTTTTGCCTTGCCCTTGACGGCTGCGGCTGCTTTGGCGATCTGTGGTGGGCCGGCATTC
>JBNRMU010000163.1:0-17835 GCA_050309765.1 Christensenellales bacterium
ATCGTGCGCAGACGTTTTTTATTCTTTTGTTCCAGCGGCGCCGCCGCGGAATCGATCAACTTCTGTGCCTGCTCTTCAGCATTCTTGGGCACGGCGCCCCTGCCCGATGGCGTCAGCGCCTCCTACATTGCCGATATTAAGATCAAGGATTACGGCACCATTACCGTGGCGTTGGATGCAACGGCCGCGCCAAAGACCGTGGAGAACTTTGTCAAGCTGGTAAAGAGCGGCTTTTACGACGGGCTCACTTTCCACAGGATTATGCAGGGCTTTATGATGCAGGGCGGCGATCCCACCGCCACCGGCAGCGGCGGCTCCGACGAAAACATCGTGGGCGAATTCCTGGCAAACGGCTACAACAACACGCTGTCCCATACCCGCGGCGCTATCTCCATGGCCCGCGCCGAGGATTACAACAGCGCCAGCTCGCAGTTTTTCATCGTGCAGGACGATTCCACCTTCCTGGATGGGAATTACGCCGCCTTTGGTTATGTGATAGAAGGCCTCGATGTGGTGGATAAGGTCTGCGACAGCGCTCAGCCTTTGGACAACAACGGCACCATCGCCGCGGATGCTCAGCCGGTGATTACATCCATCACCATCCGCGAATGAGAACAAGACCCGCCGAAAAAAGCCTGCTGATGACCTCGCTTGGCGAGGTAGAGGTCACGCGCTCCCAGCGTCGTACGCTGCTCATCGGCATCACCGAGGCGCTTTCCGTCTATGTACGCGCGCCGCATAGGACGAGCGATGCGCAGATCCGACGCTTTGTCCACGAAAGGGAGGACTGGGTGCACGCGCACAAAAAACGCTTGCAAAAGCGGCTGGAGGAGGCCCAGGCACAGGCCCTGCCTCCGTTGAGCGCGCAGGAGATCGCAGAGCTTAAGAAACAGGCGCGCGTCATGGTGACTGCGCGCGTGGAAGAGTACGCGCAGGCGCTTGGCTTTTCCTATAGCCGCATCGCCATTCGCTGCCAGGCAACGCGTTGGGGAAGCTGCTCCGGGAAGGGCAACCTCAACTTTAACTGCCTGCTTGCCCTGGTGCCGGATGAGGTGCTGGACTATGTGGTGGTGCACGAGCTGTGCCACCTGAAGGAGCTCAACCATTCGCCGCGCTTCTGGGCGCAGGTGAAGGCGGCTATGCCGGAATACGAAGGGCCGAAAGCCTGGCTCAAGCAAAACGGCGGCGCCATTCTGCGCCGTGTGCACGGGTGAAGATAGGCGCAGGCATGTTTTTCTTGCCAATCATCCCACCAAATGCTAAAGTAAGAGGATCGATGCAGAACACGACCGGCTGCTGCCCGGAAAAGGGCGCAGACGAAAGAACCAATCAGCTAGACAAAAGGGGTGCAGCGTATGATCATCGGAACCGTCAGAGAAAGAAAACAGCACGAATACAGAGTGGGCATCACGCCGGACAATGCGGCGGCCTATGTGCAGGCCGGCCACACGGTGTACGTGGAGGCAGGCGCCGGCGTGGGTGCGGGATTCCCCGACGAAGAGTATGTGGAAGTGGGCGCCAAGATTCTGCCCACGATGGAGCAGGTGTACGCCTTGGTGGATATGATGGTCAAGGTGAAGGAGCCCATGCCGGAGGAATATAAGCTCCTCCGCCCCGGACTTATCCTGTATACCTATCTGCACCTGGCGGCGGACAGGCCCCAGGCAGAAGCGCTCGCCGCCTCCAGAACCAAGGCCGTGGCCTATGAAACGATGGTGGACAACGGCACCCTACCCTGCCTTAGGCCCATGAGCGAGATCGCGGGCCGCCTTTCCATCCAGGAGGGCGCCAAATACATCGAAAGCTCCTACGGCGGACGCGGTATTTTGCTTGGCGGCGTGCCCGGCGTGGAGAGGGGAGAGGTCGTCGTCGTGGGCGGCGGCATCGCCGGCACCTATGCGGCCAAGGCAGCCATCGGCATGGGCGCGGAGGTGACCGTGCTGGATATCAACCTGGCCCGCCTGCAGTACCTGGACGATATCTTCGGCAACGGTATCACCACCCTGTATGCCTCGGAGCGCAACATCCGCCGCGCGCTTGCCAAGGCGGACCTGGTCATCGGCACCGTGCTGGTGCCCGGCGCCTCCACCCCCAAGCTTGTGCGCCGCGAGCATTTGCAGCTGATGAAAAAGGGCGCGGTTATCGTCGATGTGGCCATCGACCAGGGCGGCTGCTGCGAGACCTCGCACGTGACCTATCACGACGACCCCGTGTTTATCGAGGAAGGCATCGTCCACTACTGCGTGGGCAACATGCCCGGCGCCGTGCCGCGCACCTCCACCGTGGCCCTGACGAACGCCACCCTGCGCTATGGCCTGATGATCGCCAATCTCGGCCTGGAAAAGGCGGCCAAGGAGAATAATGCGATCTACACCGGCGTCAACTACTACGACGGCAAATGCACCAATGCCAACGTGGCCAAGGCGCTCAGCACCGAGTTCTATGAGCTCAAGGATATGATCTAAGAAGAATTAAAACCGGGGCGCAGGCAGCAGACTGCGTCCCGGTTTTGCGTGCATATATCGGCTGGACAGATCATGCCTTTGTTTTATGCCAAAAGTTCGATTAATGAAAAAACGTGAACACAGCAAAAAGTATTGTGAAGAATACAAAAGTTGATTAAACGGATGCAGCAAACGACAGTGATTTGCTGTTTTTTGACTTGTAATGAGCAAATGAAAGGGATACGCTTGCTTTTATTGTGCATTTATGTATAGTATGGATGCAGGCAGCGGGCGCCGTCCCATATAGGTGCAGCCGCTGCATTTCGCCGTGAACGGCGGAAGGGGGAAAAACGGACGATGGATACGATCAAAATACGCAAGGGCGAAGTACGGATGGTGGCCCATCGCGGCATCAGCGGGCTGGAAACGGAAAACAGCTGCGCTGCCTTTGTGGCGGCAGGCAACCGCAGCTACTTTGGCATCGAGACGGACGTGCATCGCACCTGCGACGGACAGCTCGTATGCATCCACGACGGGAACACGGGCCGTGTCGCCGAAAACGATCTTGCGGTGGAAAAGTCCACCTTAAGCGATCTGCGTGCGCTCGTGCTCAAGGATATGGACGGAACGAAGGGGCGCTTCGACCTGCGCATCCCGACCCTGCAGGAATATGTGCGCATCTGCAAAAAGTATCAAAAGATCTGCGTGCTGGAGCTAAAGAGCGACTTTACCCCGGAAGAGATCGGGCAGATCGTGGACGTTTTTTGCGCGGAAGGCTATCTTTGCGGCGTTATCTTTATCTCCTTTGTGCTGGACAACCTGCTGCTGGTCAAAAAGCTCCTGCCGAAGCAGGCCTGTCAATTCCTCGTGGAGAAATACACGGACGACCTGGTGGCGCTGCTGGTGCAGCACGGGCTAGACCTGGACATCAACCTGCATGCGCTCACCCGCGAAGGGCTGGAAAAACTACACGAAAACAATATCCGCGTCAACGTCTGGACGGTGGACGATCCCAGGGACGCCGAACGGCTCGTCTCCTGGGGCGTGGACTATATAACGAGCAATATCCTGGAATAGCGGCAAAAACGCCTTTTGCGCCAAATGTGCAAAAGTTAGCATTGCCTGGGGAGGGATTTCAACATGACGGATATTTACAGCTCCATCTGCATCTCTTCGGTCGCTGCCACGACAGCGCAGCTGCTGGGCATAGAGGCGCCCAAGGGCGCCGCGCCGGCCATTTCGCCGGTCCTGAAAAGGGCTGCGCGGCGCTTCGGGACAGCTCGCGCGGATCGGGTCCTGCTTTACAATCCGGACGCCATCGCCCTGTGGCTGTATCAAAAGTATACGCACTTGTTTGAGCCGGCGATCTGCGCATCCGACATGCAGCTGCCCATGCTTTCCGTGATGCCGTCGGTCACGCCGGTGTGCTTTGCTAGCATGTATGCGGGCGTGCAGCCGGAGATTCACGGCATCCGCAAATACGAAAAGCCCGTGCTGCAGGTCGAAACGCTGTTCGATAAGGTCCTGGAAGCGGGAAAAAAGCCGGTCATCCTCTCCACGGCTGGGGACAGTATGTCCAAGATCTTTCTGGAGCGGCAGATGGATTACTTCATTTACGATACGGTAGAGGAATGCAACCGCAAGGCCTTTGAACTGATCGAGGCCGACGAATACGACCTGATCGCGCTGTACAACCGCAATTACGACGCCGCCATGCACAAATATGCACCGGAAGGCGAACCGTCGCTGCAGGCGCTGGCGGAAAACGCCCGCACCTATGCCGCCCTGCGCGCCGCAATCGAAAAAGACTGGGCGCAGCATCGCACGCTGCTGGGCTTTTGCCCCGACCACGGCTGCCACGAGATAGACGGCGACCTGGGCAGCCATGGCTTGGATATGGCCGAGGATATGAACGTGATCCACATGTATGCGCTGATCGGTTGAGCGTTTTTGCGCAAAGGCGAATGAGTTTACAGACAGGCAGCGGAAAGCTAAGGTATCTTTCCGCTGCTTTTTATGTGCGCATAAGGCGCCCCGCAGGCGCAAGCTTGCTTTTTTTTATGCGTTCTTGTATAGTAAAATAGTCAAGATATCAGCTCTTGCCCACCAGGGCAGACATTGTGAGGGAATAACGATCATGGCGGTTTTGCTGATCCCGGCCTACAGGCCGGAGGAGGGAATGCTCGAGTTTGTGACAAAGGTGCAGGCTTCCGGGCGCTTTACTTCCATCGTTGCCGTGGACGACGGCGGCGGTGCGGACTATGCGGAAATTTTTGCCAGGCTTACCCAGATGGGCGTAGAGGTTGTGACCCATGCCGTGAACCTTGGCAAGGGCCAGGCGATGAAGACGGGCTTTAACCACATATTGCTCCATCACCCGGGCGAGGACGTTGTCACCGCGGATTGCGACGGCCAGCACAGCGTGCCCGATACGGTGCGCGTTGCCGATGTGCTGGATACGATTACCGAGGTGGACTCCCTGGTGCTGGGCAGCCGCAAGCTGGACAAGAACACGCCCTGGAAAAGCCGCGTGGGCAACGGCATCACGCGCTTTGCTTTCTTTCTTGCCACCGGCTTTAAGGTATACGATACGCAGACCGGCCTGCGCGGCTTCCCCGCGGGGCTGCTGCCGCGCCTCATGGAGATCCCGGGCAGCCGCTACGAGTATGAGATGAATATGCTCTTAAGCTTTGCCCGCGAAGGCTTCCAGATCGTGGAAATCCCCATAGAGACCATCTACATCCACAACAATGCGGGCACGCACTTCAATCCGGTGCGGGACGCCTTCCGTGTGTTCTCGCGTCTGTTCGTGTTTGCGGCGTCTTCCTTCTTTTGCTACGGCGTGGACTATGCGCTGTATGCGCTGCTGCTGGCCATGGGGCTTTTGCCGCTGTATGCCTGTTATGCGCTGGCGCGGCTGGTCTCTTCCACGCTGAACTTTTATCTGAATCGCAAGCTGGTCTTTAAGGCGGAGGACAGCCCGCTGATCGGGCAGCTGATCCGCTATTATCTGCTGGCGGTCGTGGTGCTGGTTTTAGGCGCGCTGTTGGTGCAGGGCTTTACCCATTTGGGTATCAGCAAATACATCGCCAAGCCCCTGGCGGATATCCTTTTGTACATCCTTTCCTTCGTGGGGCAGAGGATGCTCGTGTTCAAACCCGGAGTCGTAAAGAGGCATTCATAAATGGAAAAGGACTTGTTTTCCGCAAACGAAGAAAAGATGCGCCCGCTGGCGGACCGCATGCGCCCGCGTACTCTGGAGGAATTCATCGGGCAAAAGCATCTGGTGGGACAGGGAACGCTGCTGCGCCGCGCCATCGAGGCGGATCGGCTGACCTCGTCCATCTTTTTCGGCCCCCCGGGCGTGGGCAAAACCACGCTGGCCTCCATCATCGCCAACACCACCGCCTCGGCCTTTGTCAAGCTCAACGCCGTCACCTCTGGCGTGGGCGAGGTGCGCGAGGTGATCGCAAAGGCCCGCGACCGCATTCGCCTGTACGGGCAGAGCACGTATCTTCTGCTGGACGAGTGCCACCGCTGGTCCAAAGCGCAGTCGGACTCCATCCTTCCGGCCATCGAGCAGGGCTTTATCCGCTTCATCGGCTCCACCACGGAAAACCCGGTCATCGCCATGACGCCGGCCATCGTCAGCCGCTGCCGTTTGTTTCAGTTCAAAACCTTGAGCAAGCAGGACGTGCAGCAGGCGGTTTTGCAGGCCCTAAAGGATAAGGAGCGCGGCTTTGGGAGCATGGATGTGCAGATGGACGATGATGCCCTTGAGCACATTTCCTCCATCGCCAATGGCGACGCGCGCAATGCCTTGAACGCCCTGGAGCTGGCCGTGCTCACCACACCCAAGGATGCGAACGGCTGCATCCACATCACGCTGGAGGTGGCCGAGCAGTCCATCCAGCAGCAGGTGCTGGCCCTGGACGAAAGCTATTTTTACGACATGCTCTCCGCGTTTTGCAAATCTCTGCGCGGATCGGATACGGACGCGGCCCTGGCCTGGTTTGCCCGCATGGTGCACGGCGGGGTGGACCCCCGGATCATCGTGCGCCGCATCATCGCCCATTCCAGCGAGGACGTGGGCATGGCAAACCCCCAGGCAATGCTCATGGCCGTGGCGGCCTGGCAGGCGCTGGACGCCATCGGCATGCCGGAGGCCTCGCTTTCCATCACCCAGGCCATCATCATGGTCTGCGAAAGCCCCAAGTCCAACGCCGTAGTGATGGCGCGCGACGCCGCCTTTGCCTATGCCGAGCACGCGAAGAACCTGCAGGTGCCGGTGCACCTGCGCGATACCTCCTACAAGGGCGCGGATACGCGCCTTGGCGCGGGAAAGGGCTACAAATACGCCCACGATTACCCGGGCCACTGGGTGCGCCAGCAGTATTTGCCGGACGACGCCCTGGGCCTTACCTTTTACGAGCCCACGGAGATGGGCTTTGAAGCTCGCATCCGCCAGACGCGAAAGGAACGCGAGGGCGGAAAAGACAAAACAGACGACAAAACTTAAACTTTACGATAAGGAGAAATAGACCTATGCTCAGCAATCGCTTGGCTGAAGAGATCCTGGCCTGTGCGCTTTCCACGGGCGGGGACTTTGCCGAAATTTTTGCCGAAGACAGCACCAGGCAGGGCATCGTGCTGCTGGACCGCACGGTGGAAAACGCCACCACCTCCCGCCTGCGCGGGGTCGGTATCCGCGTGTACAAAAATCTGCAAAGCGTGTACGCCCACACCAATGATTTAAGCCGCGAGGGCCTTTTGCGCTGCGCAGCGGATGCGGCGGCGGCCATTGGCATCGGTACGGGAGAAACGGACATCCATCTGACGCGTTCCGTGGTAAGGAACATCCATCCCTTTGCCCAGCTGCCGATCGACGTGCTCGGCAAGCGCAAGGTGGAGGCCTTAAAGGCGATGGATGCCGCTGCGCGCGCCGAGTCATCCGAGATCGCACAGGTGGAGACTTGGTATTCGGGCCGCTGGCAGCGCGTGCAGATCGTAAATTCTGAGGGGCTTAATGTATCCGACGAGCGCGTGTACGTGCGCGTGTTTGTCACAGCCATTGCCGCCAGCGGCACGGAGAACCAGACCGGCATGGAGTCCCCTGGCGCGCTGAGGGGCTATGAGTTCATCGAAGGGCTTGATTACGGACGCCTTGGCCGCGACGCGGCCCGCCGCGCCGTGACCATGCTGCACGCCGACAATTGCCCCGCCGGCCAGATGCCGGTGGTGATCGACAACGGCTTCGGCGGCGTCATCTTCCACGAGGCCTGCGGCCACGCTTTGGAGGCCACCGCCGTTGCCAAGGGCAACTCGGTCTTCTGTGGCAAGCTCGGCCAGCCCATCGCGGCTTCCTGCGTCAGCGCCGTGGACGACGGCACCATGGCAAACGAGTGGGGGTCGCTTAACATAGACGACGAGGGCATCCCCACCCAGAGGAAGGTTTTGATCGAAAACGGCGTGCTCAAAAGCTACATGATCGACAGGCTCGGCGGCCGCCGCATGCAGATGCCTTCCACCGGCAGCGGCAGGCGGCAGGATTACACCTATGCGCCCACCTCGCGCATGACCAATACCTTCATCTGTGCCGGAAACGACGACAACGAAGAGATGATCCGCACCATGGGCGACGGCCTGTACGCGCGCAAGATGGGCGGCGGCTCGGTCAATCCCGTGACAGGCGAGTTCAACTTCGCCGTTAACGAAGCCTATCTCGTCAAGGACGGCAGGATCGATCGGCCCGTGCGCGGCGCGACCCTGATCGGCAAGGGCGCGCAGATACTGTGGGACATCGACCGCGTGGGCACGGATATGAAGATGGCCCAGGGCATGTGCGGCTCCGTGTCCGGCTCCATCCCCACCAACGTGGGGCAGCCGCGCATTAGGGTCAGCAAGATCACCGTTGGCGGACGCTAGAAAGGGAATAAGCAAGATGGATAACAACCAGAGAATCGAGTACCTGCTTGACCTGGCAAAGCAGGCGGGTTTTGAACAGGCCGAGGCCTTTTACAGCAGCAACGAGAGCTTTTCCGTGAACGTGCTGGAGGGGGAGATCGAGGATTACCGCGTGGAAAACCACCAGGGCATCTCCCTGCGCGGCCTGTTTGGCGGCAAGATGGGCTATGCCTCCACCCAGGCTATGGACGAGGAAGGCCTGCAGGCGCTGGTGGACGCCACCAAGGAAAATGCACAGCTGATCCAAAGCCCGGATGCAACGCCCCTGCACGACGGCAGCGACGAGATCGAGCAGATCGAAAACAAGGATGAAATCAGCAAATGCAGCGCCAAGGACAAGATCGCCCTTGCCATGCAGATGGAAAAATACGCAAAAGAGACTGATCCGCGCGTACTGCGCGTAGAGGCCTGTGAGCTTGGCACCGAAGTGAGCCACAAAATCATGCGCAACACCCTGGGCCTTAAGCGCGAAAGCCGCGGCGCTCTGGGCTTTGCGGCAGTGGTGGCCGTGATCAAAAACGGCGAGGAAATGCTCAGCGGTACCCACTTTGAGGCCTTTGACGATTTTGACAAGCTCAATATCCGCCTGATCGCCGAAAAGGCCGTGGAGGACGGCACCGGTTACATCGGCGCCAGCTCCATGCCTTCCGGCAGTCCCCTGGTGGTTCTGCGCAACGATGTGATGGCTACCTTCCTGCAGGTGTTTTCCGGCGTGTTTTCCGCCGAGAGCGCGGACAAGGGCCTTTCCCTGCTCAAGGGCAAGGAAGGGGAGAAGATCGCGGCCGATTGCGTAACGCTGTTGGACGATCCCTTCTGCGAGCTGGCCTTTGCGGGCGGCGCCTTCGACGGCGAGGGCGTGGCAACGCGCAAAAAGGCCGTGGTGGAAAACGGCGTTTTCAAAACCCTTTTGTACAACCTGAAGCTGGCAAATAAGGCAGGGGTACATACCACCGGCAACGCCAGCCGCCCCTCCTATGCTTCGGTGGTGGGGATCGCGCCCTCGAACTTCTACATCGCGCCGGGCGATTGCACGCGCGAGGAGCTGTTCGGGCAAATGCAAAACGGCCTGATGATCACCAGCATGATGGGCATGCACGCCGGGGCAAACCCCGTTTCCGGCGACTTTTCCCTGGCGGCGCGCGGCTTTTTGATCGAAAACGGCAAGATCGTCCGCCCTGTGGAGCAGATCACCGTGGCCGGCAACTTCTATAAGCTGCTGCTTGGCATTAAGGCGTTGGCAAACGACCTGCGCTTCGGCCTGCCCGGGGCCAGCAGCTTCGGCGCGCCGTCCGTGCTGGTGGAAGGGCTTTCCATCGCCGGCAAGGACGAATAAACGGCATGCAACAAAAAGACGTTCCCCCTGGACGCAGATCGGCGGGGAACGTCTTCGCGTTGAGACGGCCAAGTACTTGTATGCCCCAGTCCTGCGCATTTCCACGCTGCGTAGGTGGTTTTCCGGCTCCGTTTGTGTTAGACTTGGCTCCGAAAAGGAGGCAAAACCATGGATAAGTATGCGACGGGCGCCGTGATACGCTCTCTGCGCGAGAAAAAAGGCTTGACGCAGGAGGAGTTGGCGGCGAAAATCCACGTCAGCGGCAAGGCGGTGAGCAAATGGGAAACCGGACACGGCTTTCCCGATGTCAGCCTGTTGGAGCCGCTGGCAAAGGCGCTTTCCATTTCTGTGAGCGAGCTGATTTCCGGCGAATGCATATGCAACAAGAACCGCTCCTCCAACATCCGAAAAAGCAGGTTTTATGTCTGCCCCGTCTGCGGCAACGCGATCTGGGCGGTCGGCGATGCGGGGATTCTCTGCTGCGGCCTGACGCTGCCGGCTCTGGAGGCGGAAGCGGCGGACGAGGAGCACGAGATCCATCTGGAAACGGTGGAGGACGAGCAGTATATCGGTCTTGATCATCCGATGACAAAGGAGCACTATATCTCGTTTCTGGCCGCGACGTCCGATCAGGGCATGCAGTTCATCAAGCTGTATCCGGAGGGAAATGCGGAGGCAAGATTCAAGAAAAACCGGCTGCTGCGCCTGTATGCGTACTGCAACCGCCACGGGCTGTACCAAATGAGGCTGTAGCGGCTTGACCCAAAGTGTATGCAGACGGCATATGTTTGCATGATTGTCGCTGTCTGCATCGTTTTTTAAGGAGGTTTCCATGCTGATTCCCATTCTGGAAGGCATTTTTATCCCATTCCTTGGCACCACACTGGGCGCGGCCTTTGTTTTCTTTATGAAGAAACAGATGAGCCGCGAATTGCAGCGGGGCCTGACGGGCTTTGCGTCCGGCGTAATGGTGGCGGCTTCCATCTGGAGCCTGCTGATCCCTGCCATGGAGCAGGAAGCGGACATGGGCAGATGGGCCTTTGTGCCGGCCGTGGTCGGCCTGGCGGCGGGCTTTGCCTTTTTGCTGCTGCTGGACAGCCGCATCTCGCACCTGCACCTGTTCAGCGAGCAAGCGGAGGGCCCCAAGAGCAACCTGAAGCGCACCACCATGCTGGTGTTGGCGGTGACGCTGCACAACCTGCCTGAGGGCATGGCCGTGGGCATCGTGTTCGCGGCCTGGATGGCGGGCAGCCAGTCGCTGACGCTGGCCGCGGCCATGATTCTTGCCGTGGGCATCGCCATCCAGAACATTCCAGAAGGCGCCATCATCTCCATGCCGCTGACCAGCGAGGGGATGAGCAAAGGCAAGGCTTTCCTCTACGGAACGCTTTCCGGCGCCGTGGAGCCGGTGGGGGCCGCGCTCACCATCCTGTTCGCGGGGTTGATCGCGCCGGCGCTGCCCTATCTTTTGAGCTTTGCCGCGGGCGCCATGCTGTACGTGGTGGTGGAGGAGCTGATTCCGGAAATGTCCGTGGGTGAGCACTCCAACACGGGCACCATCTGTTTTGCCGTGGGCTTTGCCCTGATGATGGCCCTGGACGTGGCGCTTGGATAGAGGACGTACATAAAAAACGATCAAACCACCCATCTGCGGGTGGTTTTTTCTATTGTTTGCGGGAAAAGGATAGCGTGCGCTGCGTTGTGTAAGAAATCTGTTAATAGTTGATCAAGAAAAAACGCAGAGTATGAACACGGATCGTACTCAGGGAAACTGCCTGCATAAAACAAGGCGCAAAAAAGGCAGTTTTTGAAACCAAGCGACAGATGGTTTTCGTAAACTTTGGCATAAGACAGGCAAAAAGCATAAGTTGCACGAACGATCGATTTGATTTAAAATGCAGGATATAGGTTTTTTGCCTGCGTTTTTGTCCGGAACGGTCAAACGGTGCTGTGCCCTTGGGGGGAAGGCTTGTTTTTCGCAGAGCGCAGGCGGCCTGCCGATTTTGGAACGATCATATACATACAAAGATCATGAGTAAAGGAGTGCGGCAGCATATGGCAACCTGTGCAATTGTGGGAATCAACTGGGGCGACGAGGGAAAGGGCCGGATGGTCGATCTGCTCTGCGAAAAGTACGACGTGGTCGTGCGTTATCAGGGCGGCGGTAATGCCGGACACACCGTCATCAATGAATATGGCAAGTTTGCCCTGCATCTTTTGCCTTCCGGCATATTTCACAAGGGTGTGATGAACATCCTCGGCAACGGCGTGGCCCTGGACCTGGAAAACCTTTTCGGCGAAATGCAGTCGGTTGCCGAAAAAGGCGTTGCCATTACGCCGGACAACCTGATGATCTCCGAACGCGCATCGCTTCTGCTTCCCTGGCATAGGGACCTGGACGAGCTGGAGGAGAACCGTCTTTCCGATAAAAAATACGGCTCCACCCGGCAGGGCATCGCGCCGTTTTATTCGGATAAATACCAGAAAAAGACGATCCTGGCCGGAGAGCTGTTCTATCCGGAGTATCTCAAGCAGCACCTGTCTGACCTTTTGGAATGGAAAAACCTGACCCTGACCCGCGTGTATGGCGCCCGTCCCTACACAATGGACGAGATGCTGGATTGGCTGCATATTTACGGCGAAAAGCTCAAGCCCTTCATAGGCGATACCGCAGCCTATCTGCAAAAGGCGCAGCAGGCGGGCAGGAGCATCCTGTTCGAGGCACAGCTCGGCGCGCTGCGCGATCTGGACTTTGGCATTTATCCCTATACCACATCCTCCAACGCCATCGCCGCCTATGCGCCGGTGGGAAGCGGGCTGACCTCAGCACAGCTGGACGAGGTCGTGGGCGTTGTCAAGGCCTATTCCACCTGCGTGGGCGAGGGACCCTTTGTGTGCGAATGGTTTGGCGAGGAGGCGGAAAAGCTGCGCGAGGCCGGCGGCGAATACGGCGCCAAGACGGGCCGCCCCCGCCGCGTGGGGCCGATCGATCTGGTGGCCACGCGCTATGGCGTAAAGATGCAGGCCGCCACCCAGATCGCCCTGACCAAGCTGGACGTGCTTTCCTACATGGACAAGATCCCCGTCTGCACCCACTATGAGGTGAACGGCAAACAGACGGATGTTTTCCCCTTCCCGGCAGCCCTGGGCGACGCCAGGCCCGTGATCGAATACCTGGACGGCTGGCAGTGCGACATCAGCGCCGCGCGCAGCTGGGACGAGCTCCCCAGGCAGGCGCAGGACTACGTGCTGTACATCGAAGACAAAATCGGCTGCCCCATCCGCTACGTTTCCGTGGGACCAGAGCGGGAAAGCCGGATCGAGAGGGCATAAGGCAGGCAAAAGCTGCAAGCGGGGGAGAAAACCATGGAAAAGATACTGATACTCGATTTCGGCGGCCAGTACAACCAGCTCATCGCCCGGCGCGTGCGCGAGCAGAAGGTATATGCCGAGATCGTTCCCTACGATAAGACGACGCCGGAAGCGATTAAGAGCGCCGGATACAAGGGCATCATCTTCACCGGCGGCCCCAACAGCGTGTATGACGAGGCCTCGCCGCACTTTTCGGCGGCGGTGTTGGGGCTTTCCATCCCGGTGCTCGGCATCTGCTACGGCTGCCAGCTTATCGCCTGGATGGAAGGCGGCACGGTCGCGCCGGCACAAAGCGGCAGCGAGTACGGCAAGGTGGAGCTGACGGCGGGCAAAAGCGCGCTGTTTGCCGGCGTTGCGGAAACCTCCGTCTGCTGGATGAGCCACACGGATTATGTCAAGATCCTTCCCGTGGGCTTTCGGGTCACAGCCAATACGCAGGGCTGTCCCAGCGCCGCCTTTGAGGACGAAAAGCGCAGGATCTACGGCGTGCAGTTCCACCCGGAGGTCACGCACACGCAGTATGGCAAGCAGATGCTGAAAAACTTCCTGTTCGACATCTGCGGCTGCCGGGGCGACTGGACCATGGAGGGGTTTGTGAGTTCCTCCATCGAAAAGTACCGGCGCGAGCTGGCCGGCAAAAAGGTGCTCTGCGCCCTTTCCGGCGGCGTGGATTCCTCCGTGGCGGCGGTGCTTTTGCACAAGGCCATCGGCGAGAACCTCACTTGTGTGTTCGTGGATCACGGCCTTTTGCGCAAGGGCGAGGGCGATAGCGTGGAAAAGGTTTTCCGCGAGCAATTCAAAATGAACCTCATCCGCATCGATGCAAGCGAACGTTTTTTGTCGCTGCTGGCCGGCGTTACGGAGCCGGAAAAAAAGCGCAAGATCATCGGCGAGGCCTTCATCCGCGTGTTCGAGCAGGAGGCGAAGAAGATCGGCCATGTGCACGCGCTGGTGCAGGGCACGATCTATCCGGATGTGATCGAAAGCGGCAAGGGCGACGCCGCCACCATCAAGAGCCACCACAACGTGGGCGGCCTGCCGGATGTGATCGACTTTGACGAGATCATCGAACCCCTGCGCGAGCTGTTCAAGGACGAGGTGCGCGCCGCCGGTCTGGAGCTTGGCATCGCGCCGGAGCTTGTCTGGCGCCAGCCTTTCCCGGGGCCGGGGCTTGCCATCCGCGTGATCGGTGAGATCACCAGGGAAAAGCTCGAGCTTTTGCGGGAAGCGGACGCCATCTTCCGCGAGGAGGTCGCAGGGGCAGGCCTGCTGCACGAGGTTAATCAGTATTTTGCCGTGCTCACGGATACGCGCACCGTGGGCGTGATGGGCGATGCGCGCACCTACGGCTATACGGTGGCCCTGCGCGCCGTTTCCACGGACGACTTCATGACGGCGGACTGGTCGCGCATCCCCTTCGAGGTGCTTGCGCGCGCCTCCAGCCGCATCACCAACGAGGTCAAAAACGTCAGCCGCGTGGTCTACGACATCACCAGCAAGCCGCCGGCCACGGTGGAGTGGGAATAAACCAAAGGCCTGAAAGACCCTCTTTACAAATGTCGGTGTTTGTTTATACTCTAGCATATAACACAGCAAGGGTTTCGATCCGTGACAGGATAGTTATCCATAGAGGTTGCCTGGAACGGATTGCCTATGCCAACAGAAGAGGGGGAGGCGCGGCATGGATCGATTTGTTGACGCACTGCTGAGCGAAAAGACGGACAAGATACCGGAAGAATTCGACTGGTTTGCGCCCCTTTTGGGCGACTGGGACTGCGATTATTACGACGAACCGGAAAAAGGCCGCAGGCGCCACGTGAAAGGCGAATGGATATTCAGAAGGGTTCTGGAAGGTGCGGGCGTGCAGGATATCTTTATCTTCCCCTCCAGAGCCACCAAGGAAACAGAACCGCAGCCGGACGGCGAATACGGTTCCTCGCTGCGCATGTTCAACAAAGCGCAGGGCTGTTATGACGTGGTCTATACCTGCGATCACACGATGAAACGGCTGTGTTTCACAAAGAAAGGGAACAGTCTGGCCGGCAAGGTGCTGGACGAGAAAGACGCCTACTGGATATTTACGGACATTGCCGAGGAGAGCTTTCGCTGGGAGAACGTGATCCTCAAAGACGACGGATCGAGGGAACTGGTGTGCGAGATATTCGGCAAGCGTATCAACGATTAAACGGAACAGAAACTTTATGGCATGCAAAAAGCCGGAAGCGAAAGCTTCCGGCTTTTGTGTGTGAGGATTGTTCGATACTTAGATCTCGGGGATCTTGATCTCGATCTCGTGGCCGCACTCGGCAGACTTGACGAGACCGTCGATGATGGCCTGGTTGTACAGGATCTGGCTGGTGGGAACGGGAGCGGTGCCGCCATACTTGACCGCATCCAGGAAGGAGCGGATCTTGTGATAGAACAGGCCCTTGTTGTCGGGATTGTCTACCAGAGGAATGGTGGTCTGGGTCTGCTCGCCGGCCACGTCGAAGTACATGGTCATGGGGCCGCCCACGGTGCCGTTCCAGCAGTCGGTGGAGGGGATGCGCAGGGCAGCCTTGGTGCCGAAGAGGATGGTGTCACCCGGAGTGTCCACATGCATGGCCCACGCGATGCGAAAGTCAAGCACGATGTCGCCTTCCAGGCGGATGAAAGCGGCAGCAAAGTCGTCCACGTCGAAGCGGGCGGCGTCGGCCGGGTTGTTGTACAGAGGGTTGGTGCCGAAGTAGTTGGAGCTGTAGGCGGAAATGGTCAGGGGCTTGGGATAGCCGATGGCGTTTAAGACCATATCCAGGGAATAGCAGCCGATATCGCCCAGGGCGCCGATGCCGGCGGTCTTCTTCTCGATGAAGGTGGAGTTGGGGATACCGCGCCTGCGGCCGCCGCCGGTCTGGATGTAATAGATCTTGCCGAGCTCGCCGGATTCGACGATCTTCTTGATCATCTGCATGTTGGCGTCCAGGCGGGGCTGGAAGCCGATGGAGAGGATCTTGCCGCTCTTTTTCTCGGCGCGCATGATGTCGATGGCCTCGTCCAGGGTCACGCACATGGGCTTTTCAAGCAGCACGTTTACGCCCTTTTCCAGAGCATAGATGGTGGGTACGGCGTGCTGGGTGTTGTAGGTGCACACGCTGACGGCATCCAGCTCTTCGTTGTCGAGCAGTTCCTTGTGGGAGGGATAGAAGTGCACGCCTTCCACACCGTAGTGCTTCATGAACTTCTCGGCCTTGCCGGGAATCAGGTCCGCAGCGGCGACGATGTCGACGTCGGGCATCTGCAGATAGCTCTCGATGTGGGACTCGGCGATCCAGCCGGTACCAATGATACCGATCTTCAGCCTCTTGGAAGTGTCGATGACCTCTTCCTTGGCGGCGCCGGGGGTGAACTGGTTCAAAACCGCATCGGTCATGGTGAATGCATCTCCTTTGCTGGTATTGGGAAACGGGGTTTAACTTGCCTTATTATAGCATACACATAAAAATACACGCAATGCCCAAACATGGATTTGCACAACAAAACCATGTTGCTAACGGGAATGAAGGAAAGAGGCCCGGCTGCCGTGCAAACAGGCGCGGCAGCCGGGCTTTTGCTTGGGCTTGAACGCTTACAGCTCGATTTCCTTCTTGAGCTTGGCAGAGGTGTAGATGCCCTCCAGGATCTTCATCATGGTCACGCCGTCCTCAGCGCCGGACTTGGGCTTTTCGCCGGTGCGGATGCAGTTGAGGAAGTGGTCGATCTCGGCGGCATAGGGGTTGTTTTTCTGGGCGGGCATGGAGATGTCGGCCAGATAACCGTTCTCCTCGCCGTAAATGCGCAGCGGGAACATCTTGGCGCCGGCCTTGCTGCCCATCAGGTGGGTGTACTCGGTGGGGCCGTCCTGCTCCATGTTGATGGCCCAGGAAACCTCGGCCATGAGGGTGGCGCCATTTTCAAAGTGGATGATGGCGGCCGCGCTGTCCTCGGTATCAAAGGCGGTCACGTCGCTGTCCAGAGCCTTGTAGCGGTTGACGCCCTTGGTCTTGAACTCGCCGATGGCATAGCTGGTGGAGGCGGAGATACGAACAGGCTTGGGCATGCCCATCAGGTACCAGGTGCGGTCGATGCAGTGGATGCCGATGTCGATCACAGGACCGCCGCCGGACTTCTGCGTGTCGGTGAACCAGCCGATGGGGGTGCCGCGGCGGCGCATATAACCGGTCTTGGCATAATAGATGTCGCCCAGACGGCCGTTTTCGATCTCTTCCTTGAGCATGACAGTCTCGTTGGAATAGCGGGTCATCACGGCGACCATGAACAGAACGCCGGCCTCATCCACGGCCTTTTTCATGGCCTCGGCATGCTCAACGCTCCAAGCCATGGGCTTTTCGCAGAGGATGTGCTTGCCGGCCTTGGCAGCGGCGATGGCAACGGGCGCGTGGCTGCGGTTCCAGACGCAGATATCCACGGCCTGGATCTCGGGATGCTTTTCCAGGGTCTCTTCCACGGTGGCATAGGCATTGGGAATGTGGAACCTTTCGGCGATCTCCTTGGCGCGGTCCAGATTCCAGTCGCAGATGGCGACGATCTCAACATCGTCCCTCTCCGCATACACGGGCAGATGCGCGTTGCGCGCGATGTTGCCTGCGCCGACGATTGCGATCTTGATCTTTTCCAAAGTGCGTCCCTCCTGCAAATAATAATACGCTGTCTTTTTTCAAGACCCAGTAACGAATTAAGTATAGC
>JBNRMU010000164.1:0-2632 GCA_050309765.1 Christensenellales bacterium
CATGCATGGCTGTTTTGCCTCCTAAAGCGCTATTTTCAATTTGTCGATGAAAATGATTTCATTCGGAAATATGGTTGGTTTTTCACACGCCGCCTGCCGCGCTGTATCCGGCCAGCGCGCCGGTGGAAAAGGCGATCTGCAGGTTGTATCCGCCCGTGACGGCATCCACGTCCACCATTTCGCCGGCAAAGTACAGGCCCGGCACCAGCTTGGACTGCATGCTGTGCGGATCGATCTCCTTGATGCGCACGCCGCCGCGGGTGATGATGGCCTCCTCCACCGGACGCAGCGCCTGTACGGATAAGGGCAGGCCCTTGATCATCCGGCCCAAGGCCTCCAGCTCGCGGGGACCAAGCCGGTTGCAGGGCGTATCGAGCGAAAGGCCGGCCTTCTTGGCCAGGATAGGTGCCAGCGCGCGCGGCTCCAGGCCGAACAACAAGCTTTGCAGCTGCTTCTTCGGCGCGGCGGCGATATCGCGCTGCAGGCGCTGCAGCAGCATGTCGTGATCCAGGCCCGGCTTTAGATCGATAAAAAGCGCGATCTCCTCCAGCGGCAGGCCCGTGATGCGCGTGGAAAGCGACAGCACCAGCGGCCCGGAAATGCCAAAGTGGGTGAACAGCATTTCGCCCAGTTCAAAGAACAGCTTCTTTTTGCCGCGTCTGGCTTCCAGGGTCACGTTCTTGAGCGTAAGCCCGGCCAGAGTCTTTGGCCAGTCTTCCCGCGTGACGATGGGAATGAGCGAGGGCAGCAGGGGCTCCACCGCATGGCCCAACTCCCTGGCCAGGCCAAAGCCGCTGCCGTTTGCGCCGGTCAGCGGATAGGACACGCCGCCGGTGCAGAGGATCACACGGTCAAAGTGCAGCCGTCCGAGGTTGGTGACGACGCAAAAGCCGCCCTCCGCCTGCGCTGAAACCTCTTTAACGGTCGTGCGCAGACTCACGCGGACTCCTTCTCTATACACAAGCCCTTCCAAACAGCGGATCACGTCCGAGGACTTGTCCGACGCCGGAAACATGCGCCCGCCGCGCTCGGTCTTGAGCTTTACGCCGTTCTCTTCCATGAGCGCGCACAGTTCTTCGTTGGAGAAAAAATGAAACGCGCTGTACATAAAACGCTGGTTGTGTACGATCCCGTCCAGGAATTCCTGGCCCTTGGCGGCGTTGGTCAGGTTGCAGCGGCCCTTGCCCGTGATAAAGAGCTTTTTGCCCAGCTTTTCGTTCTGCTCCAGCAGGCTCACGCGGGCGCCGCCGCGGGCGGCGAAGATGGCCGCCAGCATGCCGCTGGCACCGCCGCCGATGACACAAACCTCCATTTACAGGTCCTTTCCGATGTAGACTTTGTTCTCCTCCCAGAGGTTTTCCATCTTGGAGAAGTAGGCGGAAACGCGGTCCTTGTGGCGGATGGAAAGCCCGACGATCAGCGCGTTGATCAGGCTCAGCGGCGCCACCAGCGAATCCACAAAGGAGGCCATGTCGCTGCGTGCGGTCAGGCACACGGCGCTCTCCTGCCCAAGCGGCGAAAGCGGCGTGTCCGTGATGGAAAGCGTACCCGCGCCGCGCTCCCTTGCATAATGCATGGCCTCGATCGTACGCCGGGAATAACGCGGAAAGGAGATGCCGATCACCAGGTCCCCCTCCTGCACGCGCGCGATCTGTTCCAGGACCTCAGAAACGCCGGAGGTGATCACGTGCACGTCGTCCATGATGAAGTTCATATAGTAGCCCAGAAACTGGGCAAGGGGCGCACTGGAACGCACGCCGATGATGTAGATGCGCCTGGATTTGGAGATCAGGTCCAGCGCACCGAGGAACACGTTCTCATCCAATCCCTCTATGGTCTGGCGGATGTTCTGCACGTCGGCCTTGAGCACGGCGGAAAGCGCCATGGTCTCGGACATATCGCCGGTCAGCTCCACGCGCTGCACGGAGGTCAGGCGGTTGCGGATCATCTCCTGCAGGGATTTTTGCAGGGCGGGATAACCCTCGTACCCCAGGGCGATGGCAAAGCGGACCACGGTGGATTCGCTCACGTTCACCTTTTCGCCCAAAGTGGAGGCCGTCATGAACGCCGCCTTGTCGTAATGGTTCACGATGTAATCCGCGATGCGCTTTTGTCCCTTGGAAAGCCTGCGCCCCGTCTGATTGATGCGCGCAAGCAGCTCCTGCCTCTCTTCCATGGTGTTTGTCCTCCGATGATTTATGCATGCAGGAAGCGTTGTCTCCTGCATATTTTATCCGAATATAAACTTATTGTACCATACGCCTGCAAAAATACAACAGCAATCCTGCATTTATTGCTCCGTTTGCATTTTTTTGATCGTCTCCGTCTGACTGAAGCAATCCTCCGCCGTCATGTCCCAGGTCAGGGGCGTCAGACAGATGCGGCCGGCCAGCACCTGATCCACATCGCTGCCGTTGCCGGGGCTCCTGACGCCGTAATAGCCGTCGTAGGCATACAGCGGGCCGTCCAGCTTTTGCATGATCTCGTCATTGAACTGAAAGCCCAGCGGCGCGCAGACGTATTCCGCCCGATCGCCGCGCACAAGATTGGGATAGTTCACGTTCCGCATGCGGCGTTTGGGCAGGGGGTTTTGCACAAGCGCGCGCACGATCCCAAGCGAAAGCTGGCTTAG
>JBNRMU010000165.1:0-10991 GCA_050309765.1 Christensenellales bacterium
TCCGGGAAGGGATTTTGCGCTTTTTCCACGCTTTGGCGGCGGAACTCCACCAATCCCTGCAGGCCTGCCTGGCGCAGGTGGGTCAGGCTCATGTTCAGCACGCGCGTATCGATGTCCGAGCCCAGTATCTGCAAAGGGCCCTGCGCCTTTTTGGCTTCAAAGCGCTCCTTGGCTTCCTCGCGCAGAAGCTTATACGCAGCATTGTCTCCGATCTGCCAGCTTTCCATGTCGAAGGGCCGCAAAAGCCCGGGCGCGCGGTCCAGGGCGATCATCGCCGCCTCGATACACAGGGTGCCCGATCCGCACATAGGATCGAAAAAGGGCAGCCACGGTCGCCAGGGGCCCGTCATGACCATGGCGGCGGCCAGGGATTCGCGCAGCGGCGCCTCGGCGTTTAAGGTACGGTAGCCCCGGCGGGACAGTCCCTGGCCGGAGGTATCCAAGGTGACGGCCACCTTGTCCTCGTGGATGTGGATGTCCACGCGGTAGCGGGGGCCATCCTCCGGCAGCCAGCCCATGTGATAGGCCTGCTTCATCCTTTCCACAATGGCCTTTTTGGCAATGGACTGCACGTCCGGCACGGACATGAGTTTAGAGCGCGCGCACTTGGCCGTTACATGCACAAAGGCATCCCGGGGCAAGAGCGTTTCAAAGGCGATGGCATTTACCTGCTCGAACAGCTCGTCAAAGTTCCTTGCCTCAAAACGGGCAAGATAGATCAGCACCCGATCGGCACAGCGCAGGTGAAGGTTGGCAAAAAAGGCGTCGCGCAGCGTGCCCTGAAAGGTGGCACCGCCGTTAAAGCCCTTGGCGTCCGCAAAGCCTAGGCGCTTGAGTTCCCCGGCGACCACGCCCTCCAGGCCGAAGGCCGCCGTCGCGCCAAGCTCGTAGCGTGTGTTGTCCATGAAAACCAAGTTCCCTTTCTGTCAGCTGCGGCCGACGGCATTCTGGCCGTTGATCAGTACGGAGTTTACCACCAGCTCGAAGCGGCAGCCCAGGAAATGGGCAGCCTCCTCGCACATCTGCATACGCCTGAGATAAATGGCCATGAACTCCATCACCGAGCTGCTCTGGTCCATCTCCACGGCAAAGCGGATGATCTTTTTTTCCGGATCCACTTCCACATTGCTTTTGCTGATGGCGTAGTTCACGCGGTCATGGATGTCGTTCGGGTTGTAGGAGGAGCGGCGCACGCGCGTACGGTGGGCATCGGACTTATCGGCGATGATCAGGGCGGCGCTTACCGCCGAAACCACCTTACCGCTTTGCTCCTCGTGGTTGCCCACGGCGCCGATGATGGTGGTGACCTCCTGCACGTCCATGCCCACAGCCAGCAGCAGAGGGAACAGCATGGTGCCGCCGGTGATGCCGTGGTCCACGCGGTTGACCGCATTGCCAACATCGTGCACCCAGCCCGCGATGGCAGCCAGCTCGCATTCCCTTTGCGGGTAACCCAGCTTTTTCAGGATCTCTGCGGCCATGTCGGATGTATAACCCACGTGGCGCGGGCCGTGATCCGTATAGCCGATGATCTCCAGCATCTGATTGGCGCTGTCGATCAGGGTCTTGATATTTTTATCCTTTCTGATTTCCTTAACTGTTACCATTGCTGTCTGCCTTTCGTCATTTTGTCTGCTTGAGGGATTCGTAATACGGGTCGCCGGCAAACTCGCGGCTTTCCGTCGCCTCGCCGCCCAGTTCTCGCACGGCGTTTAAAATTTCCACATAGTCCAGATAATTGATGGACGGGTCGTTGACTGCCTTTTCCAGGTGGGGCAGGGCACGTTCGTCGCCCAGCTTGCCGAGGTAGGATGCCAGCAGCGCCTTGTTTTCGGTCTGTTCGAACAGATCGACAAGAAAGGCAAGCACCCTGTCGTCGCCAGGGAAGGCACACAAAAGGTCCGCGAGGCATTCACGCACGGCGGGGCTTGCCTGCGGGAAAAGGGTAAGGCATTTTTCCTTGATCTGCGCACCCATGTTCTTGAGCGACTCCACGGCGTTTTCGCACAGTTCATCAAGCTCCTGCGCTTTCTCCAGCCAGGAGAAATACAGCTCCATCGGTGCCGTGGACTCCAGCTCCCGCAAAAGTCCGACGGCGGTCATGCGCGTTTCCGCCGGGGCTGCCTCGTCCGCTGCCAGGTCCAGCAGCGGCTGTTCGGCCGCCCGCCCGATCATGGCGATGCGATCCAGCAGCTGGTCGGGAACGGATATCTCGCTTTGCATGTATTCCTTCATCAGGTCCACCAATTGCACTGCGTCCGTAAAGCGGTCGAAATAAAAGCCCGGCGCTGCGCCGTCCAGCCAGGCGGCGGGCGTGTTCAGCCAGCGGGTGTACACATCCGGCATCTGCTGCTCCATCTCGTCCACCGTTTTGTATTTGCTGCGGTTATTGCGCATCCAATCCTTCAGATACTGTTGAAATCTGCTGTCAAAATCTATCAGCATGGTTGGTCTCCTTTCGTGGGGCGGCCGTCAGTTTTCCCCGCCCTGTCCGGCGCTTGACAGCCTGCGCATGCGCATGAGCAACGTGCGCGGCGTGCAGCCTTCCTCCCGCGCCAGGGCTTCCAGATCCACGGTTTTACCCAGCACATCCTGCTCATAGCGGGCGCGGGTGGCAGCCAGCCAGGCGGGCTTGTCGCGCAGGGGCGGAAAATGCCCGTCCAGCGAGTTTAAGTAGCTCGTCCACAGGTACAGGCTGTAGGCAACCGCGTTGTCCTCGCCGTAGATCTCACCCATGGTGAGGAGCATCTCGTCGATAAAGGCAAGGTATGCCTTGGGCGGAACGTGTTCGAATTGCAGGATGCTCCCGCGCATGTGGGTGATCTGTCCGTCTATATAGGCGATATAGGGTTCCCTCGCCTTCATGGCGGTCAGCGACTGCACGGCCATGCGCTTGATGTGCGTCCCGTGCGTCATGGAAAGCAGCAGCCTGCGCAGAAGGTCCTCGGCTACGGGACCGCCGGCAGAGCTGAGCGCCAGCATGGCGCTGCAGACGATGCCGTCCTCGCCCAGGAGCGCAGCCTCCATCAGGCTGCGGTTTTCGGCGATCTGCTTTTGCATCGCCTCCACATCTGGATACAGGGAGATTAGTTTTTCCAGCTGGGCCTGCAATTCGTCCATCTGCTCATCCGTATACTCAAAGCTGTAGTCGATCACATCGATGGTTTGCCCGTTCATGGCGCGGCGACAGAGCTTGAGCATGTCCCTGGCGGGCAAATGGCTCGGCTCTATCACCAGCAGGCGCTCCAGCATGCGTTCCGCCTCCTGGCAGCGACCCTTGTTCAGCAGACATACGCCGTACAGATAGAGCATACTGGTCTCATACGGGCAGCGCAGCAAAAGGGGTTTTAACCCCTGCAGGAGCATCTCGTCCAACTTCAGCTCCGCGGCGGTCAGGCAGTATTTGTAAAGCTCGTCCATCTCCTCCA
The DNA here is from genome assembly GCA_050309765.1 of Christensenellales bacterium. Classification (GTDB taxonomy): domain Bacteria; phylum Bacillota; class Clostridia; order Christensenellales; family UBA1750; genus CALWRM01. The sequence continues at coordinate 3,429 of JBNRMU010000165.1, forward strand.
TCTGTTCGGGCAGCATGCGCGACATGTAGGAAACGGCCTTGTCGCGCAGGCCTTGGGAGTTCAGGATCAGGGCAGCGTTGCAGCAGGCGTGTACGTTGCCGGGCTCCTCTTCCAGGATATAGGAGAGCTGCTTCCAGGCGGACATGTTGTCCTCCAGACACATGTAGGCAAGGGCAAGGTTGTTGCGCACATACAAAAGGGTGGGGTCGTCGTGGAGCACCTGCTCGAAGATCTCGGCCGCGCGCTGGGCGTCGCCGCAATCCAGGGCGGCTTTGCCCTGCTCGGCCAACAGCTCCAGTTCGCGCTCGATGCCGTCCTCCTCCTCGGATTCCTCTATTTGGGCGATGCCGTCCAGGGCCAGCCCCACGTACTGTCCCTCCGGAAACTGATCCAGATAATTGGAAAAGAAGGCATGGGCCTGCGCATAATCGCCCATGGCCATGAGATTGCAGCCGATGGCAAAGGGCACTTCCTCGACAGGCTCTTCCCGATCGAGCAGCAATTCCAGCTCCACATTGGAGGTCTCGTACAGCCCCATGCGGGCATAGGTATCCGCAAGGTCCAGGGCCACCTGGGCGTTTTGCGGGTCCAGCTCCATGGCGCGGCGCAGGTTGCGCACAGCGGAAAGGTAATCCTGCTTATCCATGTATCTTTCGGCGCGCCTGTGGAAAAAGCTGCTGCTCGCCTCAAAGGGCAAAACCCTTTTTTTCTCCATCGCCTTCCCTCCTTTCCAAAAAACGTACGCTTATTTCTATTCCTTTTCAGTATAGCAAATGCCAAGCGGGCAGGCAATGCCGCATAGCGGTCACGGCTCCGCCTGTTTTTGCAGCACCTGCATAAAATCCATCGGCAGTGGCGCGCAAAAGCGCATCTCCTCTCCCGTTGTCGGGTGGCGCAGCGTAAGCGCCCGTGCGTGCAGCATCAGCGGGCAGGCTCCGGCGCCGGACTTTGAAAAGCCGTACAGCGCATCGCCGCAGACCGGATGGCCGATGGACTGCATGTGCACGCGGATCTGGTGGGTGCGGCCCGTTTCCAGCTGCAGCACCAGCAGGCTCGTCTTTTTGTAGCGGTGCTCCAAACGATAGTGCGTACGGGCGGGCCGGCCGCCGGGCACCACGGCCATTTTCTTGCGGTCACGCGGGTTGCGGCCGATGGGCTTGTCCACGACGCCCGCATCCTGCGAAACACCGCCTTCCACCAGGGCGATGTATTCCCGCCGCGCGCTGTGCACGGCGATCTGCGCGGAAAGGCTTGCGTGCGCTTCGTCGGTCTTGGCCACCACCAGCAGACCCGTCGTGTCCTTATCCAGGCGGTGCACGATGCCTGGGCGCTGGGGGTCGGCCAGGGACAGCTCGCCCTCGCGGAACAACAGGCCGTTGACCAGGGTATCCTCCCAGTGCCCGGCGGCCGGATGCACCACCGAACCGCGCGGCTTGTTGACCACTAAAAACTGGTCGTCCTCGTAGACGATGTCCAGCTCCATTTCCGTCTGCACCACATCGGACGGCCTTTCCTCCGGCACGAGAAGGTTGACCTCGTCCCCCGCCCGAAGCAAAGCGCCGGCCTTGCGCGGCGTTTCGCCGTTCACCTGAACAAAGCCCTGCTCCAGCAGCCGCTGCACCCTGGAGCGCGTAAGGCCGCTTTGCTTAGCTAAAAAGGCATCCAAGCGGATGCCTTCCTCAGTCGTTTCCACATACTTAACTATCTTGTCCATCTTCGCCTTCCGTTAGCGCGTCTTTCTTCATCTTATCGGTGCCGCCGTCCTTGCGGGCGCGGCCTTCCAGAAAGAGGAGCCAAATGCAGTACAGGATCACGCCCACGACAACGCAGCTGTCCGCAAAGTTGAACACCGCGAAGTTGATCAGGCAAAAATCGAACATATCGACCACATAGCCATACACCAGGCGGTCATAGAAATTGCCGAGCGCCCCACCCAGCAGCAGCGCCAGGGCGATGGCCGGAAAAGGATGCAGCTTGTTTTTTGCGATATACAGCCGGTAGATCAAAAAGCCGCTGACGATCACCGTCAAAACGGCAAACAACACGAACTGCCCCTGCAACATGCCGAAGGCGGCGCCGCGGTTTTCCACATAGGTGAACTGAAACACCCCGTCGATCACGGGCAGGGAATGGCCCAGATCCCGCAGGCCTGTCTGCGCCCAGTGCTTGATGAGGCGGTCGATGGCAATGGAAAGGACAGGGATGAGTGCAAGCAGATAGCTCATATCTGGGCTTCGTCCCCCTGTTCAGCCGAACGGCGGGGATTGAGCGGTTCATCCAGCAACACACCGCGACGGTGTGCGGCTGCCGTGGGGTTTTCCAGGGTTTCCTTTCCGGTGCCGATGTCGCTGTCCTCCAGCACCTGCAGCTGCGCCTCCACCATCATGCGGAAATTGGAGCGGTACAGGCTGGCCTGGCGCTGCAGTTCCTCGATCTTCTTTTCCGCAGCGGCGGTGTCGCGCTGGGCGCGCAGCACGATCTGCCGCGCCTGCTCGTTGGCGGCGCCTATCGTCTCCTCCGCCCGGAGGGAGGCCTGGCGGCCCGTTTCCTCGGCGCTGCGCTGCGCGGTGATGAGCGTTTCGCGCAGGGTATCCTCCAGGTTTTTCATATAGGCAAGCTGGTCGGAGGTAAGCTTCAGCTTTTCGCGCAATTCGGAATTTTCACGGGTGAGCGTGTCGATATACTCCGCGATCTGATCGAGGAATTCGTCCACCTTCAGTTCGTCGTATCCCCTGAATTTACGTGCGAATTCCTTTTCATGGATCTGGGCAGAAGTGATCATCGGCATGCCTCCTTATTTTAAAAACGTTTCCACATCAATAAACAGTCGGTTTTTTCGGCTTTCGCCGGCGATCTCCAGCACGCGGAAGCGGCCCGTTCCGCGCACGGACACCATGTCGCCCATTTGCAGCTGCGCGTCGGGACGCAGTTCCTCCTCCCAATTGCGCAGAACCCGGCCGGCGCGGATCAGCTCCTGCGCATGGCCGCGCGGCACGTGCAGCGTCTGCTGCAGGCAGGCGTCCAGCCGCAGGGAGGGCACGTTCACCCGCTGCATCTTGCCCCGCGGGGGCGGCGGCAGCGGACAGGAGGCAATTTCCGCCTTAACGCTCGTGCGTCCGGCCTTATCGAGGTTGTTGCAGATGTAGGACGCCATGGGCGCATACACCGCAGCATAGGCACAGCCGGGCTCTATGCGGATATCGCCCACGCACTCGCGCTCGATGCCAAGGCCCAATATCGCGCCAAGCACATCCCTGTGCCCGATTTCGCCGAACCTTTCGTCGAAGCGAATGGCCAGCACGCAAAGCGGCGTTTCGTCGTCCGCAGGCTGCTGCCACTCCTCCTGATAAACGGCGCACAGGACGCGCTCCGCGTCCTGTCCCCCGCCCAGGGGTAAACAGATCAGGCCCTGCCGCGCAGCCAGGTTTTTAAGCCTCGCCGCCGCATCAGGGCTGAGGAACTTTGAGTAGACCCTGCTGCCGCGCCGGGCGCGCAGACACAGGTCTTCAAATAGTGTTTGGTTTTTCTCCCTTTGTTTATCCTCGGCCATACAGCTTTAAAACAGCATGGCGCGATAGAGAATGTTCTGCGCGATGTTCACCAGATACTGCAAAAGCAGCAGGGCTAAAAACGCAAACAAAGGGGCAAGGTCTATCGGCAGCCTGCCGGAAGAAAGCCGCATGGCCAATGGGCGAAACGGCGCGATCATTGGCTCGGTTACGCGGCGAAGCAGCTGATAAAAGCGATTCGTCGGCGACACAAACCAACTGAGCAGCGCCTGCAGCACAAGGGCAAACTTGAGCACGTCCAGCAGGGTGCTGATGATATAAAAGGCAATGCTTAAAAATCTGTTCACTAACGGAGCGTTTCCTTAGCCTTTGAAGATGGTGCGGGCCTGGGAATCATCGGCATAGGTGCCGGCGATCTCCACGGTGGAGGGAGCCAGCAGGTAGGTCTGCTGCGCGGCCTTTTTGATGGTGGCCTCAATGGCGTAGCAGGCGCCGATCAGGGTATCGATGATCCTCTGGGCCTCGTCCAGATCGAGGTTTTCCAGGTTGATCAGAACGGAGCGATCCTCCAGCAGGTCGTCGATCACGTCGCGGGAATCCTCGTAGGTGGAAAGCTGATAGATCATCATGCGATGCTTATTGGCATTGGAGGAAGGATGGGAGATGATCTTGGGCTCATAGGAACGGCGATAGTCGCCATCCTGATAGTCGCCGTCATAGGAGCGATCATCGTCGTAACGATCGTACTCGTTCTGGTCGCGATCGTCATCTCGGCTGTTTCGATAATTCGAACGACGCACGGGCGCTTCCTCCTCATATCTATTGTCGTATTGCTGCGTGTTTTCGTACTCGTCCTGTTCGGGCTCGGTTTCCCACCCGATGGTATTGAACACCTTGTTCATGAATTTTCCGGCCAAAGCTGCTCTCTCCTTCCAAATGGAGGACGCTTATCAATTGAGCATCCGCCATCTATATGTGAATCAAAATAACCGCGTTCTTATTGCCTTCTGCCAAACAGGGCGGTGCCGATGCGCACCATGGTGGCGCCCTCGTTCAGGGCGATCTCGGCGTCGCCGCTCATGCCCATGGAAAGGGTCGTGATGTTTTTATCCACGCCGGCCAGTTCGTCAAAGGCGCGGCGCGCCTTTGCAAACACCTGATGGACCAGGGCCTGGTCGTCCGTCAAGGGCGCCATGCACATAAGTCCTTTCACGCAAATACCGGACATGGCCAGGCATGCTTCGTACAGAGCGGGCAGGTCCTGCATGAGGACACCGCCTTTTTGCTCTTCCTCCGCCGGGTTGATCTGCAGAAGGATGTCCACCCTGCGATCCGCCGCCAGTGCCGCGTCGCTGATGGCGCGTGCCAGCGCGACGTGATCCACAGAATGTATTAAAATTACTTTTTTTATTATATACTTAATTTTGTTTCTTTGCAACCTGCCAATGTGATGATAATTCAAGCTTTCATCAATTTTTCCACATTTTTCCATCCACTCCTGCACGCGGTTCTCGCCGTAGTCGTAGATTCCCAGTGAAGGCAGGCGGTTGATGATCTCGGGCGGCTGTGTCTTGGTAGCCGCAAGGAGCGTATAGGGCGCGCCCGCCGCGGCTTTATCGAGCCTTTCCTTCAGCAGCAGGGCGTTTTTTTCCAGTGTATCCATCCTGTTTGAGTTCCCTCTTTTTGTTTCCAGTTCTATCCTGGCCAAAGGCCTATTTCTTTATGCGCATATCCTTTTGCAGGGCGCCGTCTTCCTCTGGCAGCACCAGCGCATATTTGTTGTCGTGGCCGATCACGCGCACGGGCACAAATGCTCCGGTCTCATAAAGATGCACGCCCTGCTGTCCGCCGCTGGTGACGATGGACTTGAGCGGCACGCGCATGCCCTCCACCCTTCCGCCGATGACGGCGCTGAGCTTTCTCGCGTTAATGAGCGGGCCGATGTCCTCGTTCATCTCCAGCACCACCATCAGCTCCGTCTGGCTGCCGGAAATGGCGCTGACCGTGGCCTGGAAGCTCAGGTCTTCGTAGCCTTCAAAGTACAGCGCACACTTTTCGCCCACACCTACCGTCCACTGGGTATCGGCGGTGAGCAACATGGCGTACCAGTGGTTGGGATCGACGATGCGGTACAGATTCTGCTGGCTGCGCAGCTCAGCCGGCTGCTCGGGGTCCTTGTTCGCGATCAGGTCGCGCACGTTCTGGGCGCTTAAAAGGTCCAGGACCTCTGTGGTCAAATATGGCTCAAACCCATCAAAGGAGTAACTCACGCGGCCGTCGTTCGGCGCGGAGTAGGCGCTTTTCCAGCCCTGGATACGGCCAAGCAGTTGGCTCTTGGTGGCGTAAAGCTGGGTGAGCATGGTATCCGCCTGGGCGGTGGAGGTCTGCTCGAGATACGCCTGCTTTTCGTCCAGAAGCTGGTTCAGCTCCGTATACAGCGCGGCCAGGTCGCCGCTGGTAAGGCCGTCGCGGATCTGCTGCGTTTTTTCCTCTATCTTGGCATCATACTGGATCAGATTGTCGTCCACAATGCCGGACAGGGCGCCGGCAAGGGAGCTTGCCTGCTGCTGCTCGATGCGGTTGTTCACCTGGGTGAGCTCCGAGCGGATGTCCTCCGTATAGCCGGAGGAATAAAAATCCAAAACCGGGTCGCCGGTGGACACGTTGGCAAGGTCCGAGGCGATGTATTCCACGGTGCCGTAGCCCTCCGACCGCACCACGATCTCGTCGCGCAAAAGCAGGGCCGAGGCCTTGTTGGTGGATTCGATCATGCCGTAGTCCACCACATAATAGCCGGAGAAAATGCGTTTGAACAGCGCCGATATGCCGACGCACGCCAGCACCACCAGCGTTAAGAACAGGGCAAGGAACACAAAAAAGCGTTTCTTGACGCGGATGCGTCTTCTTTTCTTTTTGCTCGCGGAAGAAGGCGCCTGGCCGGAAGCGGACTGCCGTGCCGTTCCCTGCGCGCGGTACCGATCGGACGCATCGCGAGAAGAGCGCGCAGGCATACCCTGCTGCTCCTGCCGGTTCTTTTGCCGGACCTGCTCGCGCACGCTGGTCTTGCGGTAGTACTGCATGGGGCCTTTCCTTCCGTGATTTATCCATGGGGTTTTGCCGTGTGCCGCCGCCGGCGCACATCGGTCAGCGATCCTTTGCTGCGATGCTTAGCGCTGACATTTTATGACAAAACCATCTAAAATAAGTATACCATACAACGCCCTGGCCTGAAAAGGCGCATTTGCTTCCATGACGATTTGTCTTTTTTATGTATGGCACTCTTTCCTGTTATAAAGAATCCGGGGCCTTTTTCGTTTCCTCTTCGGCAAAAAGCTCCCATGGGGCCTCATCGACCGTTTCCGCGATGCCGAGCATCCGTGCGGCTTTCTGCATATCCTCGGGCGGGGCGCTGAAAAAGCTTACCGGTGCGCCGCTCTCCGGCGACAGGCAGCGCAGCGCGCAGGCATGCAGCAGGCAGCGCGGGGGCGTTTCCGTTCCGTAGAGGAAATCGCCCACCAGCGGGTGACCGATATGGGACGCGTGCACGCGGATCTGGTGGGTGCGTCCCGTGCGCAGGTGAAAGGCGACCAGGCTCGCATCCGTGCCCCTGCAAAGCTGCGCGTACTCGGTCACGGCCGGGGCGCCGTCCTCGCGCACGCAGCGGGCGATGGTGCTGCCCTCCTTCCTGCCGATGGGCAGGTCGATCACGCCGCTTTCCTGCGGCATGCTTCCGATAACCAAAGCAAGATACAGCCTTTGAAAGCCGCCCTCCTGCATCTGTTTGACGAGCCGAAAGTGGCTGTGGGCGTCCTTTGCCACGGCCATCAGGCCGGAGGTGTGCCGATCCAGCCGATTGACGGGCCGAAACAGCCGGCTTTCGCCGCGCCGCTGATACAAGCCCTCCACCAGGTTGGCAAGGGAATCGGCCGCATGGCCGGGGCTTGGATGCACGGGCATGAGCGGCGGCTTATTCAGGATGAGCATCGCTTCGTCTTCATAGACGATTGCAAGCTCGCCCTCAACGGGTGTAACGGCGGAATCCCTTTCCTCACCC
>JBNRMU010000166.1:0-7403 GCA_050309765.1 Christensenellales bacterium
CAATCTGCTCTTCGATCGTCATAGCGAAAACAGGCATGGCGCAGAAGCAAACCAGCAACAGCGCAAGGGTAAGGGCGATAAACTTTTTCATTTTGGTGGCCTCCTTAATGATTTGGAAATTAACTCCACACTTATTATAACGACCGTCGGCAAATAATGCAAGTATTAAATAGATATATTTTAATCTTTTATGAAATAATTTCGAATTCTTTATGATTGTTTCACACTCTGGAATAAACATTTCAAAACTGTTTCAAAACATTGGCGACGCCCCAAAACGATGCTGTCAATAACAGTGTACACCACCTTTCGCACATAGTAATGAACAGACAATCATCAGATACGGATATCCAATTACGTATGCGAACCATGCAAACTCAATAACTGCTTCATATATTCGGTAGACAAAAGCTTATCCTTTACCGCATCCACATCCAGCTGAGGTGCGTTTTCGCTGGTATATTCCATCAGACGGGCCTGCTTCGTATCGCCGATGGTAAAATACTTGTCGTAATTCAGGTCCCGTTTGTCGCAGGGGATACGGTAGAACCTGCCCAGGTCAACGGCACCTGCGCATTCTTCGCCCGTCATCAGGGTTTCATACATCTTTTCGCCGTGGCGGATGCCGATCCTGCACACGGACGCTTCCCGGCCCAATAGGCCGATCAGTGCCTCTGCCAGGGTTTCGATGGTGCAGGCCGGGGCCTTCTGCACAAAAAGATCGCCGCTTTGTCCATGGGCAAAGGCGTACAAAACCAGATCCACGGCTTCCTCCAGCGTCATGACAAAGCGGGTCATGCGACCATCGGTGAGAGTAAGGGGCTCGCCGGAGAGTATCTGCTCCGCCCAAAGGGGAACGACGCTGCCGCGCGAACAAAGCACATTGCCGTAACGTGTGCAGCAGATGCGCGTGCGGGTCGTGGTGCGGCTCTTGGCCACGGCCACCTTTTCCATCAGGGCCTTGCTGAGTCCCATGGCATTGATGGGGTAGGCAGCCTTATCCGTGGAAAGACAGATCACCGCCTGCACGCCGGCGTCTATGGCGGCGTCTAGCACATTTTCCGTGCCGATGACATTGGTGCGCACGGCTTCCATGGGAAAAAACTCGCAGGAGGGCACCTGCTTGAGGGCAGCGGCGTGGAACACATAGTCCACCCCCTCGAGCGCGTCGCGCAGGCAGCGGCGCTCGCGCACGTCGCCGATATAAAAGCGCAGCTTGCTATGATGCGTGGGATGGCTGCGTTGGAACTCGTGGCGCATATCGTCCTGCTTTTTCTCGTCGCGCGAAAAGATGCGTATCTGCCCGATGTCCGTTGCGATCAGACGTTTGAGTACCGCACTGCCGAAAGAGCCCGTTCCGCCGGTGATGAGCAGGGTTTTGTCTGTAAACATGCCGATCCCCATTTCTACCCATGTATTTATTAGGAAGAACTCCATACTAAATATAGCATAGTTTGCTTTCATCTGCACGAAATCCATCTGTGTGAAAAAAGAAAACGCGTTCGCTGCTTTGGCGGCGCACCGTTTGCGCAGATCCGGTTTGCCGTTTGTTTGCCTGCAGCATAGAGCAAAACCTGTAGGCAGCAAAGCGATTGTCCTTGGCTTGCAACACGGTCTGCTTTGTGCTATAAACAAAAACAAGAGGGTGTTTCCGAAAACGAAATGCCGATACCGCGCGGCTGTGCCGTGAACAGAAAAAACAGGAGGAGTCATATGAACCAGATGCCATTGCTTGAAAAAACCCTCGAGCGCTTTGTCACATCCGGCGATATCGCCGGCTGCAGCGCACAGGTCATCCGCAACGGCGAAACGATTTATAAGGGTAGTTTCGGCTATGCGGATATCGCGTCCGCCCGACCGGTGGACGATGGGACCATCTTTGCCATCGCCTCCATGTCCAAGGTCATCACCGTGGCCGCCATCATGCAGCTGTACGAAAAGGGCCTGTTCAAGATGTACGATCCGGTCAGCGAGTTCCTGCCCGGCTTCAAAAGTCCAACCATCGCCAGGGAAAAGGCGGACGGAAGCTATGAGATCGTTCCTGCCAAGGGCGAGGTGACGATGCGCCAGCTCTTCACCATGACCAGCGGCGTGCCCTATGCGGGCGAGGACACGGCGGCCGCTCGCATCAGCCGCGACAAACAGGAGGAGTACCTGAAATCGCACGGCGACACGCCGCAAACGGTGGAATATTGCAACCTGGTAGGCAAGCTGCCGCTGGCTTTCGAGCCAGGCGAAAAATGGATGTACGGCTTTTCCATCGACGTGCTCGGCGCGGTGGTGGAGGTTCTTTCCGGCAAGACGCTGGGCGAATATCTCAGGGAGAATCTCTTCGATCCGCTGGATATGAAGGACACCGGCTTTTATGTGCCTGAGGAGAAGCTTTCCCGCGTGGCGACCATCTACAAGATACTGGAAGGCATGCAGCCGGCGGATCGTTCGGTCAAAACGGCCAAGCCGAACTTTGAAAGCGGCGGTGGCGGACTGTATTCCACAGTGCACGACTATTCCAATTTTGCGCAGATGCTGCTGAACGGCGGCACCTTTAACAGCCAGCGCTTCCTCGGCCGCAAGACCATCGAGCTGATTTCCACCGATCACCTGACCCCGGCCCAGCAAGCCACCCACGACTGGGCAACCCAGCGCGGCTACGGTTACGGCCTGGGCGTGCGCGTGCTGACGGACCTGGCAACGGCGGACATCAATGGTTCCCTGGGCGAATGGGGCTGGGACGGCGCCTTTGGCAACTGGTTCTGCGTAGACCCCAAGGAAAAGCTCACTTGCGTCTATTTGACGACGAACCTGCCCGGCGACCATTATCGCTTCATTCCCAAGCTTATGGCCTCCATGTACGCGTCCCTGTAACAAAACACGTAAAACCGCCATGCGTGAAAACGCGTGGCGGTTCGATGTTCTGTATTTGTGACAATTCTCTGGAACATTCATTCCGATGGCTGTTTGATTGCAAGACTGTATAGTATAGCGTTATGATGGCGTTTATGCATGGATTTTTGCCTAAAACAGCCCATTTCCGCACGGGATGTTTTTTATCTTTCGCGATGATGCGCTGAAATACAGATATCAGCTTCATACAGAAACAAACAGGAGGTAAGACGGATGCGCTATTGTCAAAAGTGCGGTGCCAACGTTCCCGACGACGCCTCGGTCTGTTCGGCGTGCGGAGAGCCCCAGTGGGGAAATACGAACGCGGACAGTGAAGGCAAAGGCTTTTCTCAATTGATCGAAAGCGAACCCGTGCAGCTGGCACTAAAAAAGCAAAAACGCGCGGTTTATATCGCTTATGTCGTTTTGATCCTTTTGCCCATCGTCGGTTTTTTGCTCTACGGCGCATTTTCTGCGTCCATGGATGTGGGCCGGGCGCTGCTGATTGGACTGGTCATATCAGCTATCATTGCCCTGACGGTGCTGGGTACGCTCCTTAAGAAGAAACTGACAAAGCCTTTTGTCGGCGAAGTCGCGGATAAGAAAACGACCCTGCGCCTCAGCGGGTCAAGGCATCACAGCGCCCGTCCCCGCAAAAAGTATTTGATCTGGTTCGACTGTGAAGACGGAAAGCGCCGCAAAAAGGTGGTGTCCTTGGCTGCGTACAATTATTTGCAGCCGGGCGACAAGGTGCGCTATCTGCCGCAGTTCCACCAACCCTTTGAAAAATACGACAAATCAAACGAGGAGGGGACGGTGCTGTGCATGTTCTGCGGCCGCAGCGACAAGATCGAAAACGACACCTGTTCCTTTTGCCGCAATCCGCTGATTAAGTAAGACCTAGATTGTTAATCCCCATTCTTCTGCAAAAAAAGAACCCGGATTTCCGGGTTCTTTTTGTTTTGCCATATGTATTAAGAAAAACTCTCAAAACTGCCTGCAAAAAAGGACTACATATATGCTGCAGGCAGAAAAAACGCCGCAAGTATTTTACTTGCGGCGATGTGGTGGAGCATAGGAGACTCGAACTCCTGACCTCTACACTGCCAGTGTAGCGTACTACCAACTGTACTAATGCCCCGAACAAAAGGTAGGATACCATACAAGCTCTCAAATGTCAACAGCTAATTTGGTTTCGATGCAATTATTTTTGCGCGGGTATAGAATGCAAATCCTTGTCGGAGCGTTGCCATTTTTCGCGCGGCCGTTCAACAAAAAAGAAAGCACAGGTGAATCTATACTTGTGAAAATAGAAAAACCGAGGCGGAGGAGAGGCGAATGGGCGTTTGTGTTGAGCTGTATGCGATGCAGAACCTTTTGATGGATGCGCTGATCCTCTGCCTGGCGCTGCGCCTGATCCAGCGCAGGACGAATGTGCAGCGGATCGGTCTGGCCTCGGCGTTTGGCGCCGCATATGCCTGCGCTGCCTGTCTGCCGACCATTTCATTTTTGCGCCTGTGGTGTTGTCAGGCCATATGCATGCTGTGCATGTGCCTGCTCGTCCAGCAGCATTTTTCTCGGGCGGAATTCTTCCGTTTTTATTCTTTTTGTTATCTTGCGGCCGCCATTTTGGGCGGAACCGGCTTGGGTCTCATGGGGCTGCTCGGCGCACAGGGCTTTGGTCTTGCGCACGCTGTGCTCACAATGCTTATTGGCGGCACGGGGCTTTTGCTTTTATGTCGGCCAATGCGCGAAAACGGCCTGTGTTTGCATGAAGTTCTTATGACGATCGACGGTACGACGATTACACTGCAGGGCTTCATGGATACAGGCAACAGACTGTGCGAGCCTGTTTCCGGCCTTCCGGTCATGCTGGTAAAAAAGGAGCGATTGCAGACCCGAGCGGGTCTGCATATGCGGCACGTACCCTATGAATCCATGGGAAACAGCGGCCTGCTGCAGGCCTTTTTGCCGGAGGTGCTTGTTGTCGACGGCAGGATACGGCAATGGTATGTGGCCGTTTATCCGGGTGAATTGGAACAGGATGCGTTGCTTCCGCCTGTGCGTGAAAGGGGGTAGAAGAAGTTGAAGACAAAAGAATTCCTGATCTTGATTTGGGAAGGTATTCTGCGTAGGATGGCACGGCCCATTCATTATATGGGCGCAGGCGGCTCGCTGCCGCCGCCGTATTCCAAGGCGGAGGAAGAGGAGGTACTGCAGCGCCTGCTTTGCGGCGATGAAAGCGTGCGTCAGGGACTAATCGAGCATAACCTGCGCCTGGTGGTTTACATCGCGCGCAAGTTCGAGAACACGGGCGTCGGCATCGAGGACCTGATCTCCATCGGCAGCATCGGCTTGATCAAGGCGGTGAATACGTTTGACGCCGGCAAGCGGATCAAACTGGCAACCTACGCTTCGCGCTGCATCGAAAACGAGATACTCATGCATTTGCGGCGCACGAACAAGCTGAAAATGGAAGTTTCGCTAGAAGAGCCCCTGAAAATCGACCCGGATGGCAACGAATTGTTGCTTTCTGATATCATGGGTACGGAACCCGATTTGGTGGGCAAGTCCATGGATGATGAGGCGGATAAGGACATATTAAAGGAAGCGATGTCGCGCCTGAGCGCAAGGGAAAAGCGCATCATCGGCATGCGCTTTGGCCTGGGCGGCCAGAAGGAGCAGACGCAAAAGGAGGTCGCGGACGAGCTGGGCATCTCGCAGAGCTATATTTCGCGCCTGGAAAAAAGGATCATACGTCGCCTTCGAACGGAAATTGGTCAAAAAATGCTTTAATTCAGGCGTTTTTTAAGATACATAAAGCGAGAAAAACAAGGAAAGACTAAGGGGGAGAAATCCATGTAGAGCCGGAGGATACACAAATGGCACTGAACAAGGTCGAGATTTGTGGCGTGGATACATCGAAGCTGCCGGTCTTAAAGCATGATCAGATGCTTCGTCTGTTCGATCGGATCCATCAAGGCGATGCATCTGCCCGCGAAGAGTTCATCAACGGGAATCTGCGCCTGGTGTTATCCGTTGTGCAGCGCTTTTCCGGCCGCGGCGAAAGCATGGACGACCTGTTCCAGGTAGGATGCATCGGCCTGATGAAGGCGATTGATAATTTTGACACAAGCCTGGGCGTGCGGTTTTCGACCTATGCGGTGCCGATGATCATCGGCGAGATCCGCCGGTATCTGCGCGACAACAACGCCATCCGCGTTTCCAGATCCCTGCGCGATACGGCCTACAAGGCCATGCAGACGCGAGATCAGCTGGCAAGTGAACTGGGCCGCGAACCAACGGTACAGGAAATCGCCGCAAGGCTGCAAATGAAGTCCGAAGATGTGGTGCTTGCCTTAGACGCCATTCAGGACCCGATCTCGCTGTTTGAACCCATCTTCAACGACGGAAGCGATGCCCTGTACGTGATGGATCAGATACACGACGACAAGGACAACGACGAAAGCTGGCTGGACGGCATCGCCATCCGCGGCGCGATCGAACACCTGGGCGAGCGCGAACGCAAGATCGTCAAGATGCGTTTCTTCGAAGGCAAGACGCAGATGGAAGTTGCCGATGAGATCGGCATTTCACAGGCGCAGGTATCCAGGTTGGAGAAATCGGCCCTCAACCGAATGAAGAAGCAAATTTGATCAAAACAACAGGGCCGGCGATGAAAATGGGTTCATCGCCGGTCTTTTTGAAAAATTCGATGTATTTATTCGTAAAAGTTGTCTTTTACGAATAAATCAATATCTCCTCCGGGAGCTCAGTTTTCGCCCTCACCCGATGCTCGGGCCTGTTTGATCGCGCCCGTGGCCAGTTCATCGCAGCGATTGTTGTATGGATTGTCGCTGTGGCCCTTGACCTTGATGAATTCGACCGCATGCTTTTTCGTGTACTGCAAAAGCGTTTGCCAAAGGTCCTGGTTCAACACCGGCTGCTTGTTGGCCGTTTGCCAGTTTTTGCGCTGCCAGTTATCCAGCCAGCCTTTTTCAAATGCGTTGACCAAATAACTTGAATCCGAATACAGCTGCACCTGACAAGCTTCCTTTAAAACGGATAATCCTTCGATGGCCGCTTGCAATTCCATGCGGTTGTTGGTCGTTTCCGGTTCAAAGCCCGAAAGCTCCTTGCTGTGCTCGCCGTACAGCAGCACCACACCCCAGCCGCCCGGGCCCGGGTTGCCGGAACAGGCGCCGTCTGTATAGATCTGGACGCGCTTCATTTCTTTTCTCCCAATTTACGGGATCGGTCGGCTGCAGCACGAACGGCGTCGTACACGGCCACCTTGAGGCCGCCCTTCTCCAGCGCGTACACGCCTTCTGCAGTTGTTCCTGCAGGGCTTGTTACTTGCGCGCGCAAACTTGCAGGATGGGTGTCGGACTGTAAAACCATTTTTGCGCTGCCAAGCACCGTTTGCGCAGCAAGCTCTTTGGACATGGCAAACGAAAGCCCTTCGCGTACGCCCGCTTCGGTCAGGGCCTCGATCATCAGATATACGTAAGCCGGGCCGC
>JBNRMU010000167.1:0-4939 GCA_050309765.1 Christensenellales bacterium
GCCTTTTCGATCACCAGCGCGCTTTTGCCGTTGCGCAGCGCATACAGCGCCGCGGTCATGCCGGCGGGGCCGCCGCCGACGACGATCATGTCGTACATATGCCTGGTTCCTTTCTTTCCATAAAACAGGCAGGCGGAAATGACCGACGTCATCTCCGCCTGCCGTTTATTATGCTTTATTACCTATGCATGAGCCAGCCCTTGATATCGGACACGCCGCGATACTTCTCGAAGCTGTCGCCGTTTACCAGCACCAGGGTGGGCGCCTGCTTGACGCCGTACTTCTTCGCCAGCTCCGGCTCGTCGTTGGCCATCAGCGGCTGATACTGGACGCCGGCCTTGTCCAGCAGAGCGCCGGCCGCCTTGCAGTTGGGGCAGGTGGGCGTCTTGAACAGCAGAATGGTGCTGCCGGCGGTGGCAGTGGCCGGAGCGGCTGCGGGCTCCGCGGGGGCCGGGACGGCCTTTTCCATCGCGGGGATGTTCAGCACCGGGCGCTCCAAAGGCTCGTCCACGGGCGCGGGGTTGGGGCCCAGATGGGTCAGCGTCGAGCGGCCGATGTCGTACACCTTGCGATCCTTGAACTCCTGGGTCTTGCCGTCGTTCCAGTTCTGGATGGGACGGTAATAGCCGGTGATGCGGCTGTAGACCTCGGTCTTCTTGCCGCAGGTCGGGCAGGTGTACTGCTCGCCGGTGATGTAGCCATGGTCGGCGCACACGGAATAGGTGGGCGACATGGTGTAATAGGGCAGCTTGTAATTCTCGGCAATCTTGCGCACCAGGTTGGCGGCCGCCTTCCAGTCGGGCAGCTTTTCGCCCAGGAAGGCGTGGAACACGGTGCCGGAGGTGTACAGGGTCTGCAGATCGTCCTGGATGTCCAGAGCGGAGAACACATCCTCGGTGTAGCCCACGGGCAGGTGGGAGGAGTTGGTGTAGTAGGGCGTGCCGTTCATATTGGCGGTGATGATGTCCGGGAACTCCTCTTTATCGTGCTTGGCGAAGCGATAGGTGGTGGATTCCGCGGGCGTGGCCTCCAGGTTGAACAGGTCGCCGTACTTCTCCTGGTAGTCGGACAGGCGCTCGCGCATGTGGTTGAGCACATCGCGGGTGAAGCGCTGCACGCGCGCGTCGGTGAGGTCTGCGCGCAGCCACTTGGCGTTTAGGCCGACCTCGTTCATGCCGATCAGGCCGATGGTGGAGAAGTGGTTGGCAAAGGTGCCGAGATAGCGCTTGGTGTAGGGGTATAGGCCCTGCTCCAGGAGCTTGGTGATGACGGTGCGCTTGGTGTTCAGGCTCCGCGCGGACAGATCCATCAGATCGTCCAGGCGCTTGTAGAAGTCCTTTTCATCCACCGCCAGGTAGGCGATGCGGGGCATGTTGATGGTGACAACGCCGATGGAACCGGTGCTCTCGCCCGAACCGAAGAAGCCGCCGGACTTTTTGCGCAGCTCGCGCAGGTCCAGGCGCAGGCGGCAGCACATGGAGCGCACATCGCTGGGCTCCATATCGGAATTGATGTAGTTGGAGAAGTAGGGCGTGCCGTATTTGGCCGTCATCTCAAAGAGGAGCTTGTTGTTCTCGGTTTCGCTCCAGTCGAAGTCGCGGGTGATGGAATAGGTGGGGATGGGATACTGGAAGCCGCGGCCGTTGGCGTCGCCCTCGATCATGATCTCGATGAACGCCTTGTTGACCATGTCCATTTCCTTCTGGCACTCGCCATAGGTAAAGTCCATTTCCTTTCCGCCGATGATGGCGGGCAGGTTCTTAAGGTCTTCCGGCACCACCCAGTCCAGGGTGATGTTGGAAAACGGCGCCTGCGTGCCCCAACGGCTGGGGGTGTTCACGCCGTAAACGAAGGACTGCACGCACTGCTTGACTTCCTTCTGGGTGAGGTTGTCCACCTTGACGAAGGGAGCAAGATAGGTGTCGAAGGAGGAGAAGGCCTGCGCGCCCGCCCACTCGTTCTGCATGATGCCAAGGAAATTGACCATCTGATTGCAGAGGGTGGAAAGGTGGTTGGCAGGGGAGGAGGTGATTTTGCCGGGCACGCCGCCCAGACCCTCCTGGATCAGCTGCTTTAGGCTCCAGCCGGCGCAGTAGCCGGTGAGCATGGAAAGGTCGTGCAGATGGATGGCCGCGCTGCGGTGCGCCTCGGCCACCTCGTCGTCGTAGACCTCGCTGAGCCAATAGTTGGCGGTGATGGCGCCGGAGTTGGAAAGGATCAAGCCGCCCACGGAATAGGTGACGGTGGAGTTTTCCTTGACGCGCCAGTCGTTGATCTTAAGGTAGTTGTCCACCAGGTCCTTATAGTTGAGCAGGGTGGAGTTGATGTTGCGGACCTTTTCGCGCTGGCGGCGGTAGAGGATGTAGGCCTTGGCCACATCGGCATAGCCGCACTCGGACAGGACCTTTTCCACGCTGTCCTGGATTTCCTCCACGGTGATGGTATCGTCGTGGACCTTTTGCTCGAAATCGGAGGCGACGCGCAGCGCGATCAGGTCGATCACATTGGGATGGTACTGCTTGTTCAGCGCCTCAAAGGCCTTGGTGATGGCCGCGCTGATTTTTTCGATATGAAAGTCGACGATTTTTCCGTCTCGCTTGATGACCTGATACATGGTAGCGCTCCCCAATCGTTATGAATTTGAAAATATCTGTCCGGCCCGAAAAAAAAGACCTGGACCGGCTACCTTCATTCTACACTGGGAGCACCGTGGGTGTCAACGGGAAATACGAGATAGCCGTAAAAAAATTGTTTCAAGCACTAGATATAGTGTTTATCAGTCTATGCCGCGCAGTTGGGTGTTTGGCATAAAACGCCGCGCGATACGGGCAAATTCTTCCATCTCTTCCTTGGACGGCGCATGCAGATTCTGGAAGGGAACGGTGTCCCTGTCCACAAAGCTTTGCAGAAAGTAGCGTTTGGCGCCCTGGATCATGGGGCCGATCCGTTCGAAATCCTTTGCCTCGTGCAGCTCCCTGACGACCGTGGTGCGGAACTCATAGTCCGGCGCCTGCTCCATGAGCAGGGCGATGCTCCGCTCGATCTTTTCCAGATCGACCGCCGCCATGCCGCAGGTAAGGGGGTACTTTTCGGGGCTGTTCTTGATGTCCATAGCGACGTAGTCCACCAGACACTCCTGCAAAATGGAGCAGAGCAATGCCGGATGGCAGCCGTTGGTATCCAGCTTGGTGGCAAAGCCCAGCGCGCGCACTTTCTGCAAAAGGGGCAGGAGCCCCTCGTGCAGGCAGGGTTCGCCGCCGGAAAACACGACGCCGTCCAAGAGCCCATGGCGCTTTTCAAGGAAGGACAACAGCTCTTCCTCGTCCAGGATGGGTTTTGCGCTGCCGTCTGCCAGCTCGTAGTTGTGGCAGAAGGGACAGCGGAAATCGCAGCCGCCCAGGAACACCGTGCAGGCCACGTGCCCGGGAAAGTCGAGCAGGGTCATCTTTTGCAGTCCGTGCAGTTTCATCGTTCTGTCTCCTTTATACGGCCGCCAGTATATGCAGGTTGCGCAGATTCGTATCCTCGATGCCGTCGTTGACGGAATAGGCATGCTTTTCCAGATCGCCGCAGTCGGCGCGGGTGAGCTCTTGCGCCAGCAGTTCGTCGATCACGTCCGCGGCGATGCCCTCGATCACATCGTACTTCTCGCGGGCCTGTTCCTCCTCGTTGTCGCTGATGAGAAGGTATTCGAGCAGCTCCGCCTCCAGCGAAAGCACGGGCAGGCTCCGCAGCGCGCGGAAGCTCCACTTGTAATAGGGCTGATAACGCCGGTTCAGCAGAAACAGCACGGAAAGGGCGCTCTTGACGAATTCGTTCACCGCCAGCTGCGCCGCGGCGCTTTCGCCATGGCGCAGACAGCGCAGGTAGTTATACTGCCCCGATTGGGCCATGAGCAAAAGCTGTCCGGCCAGCTTTTTTCTGCGTATATCCTCCGGATAGAAGGAAAGGCGCGTGCGGATCTGTGTCAGCGTTCCCGGGTTGTCGAAAAAGACCTCGCCGTTGGTGCATTCGGCCAGCGCCTGCTCCGGCACGGACAGCCATTGCAAAGCGGTGAGCGCGCCGTCCGCCGTGCCCAGCTTTTCGCGGAAAAACTCGTCCAGGCGCAAAACGCCGCGCCTGGCACCGCCCACGGGCTGCAGCAGCGGCCGCTTTACGCCCAGGTATTCTTTGGGCAGCTTGGCATAAGCCCGCTCCAGCAGGAAGGCGCTGCGGCGGTCGATCACATCCTCCCCAGGAAGGAAAAGGCAAAAGCCGGGTTCAAAATCGTGGTCGCGGGAGATATCGTCGTCAAAGCCGAAGCACTCCGAACCGCCGCCGATGAGACCGGCGGCGAGGTGGGGAAGAAGCTGCGGAAACTGCTGCTCCAGCATCGGCTTACCGTGCGCTTCAAAAAAGGCGCGCGCAAGCTCAAGACCGTTCATAGATGCGTTCAGCCTCCTCTTTCAGTTCCTCGGCAGCGGCAAAATAGCCGTAATAGGCAAAGGACGGGGCGCACTTTTCGCACACGAAGGCGTAGTAGCCGTTGCGCGGGGCGGCAGCATCGTGCAAAAGCTCCAGGGCCTCATCCAGCAAGGCGTAGACATCCTTTTCCGCCTGCTCCATGCCGCGCTCGGCGCAAAGGGCGTCGGCCCGGTTCAGGCAGGTGATCGCCTGCTCCAGCGTGCCGCCGGGATAGGTCGCCATCGCCTGCATGGCAAGATCGTACAGATGGTGCGCGTCCGCAAAGCGGTCAAGGGCGGCATAGGTGAGGGCCATGTTGTTGTAAAGCCCACCCAGCAGCTGCGCCCCGGTGCGGGGGCTGCCCTCGTATACGGCGCGCGCCTTTTCAAACAAAGCCAGCGCCTGTTCATTTTCACCGAAGGCGTTGAAAGCCGTTGCCGCGTTGACATAGGTCGTGCCAGCGGAGACGCTGCCGGCAAAGTCCAGCTTATCCACC
>JBNRMU010000168.1:0-3547 GCA_050309765.1 Christensenellales bacterium
GCACGCCCTCGCGTACGGGCGTGTTTTGCTTCACCGTATAATCGATGGCGTGGGCCACAAACGCGGAGGCAATCAGTGTCGCCTGCGCAAGGCTCTGGCCGTCCAGCAGGCGGCCGGTGAGCACGGAGGCGAACAGATCGCCCGTACCGGGGAAATGGGCATGCAAACGATCCAGCACCGCCGCCTGCAGCGGGCCGTCCTTTTCCTGCACCAGGGTGGCCAGTTTGCCATCCTGTCCCTGCAGGGGCACCGAGGTGATCACGGCGGCGCCGGCGCCAAGCCGCAAAAGGCCCGCGCAAAGCTCTGCGGCCAGGGTCGCCTCGATCGGCCCTTTGGGCATGGGCGTATCGGTCAAAAAACAGGCCTCGGTCAGGTTCGGGGTGATCACGTCCGCGTGCGCGCACAGCGCGCGCATTGCTTTTACCATGCCTGCGTCCATGCTCTGGTAGAGCTTGCCCATGTCGCCCATCACGGGATCTACCACGCGCAGCGCCTCATAGCGCTCCATGGCCGCGCGCACGAGCTGCGCCTGGGCAGGCGAGCCGAGATAACCGCTGTACACGGCGTCAAAGGACGGGTTCAACGCATCCAGTTTTGCGAGTATGGACTGCATCTCCTCCTCCAGGCTGCGCGCATAGACCGGCCCAAAGCCACCCGTATCGGAGGATAGGATGGCGGTGGGCAGGGGGCAGACCTTTACCTCCAGGGCAGATAGTGCCGGCAGCACCACCGTCAGCGAGCAGCGCCCCATGCACACCATGTCGTGTATGGCCAATACTTTTTTGATCATCCCGTTTTGCTCCTTTGCCGAATTCGCTTAAAGAACACAGCGGCGAGAATGAAACTGCCCTTTCGCCAGGGGCGAAAGGGCAGCGGTTCCGATCGCATTTTATGCGGCAGTGCGACAGCTTACAGCTGGTGATTGGTCACCAGATCCAGGCACTTATCCGCAAAGGCCTTGGCGTTGTTCAAATCCTCATCGGTGGGCATTTTGCCGCTGAACAGGCCGCCCTTGCCGTGGCAGGCCAACACATCGTCGATGACCTTAATGCCGCGGGCCTTGGCCGCATCGCGCAAGGCATCCAGGCAACCGGTGTCCAGGCTGGGGCTGGTGCAAAACAGTGCGATGGCGGACACGCGCTTGTTATCCAGCACGTTGATAAAATCCAGAGCGCGCTTATCGGGCTTTTTACCCTTGGCTACGGTGCCGACAAAGGCAAGTGCCAGGTTTTCCGGCATGTACGCGGGGGGCAGCGGCTCGGAGTTCTGTTTCGCCTGGCCGGCCAGAGCAATCGCAACTTCCTGGATACAGGGCTTGTCACCCGCATAATAGATCTTGACTCTCATGGGGATGCCTCCTTAAAATATAAGCTGCTTTACAGCTGAATTGATGCAAGCCATTGCCATATCATTAGGCCATAGGGGAGAAAACGATGAAACCCGATTCAACGCTTTTCACAGACCACTTTTTTGCTGCGCGCGGGCTCGATGGTAAATCGCCGGCTCTGCAGATCGACCGACAGCTGTCCCCCGGCTATCCTCTGTGCCTGTACCGCTTTCAGGATGGGCGGCGGCTTTTGACCTTATGCGAGGAATTGGAGGACGCCATGCCCGCCTTGCAAGAACTTGGAAGCCTGCCGGATTTTGTCGATGTATGGGACTATCTTTTTGAAGGCAGCCTCTCCTTCGAGGCGGAAAGCGTCAGCGGCTTTTATCTGCCTGCCGTGCCGGACGGCTGGGCGCTCGGCCCCTTCCGTCCGCTGAAAAGGGGCGACGGTCGGGCGCTGAGCGACCTGAAGCGTCTTGATCCAGCGGGCTTTGCTCTCGCCGCTGTGCGCGTGCGCGACCTGGGCGCCGTCGGCCTGTTTGGGGAGAACGGGCAGCTGCTGGCCGCAGCCGGCGCGCAGGGCTTTGGCCCCTTTGGCGATATCAGCGTCCTCGTGCAGCCCGATGCGCGCGGCCAAGGTCTTGGCACTGCGGCGGTTAAGGCGCTATGTGTACGTTTGAAGGAACTGGGGTTGATTCCGCTTTACCGAGCGGAGGATACGAACCTTGCCTCCTGTGCGCTTGCGCGGGGACTTGGCTTCCTGCAGGGCTATGCCATGGACGGCGGTCGCACTATTATATAAGAACAATCCTAAAGCTTAGCAGGAAAAAAATCAATATCGCGGCAAATATGTTCAAGGATTGTTAACCTTCTTGCACGGTTTGTAATCTTTGGGCAGCCTTCATGCGGCGATAGAGCAGATACACGGGCAGGGTGAAGACCACCACCAGCAGGCCGAAAATCAGAAAGGCCACCTGTAGGCCAACGATCTCGCCGATCCAGCCCACCATCAGCGAACCGATGGCGCGGGAGATGCCCATGGACACCGTGGCGACCAGGGTCTGGGCCGTGGCCTTAACATCGTCGCGCACATGGCGGTGGATCAGCTGGGCGGAGCAATAGTACAGCATAATGTAGGAAACGGAGTGCAGCATCTGGGAACCGCCGAGCAGATAGAACGCCTGCTGGGGGAAGAAGCCGCCCACAAACGCGAACATCATGCGCAGGAAGGAAAAGCCGAGCGAAGCAAGCATGAGGTTTTCGCTCTTGCGCTTTTTGAGCACCAGATCGATGAGCAGGAAAAACGGCACCTCAAAAGCGGCGGAGATCGTATTGAGCATGCCGGTCCTTTCCGTGCTCATACCCATATCCGATGCGTACACGGGCAAAAAGCCTACGATGGACATGCACAGGCTCACGGCAAAGTTGGTCACCAGAACAAACTGGATCACGGGGTCGCGCAGCATCTCCAGGATGGCGTTTTTGCCTTTTTTCTGCTCTTTATCATCATTTGCGTTCGCTTCGCGCTTCACCTGGGTGGAGGGCACCAGGAAGCAGGCGCCCATGGCCAGCAGGCAGAACAGGCAGTACATGGGAAAGATATTGGTGATGCTCCTGGCCATGATGCCGCCTACGAACAGCGGCATGATGCCAAAGCCGATGGTGCCGCACAGGCGGATGGGCGCAAAGCGGAAACCGGAGGCGCTGCAGTAATCCAGGGCGATGGTATCCGTCAGCGGAAGCGAGGCGGTGGAAACCACCACGTACAGCCCCGCCACGAACAGCGTAAAGGCAAAGGTCTGGCTGACATTGAACAAAAGCAAGGTCAGTCCCGACAGCACCAGCGTGATGCTCAATACCAGCCGCCTTCCGCGCAGGTCCGCAAAGCGGCCCCAGGCAGTCTGCACCAGCATCGCCAGGCAGGGCCCGATGGCCGAAATGACGCTGATCTGCTGAACGCTTAAGCCGATCTGCTTATAATACAGGGTGATATAGGGATAGTAACAGCCATGGGACATGTAAAACAGCGCGAACATCAGACAGCAGGCCAGGAAACCGCGCCGGTTTTTGATGGCGTTTAACAGCTGCATCGTAAGACACCTTCCCCGTTTATATATTTATTCCGCGTGCAGCCGTTGCTGCACCCACCCGTCTATTTTATAGTGAATACTCCGGGCTGTGCAAGTATATTTATGAAAATAACCCTTTTTGATCAGAATC
>JBNRMU010000169.1:0-11987 GCA_050309765.1 Christensenellales bacterium
CCCTTTAGGGTGGCCAGGGTGCCGGTGCCGTGCACCTCGCGCCAGGGCAGGCCGATGGCGCTTAAGTCCCGGCGGATGCGCTCGGCGGTGTAAAACTCCCGGCTGCTGGGCTCGGGATGGCGGTGCAGGTCGTGGCGCAGCTCATAAAGAAAAGGCAAGACCTGCGCAAGCTCCTCCTTGACAAAGGCATAAGACGGATCGTTTGTGGCCATCGCGGTTCGACCCTCCCATAAAGAATGGATGGATTTTTATGCATACCTACCGCGGGATTTCCCGCAGGTTTCAGTATACGCCTGAAAGTGCCCCCGTTCAACCGCTCGGGGGCAAAAATGCCCGGCGCGGACAGTGCGCGCCGGGCAGGGGGAAGAATTCGGGGTTACTCAATCGCCGCAAAGCCCTTTTCCAGATCAGCGAGGATGTCGTCTATGTGCTCGGTGCCGATGGAAAGGCGGATGGTGCTGTCGTAGATATCCGCCGCCGCCAGTTCCTCCCTGGAAAGCTGCGAGTGCGTGGTGGTGGCCGGATGGATCACCAGGGACTTGACGTCGGCAACGTTGGCAAGCAGGGAAAAGATCTCCAGCGCGTCGATAAAGGCATGGGCCTCCTTCTGGCCGCCCTGGATGTCAAAGGTGAAGATGGAGCCGCCGCCGTTGGGGAAGTATCTCTCATACAGAGCATGCTGAGGATGCGAGGGCAGGGAGGGATGGTTGACCTTTTTTACCTTGGGATGCTTGGAGAGATACTCCACCACTTTCCTGGTGTTTTCGGCGTGGCGCTCCAGGCGCAGGGACAGCGTTTCCACGCCCTGCAGGAGCAAAAAGGCGTTAAAGGGCGAGATGGCAGCGCCCGTATCGCGCAGAAGGATGGCGCGGATATAGGTGACAAAGGCCGCCGGGCCCACCGCCTCGGCAAAGGAGACGCCGTGGTAGCTGGGGTTGGGCTTGGCGATGGGGGCGTATTTGTCGGCGTATTTCTTCCAGTCGAAGTTTCCGGAATCCACGATGATGCCGCCCAGGGTGGTGCCGTGGCCGCCCAGGAACTTGGTGGCGGAGTGCACCACGATGTCCGCGCCGTGCTCGATGGGGCGGATGAGATAGGGCGTGCCGAAGGTGTTGTCGATCACCAGGGGGATGCCGTTTGCGTGGGCGATCTGGGCCAGGGCGTCTATGTCGGGGATGTCGCTGCCGGGGTTGCCCAGCGTTTCGATGAAGATGGCCTTGGTGTTGGGCTGTATGGCCGCCTTGACCTCGTCAAGGTTGTGGATGTCCACAAAGCTGGTGGAAATGCCGTAATTGGGCAGGGTGTGGGCCAGCAGGTTGAAGCTGCCGCCGTAGATGGTTTTTTGCGCCACAATGTGCTCGCCCTGCTGGGCCAGCGCCTCGATGGTGTAGCTGATGGCCGCCGCGCCGGAGGCCAGAGCCAGCGCCGCCACGCCGCCTTCCAGGGCGGCGACGCGCTTTTCCAGCACGTCCTGGGTCGAGTTGGTCAGCCTGCCGTAGATGTTGCCGGCGTCGCTTAGGCCGAAGCGGGCCGCCGCGTGGGCGGAATTGTGGAACACATACGAGGTGGTCTGGTAGATGGGCACCGCGCGGGAATCGGTGGCGGGATCGGCCTGCTCCTGGCCGACGTGAAGCTGCAGGGTTTCGAACTTATATTTACTCATGGGATATACCTCTTTCTGTTTTGTATTTGGTGTGCCGGATCGGGGGAAGCTTTGCACTTCACATTCGCCCGCTGTGGGCGTTGCTCGCGATCAGGCGATCAGCTTGCTGTGCCATAACCGTTATCCTTTCTGCCAAAGCGTTGACCGTAGGTTTTGTTTATGGCTAGAGTATACGGCGGCAGCGGCCTGTTGTCCAATATCCCATGGGTATACTTGGTAATAGGCTAAATCTATAGCTGAGCGGTGTTATTCCGCCGGCGCGCCCAGGTAGCGGCGCATCTCGCGGATGTATTGTTCGCCCATTTTGCTTGGGATCATGTTCTTTTTGACGATGTAGCCGATCTGCATGCGCTTGCCCACGGCCGTTTCCTCGGCCTCAAAGGGCACGGTAACAAAGTCCGAGCCGTTGAGCTCCTCGCAGATGATGCCCGAGCACAGGGTGTAGCCGTTTAAGCCCACCATGAGGTTCAGCATGGTGGCGCGATCCGTTGCCTTGATGGTGCGCGGGTATTCGCTGGTGGATAAGATCTCCTCGGCAAAGTAAAACGAGCTGCTCGCCCCCTGCTCAAAGGACAGGCAGGGGTAGGGGGCCAGCTCATCAAAACGGATGGAGGCCTTGTTTGCCAGCGGGTGCCCCTTCCAAAGGTACACGTAGGCGTCGCATTCGATCAGGGGATGGAAGGCAAGATCGCCCGCGCGCAGCAGCTTTTCGATGGCCTTGCGGTTGAAGTCGCTCAGGTACAAAACGCCCACCTCGCTTTTGAGCGAGGCCACGTCCTCGATCACCTCGCGCGTCTGCGTTTCGCGGATGGCAAACTCGTATTCCTGCGTGTCGAACTGCTTGACCATATCCACAAAGCTTTTGATGGCGAAGGAATAGTGCTGGGTGGACACGCCGAACTTCTTTTTGAGCGTGCCGGCCCCGCCGTACTTTTCCAGCAGGCGGTCGTACTGGGCGACCACCTCGCGCGCGTACAGCAAAAACTCCGCCCCGTCGCCCGTGAGGGTGACCCCGCGGCCGCTGCGGTTGAAGATGGCGATGGAAAGCTCCTTTTCCAATTCCTGCATGGCGCTGGTGAGCGACGGCTGGGCGATGTATAGCTGCTCGGACGCCTTGTTGAAGGAGCCCATGTCGGCGATGGCGATGGCGTATTTGAGCTGCTGGATGGTCATATGCGCTGCACCTCCGTGGATCGGGACCGCCTGCCGCACAGGCGGCCCGCGTTTAGGCTTTTGCATATATACTCGCTTTTTTGCCCAAATCCTTTTTCGTTGGGCGGCAAATTCTCGTTTTTGCTTGAATGCCTAGCAAATACATGGTAGTATAGGGTTATAGCAAGCGGAGGGAGGACACGCAAGTTATGAAAATTTCCACCAAGGGCCGCTATGCCCTGCGCATGCTGATCGATCTTGCCCAGCACAAGGACTGCGGCTTTGTTTCGCTCAAGGAGATCGCCGAGCGCCAGGGCGTTTCCAAGAAATACTTGGAGCAGATCATCCCCATCTTCAATAAGAGCGACGTGCTGAGGACCAACCGCGGCTCGCAGGGCGGCTACCAGCTTGCGCGCGCGCCGGAAAAATACACCGTGGGCGAGATATTGCGCCTGACGGAGGGCTCGCTTTCGCCCGTGGACTGCGCGGACGAGCAAAACCCCGCCCAGTGCCAGCGCAGCGCCGACTGTGCCACGCTGCCCATCTGGCAGGGGCTGACCCATGTGATCAACCAATACCTGGATAACATCACCCTGCAGGACATCGTGGACCAGCAGGCGGGCCGCGCCGCGGACGATTATGTGATCTAGGAACAAGCAACAACCAAAGGCGCGTCCCCACAAAAGGGGGCGCGCTTTTGCGCGCGGCGCAGAAAAACGCCCGCCTGCCGCAGGGCGCGGACAGGCGGGGGAGGGATGGCGTTTTTTATTCGGCAAACATGGGCGTGGACAGGTAGCGTTCGCCGGTGTCCGGCAGCAGGGCGACGATGATCTTGCCCTTGTTTTCCGGACGCTTGGCCAGCACCGTGGCCGCGTACACCGCCGCGCCGGAGGAGATGCCCACCAGCAGGCCCTCCTTGCGGGCCAGGGTGCGGCCGGTGGCAAAGGCGTCCTCGTTTTCCACGGCGATGATCTCGTCGTACACGGAGGTGTTGAGGGTATCCGGCACAAAGCCCGCGCCGATGCCCTGGATTTTGTGGCTGCCGGACACGCCCTTGGAAAGCACGGGCGAGCCGGCCGGCTCCACGGCCACGACCTTGACGTTGGGGTTCCGGGACTTCAGGTATTCGCCCACGCCGGTGACGGTGCCGCCCGTGCCCACGCCGGCGACGAAGATATCGATCTTGCCGTCCAAATCCTGCCAGATCTCCGGGCCGGTGGTGGCGCGGTGGGCGGCCGGGTTGGCCGGGTTGGTAAACTGGCTGGGGATAAAGCTACCCGGCGTTTGCGCGGCCAGCTCCTGGGCCTTGGCGATGGCGCCCTTCATGCCCTTGGCGCCCTCGGTCAAAACCAGCTCGGCGCCGTAGGCCTTGAGCAGGTTGCGGCGCTCGATGGACATGGTCTCGGGCATGGTGAGGATGATGCGGTATCCACGTGAGGCGGCCACGGCGGCCAGACCGATGCCGGTGTTGCCGCTGGTGGGCTCGATGAGCACGGAGTCGGGGGCGAGCTTGCCGGCGGCCTCGGCCTCGTCGATCATGGCGCGGGCGATCCTATCCTTGACGGAGCCGGCGGGGTTGAAATACTCCAGCTTGGCGTAGATGTCGGCGCCCGCGCCGGAAAGTCGGATGTAGTTGTTGAGCTTGAGCAGAGGGGTTTTGCCGATCAGGTCGGTGATCCTGTCATAGGTCTTTGTCATGGTGCATAACTCCTGTCATGGTTATTTTAGATTGGCGAAAAAACAGAACAGGCGCAGCGGCGACATCGACCGGTCAGGCGCAGGGCAAACATGTACGTTCCCTCCTTAACTAGAATTCCTATAGGCTTTATAGGCGATAATATAGCACGACCGTTTTTTCCTGTCAAGCCTTTTTATGCTCCGGTGCGAAAAAAGTTGCCCGCTCGCCTGCAAAAGACGCAAAAAATAAGCGGCAGGTTTTAACAAAGAGTACTTGCAGGCCGTATTTCAGGCGGATATACTATCTAAATGGGCCTTTGCGCAAGATCGGCGCGAACGGCCGCGCTCAACCTATTTTGCACAGGAGGGAAAAGCCCCATGCCGGTCACGCAGGAGGCGCTGCAGGAACAGATCCAGCGCAGGCGCACCTTTGCCATCATCTCCCACCCCGACGCGGGCAAAACCACCCTCACGGAAAAGCTGCTGCTGTACGGCGGCGCCATCCGCCTGGCCGGTTCCGTCAAGGCGCGCAAGGCCGAGCGCCACGCCACCTCCGACTGGATGGAGATCGAAAAGCAGCGCGGCATCTCCGTGACCAGCTCCGTGATGCAGTTCGAGTTCGACGGCTTCCACATCAACATACTGGACACCCCCGGCCACCAGGACTTTTCCGAGGATACCTACCGCACCCTGGTCGCCGCGGACTGCGCCGTGATGCTCATCGACGCGGCCAAGGGCGTGGAGGCGCAGACCATCAAGCTGTTCCACGTTTGCCGCATGCGCGATATCCCCATTTTCACCTTTGTCAATAAGCTCGACCGCGCCGGCCGCGACCCCTTCGAATTGATGGAGGAGTTAGAAAAGGTTCTCGGCATCCACGCCTGCCCCGTCACCTGGCCCATCGGCACGGACGGCGACTTCCAGGGCGTGTACCACCGCTTCACGCACCAGGTGGAGCTGTTCGAGGGCGGAGACCACGGCAAGACCCAGGTGCGCGCCGAGTTTATAAACGAAGACCAGATCGCGGGCGCGCTGGAGCAGCACTATGTGGATAAGCTCACGGGCGATATCGAGCTGCTCGACATCGCCGGCGACGAGTTCGACCTGGACAAGGTGCACAAAGGCCAGCTCACGCCCATGTTCTTTGGCTCGGCCATGAATAACTTCGGCGTGGAATCGTTTTTGCGCTACTTTCTGGAATACTCCCTGCCGCCGCTGCCAAGGCATGCGGGGGACGAGGAGATCGCGCCGGATAATCCCGCGTTTTCCGGCTTTGTGTTTAAGATTCAGGCCAACATGAACCCCGCCCACAGGGACAGGATCGCCTTCCTTCGCGTCTGCTCGGGCGTGTTCGAAAAGGGCATGGAGGTGCGCCAGGCGGCCACGGGCAAAACCGTGAAGCTGGCCCAGCCGCAAAGCTTCATGGCCGACAGCCGCGAGGGCATCGAAACCGCCTACCCCGGCGACATCGTGGGCCTGTTCGACCCAGGGATATTCGCCCTGGGCGATACGCTGTACAAGGGCGAAAAGATCGAGTACGACGGCATCCCGCTGTTTGCGCCGGAGCAGTTTTCCCGCGTTTCCACGCTGGATTCGCTCAAGCGCAAGCAGTTCGTCAAGGGCGTGACCCAGCTGGCCGAGGAGGGCGCCATCCAGGTGTTCCGCCGCATGGACACCGCCTTTGAGGAGATCATCGTGGGCGCGGTGGGCGCCCTGCAGTTCGATGTGCTCAAATACCGCCTGGAGGGCGAGTACGGCGTGGACGTGAATATCCAGCCCCTGTCCTTTTCCGCCGTGCGCTGGGTAAAGGAAAGCCCGGTGGAGCTAAAGCGCCTCAGGCTCACCTCCTCCACGCTGCTTGCCGTGGACAGGCAGGAGCGTCCCGTCCTGCTCTTTGACAGCCCCTGGCAGATCGACTGGGCGCTGGAAAACAACGAGGGTCTTGTTTTAAGCGACGTGGCCGCCCGCTAGGGCCGCGCCGCCGCGTGAAAGGAAGTAAGATACGCACATGATTCGTGAAGACATTCGCAATATAGCCATCATCGCGCACGTGGACCATGGCAAGACCACCCTGGTGGACGAAATGCTCAAGCAGTCCGGCATCTTCCGCGACAACCAGCAGGTGCAGGACAGGGTCATGGACTCCGGCGATATCGAGCGCGAGCGCGGCATCACCATCCTGGCCAAGAACACCGCCGTGCACTACGGCTCCACCAAGATCAACATCATCGACACCCCGGGCCACGCCGACTTCGGCGGCGAGGTGGAGCGCGTGCTCAAGATGGTGGACGGCGTGATCCTGCTGGTGGACGCCTTCGAGGGCCCCATGCCCCAGACGCGCTTCGTTTTGCGCAAGGCGCTGGAGCTTGGGCACAAGGCCATTGTCGTCATCAACAAGATCGACCGCGCCGATGCCCGCCCCGAAGAGGTGGTGGACGAGTGCCTGGACCTTCTGATCGACCTGGAGGCCTCCGACGAGCAGTTGGAATGCCCCTTCCTTTACGCCTCGGCCAGGCGCGGCGTGTGCACCGACGACCTGAGCCAGGAGGGCAAGGATCTAAAGCCCCTGTTTGAAGCCATTCTAAAGTACGTTCCCGCGCCGTCCGGCGACGAAACGGGCCCCGTGCAGATGCTGATCTCCACCATCGACTACAACGATTATGTGGGCCGCATCGGCATCGGCCGCGTGGAGCGCGGCGTCATCCGCCGCGGCATGCCCGTGATGCGCGCAAGCTTCGGTTCCGAGCTGGCCCCCGTGCCGGAAAAGGTGGGCGTTTTGTATAGCTTTGACGGCCTCAACCGCGTGGAGGTGGAGGAGGCCACCGTGGGCGACATCGTGGCCGTGTCCGGCGCGCCGGATATCTCCATCGGCGATACCCTCTGCGATCCGAGCGCCGTGGAGCCGCTGCCCTTTGTGCGCATTTCCGAGCCCACCATGGCTGTGACCTTCTCCGTGAACGATTCGCCCTTTGCCGGACGCGACGGCAAGTACGTCACCTCGCGCCACCTGCGCGCGCGCCTGATGCGCGAATTGCAGACCGATGTTTCCCTGCGCGTGGAGGACGGTTCCACCACGGACCAGTTCCGCGTGTCCGGACGCGGCGAGCTGCACTTAACGGTTTTGATCGAAACGATGCGCCGCCAGGGCTACGAATTCCAGGTTTCCAAGCCCGAGGTGCTGTTCAAGACCATCGACGGGCAAAAGTGCGAGCCCATGGAAAAGATGGTCGTGGACGTGCCGGAAGAGAGCATGGGCGCCGTGATCGAAAAGATGGGCCGCCGCCGCGGCCAGCTGATGGATGTTTCCGGCCACGGCCGCGTGCGCATGACCTTTTCCGTGCCGGCGCGCGGGCTGTTCGGCTATCGCAGCGAGTTTTTGACCGATACGCGCGGCGAGGGCATCATGTCCTCCGTGTTCGACGGCTACGAGCCCTATAAGGGCGATATCCCCCTGCGTTCCTTCGGTTCCCTGGTGGCCTTTGAAACGGGCGAAGCCCTCACCTACGGCCTATTCTACGCCCAGGACAGGGGCGAGATGTTCGTGGTGCCGGGCGACCAGGTGTACGCCGGCATGCTGGTGGGCGCCAATACCCGCCCCGGCGACATAGAGCTGAACGTGTGCAAGGCCAAGCATTTGACCTCCATCCGCAACTCCGCCGGCGCCGAGGACGCCATGCGCCTGAAGCCTGTGCGCCCCATGACGCTGGAAAGGGCGCTGGAGTTCATCTCCGACGACGAACTGGTGGAGATCACCCCGCACTTTATCCGCATGAGAAAGCGCATCCTCGATTCCACCCAGCGCATGCGCGCCAACCGCAAATAAGAAAGCAAACAAAACAGGGAGCAGACACGTCTGCTCCCTGTTTTTGTGTGCGTTTTCAAGTCTCGTACGCCAGCAGATTGCCGATCTTCTGACGAAAGCCCAGGGCGTTGTACATAGCCAAATCGCAGTCGGCGCAGCCCACGGTAAGCGAACTTACGCCGCTTTGCGCAAAAGCGAATCGAACCAGCCGCCGCGCAAGCCCGCTGTGCCTGTACTCCGGCAGGATATAAAAATCCTCGAACACACCCGAGCGGCGGTAGTCAAAGGTGGAAAAGCCGGGCGTGATCGAGCAGCAGCCGACCAGGCGGCCGCCCTCCTCGCAGGCGAAAAAAAGGATCAGTCCATCCCGCAGGGCCGCGCCCAGGCGGGCAAAGTCGTCCGGCGTGGGCGCAGGTTCGCCGATTTCGGCTTTATAAGCCGTTTGCAGAGGTACAAGGTCCGAAAGGTTTTGTTCGGACAGCTGGATCAGCTGCATGCATGCCTCCCGTGGGTGTTGGTTGGATCTGTCTTAAAACAGGGCCTGCAGGATGGCATCCGCGCACTGCTCGGGCGAAAGCCTGCTCGTGTCCACCCGCAGGCTGTAGCGGATATCCTTTGCCATCAACTCTGCCTGCTCCTCGGACTGCGTCTCATAGCGGTCGCCGCGGGCAAGGTTGCGCTGGCGGCAAACGCCAAGCGGGCAATCCACATGGACGATGTCCAGGGGATTGCCTTTGAGGATTTCCGTCAGGCGCTGATAATGCGGCCGCAGCCCTTCACGCTCGACCAGGATGCCGTCGATGAGCACGTTTTTGCCCAGGTCGGAGAACAGCTTGGCCGTGCGGTACATAAGGAGGACAGCCTCGCTCAGATATTTCCAGTAGTCCTCGCGCAGGTAATCCTCGCCCACCATTTGCTCAAACAGGTCGTTGGCGACCACGTAGAAAAACACGTCCCTGCGCGCCTGCAGCGCCTCCACGATGGAGGTCTTGCCGGCGCTGGTCACGCCGTTTAAGAAAACAATGCGCCCTTTCTTTTGCCCCGGTGCAGGCGTTTCCTCCCGCAAAAAGCGCCGATCTTTTTCCGGCAGGCCCAGTTCGTCCGTGACGAAGCGCTCGGCGGTCATGGTAAGGCCGTGCTTTTCCCGCAGGGCGGCGATGGTCTGCATCATGGGCGAGGCATGGTGGCGGTCGATGGCCGCCTGGTCGTCCCAGCTGTCGATCAGAAGCAACGTTTCCGGGTCATCCCGCGAAAAATAGTAGGCATAGCCGCGGTTGCCCTTTTCTGCGCGAATTGCGGAAACGGTGCCGCTTTGTATCATTTCCTCGGCAAAGCGGCGGGCGGCGCCGTCTTTGCCCGTGTAGGTCAGGTGCAGGGTAATGGCCATGGATTGCCTCCTTATTTGTGGTACGGCTCGCCCGCGTTGATGCGGCAGCAGCGATACAGCTGCTCTAAAAACACCACGCGCATGAGCTGATGGGGAAAGGTGAGCGGCGAAAACGAGAGGCGCTCGTTTGCCCGGTCATAGACCGCCTTGGACAGCCCGCAGGAGCCGCCGATGACGAACACCACGCGGCCCTTTTGCTCAATTTGGGCAAGGTGCGCGGCCAGCGCGGGGGAGTCGTAGCTTTTCCCCTCGATGGCAAGGGCCACCACATAATCCTCCGGCCGGATCTTTTGCAGGATGCGCGCGCCCTCCGTCTCCACCAGGCGCTGCGTCAGCGCGGGGCTGGGATTGGCCGGCTCCGGCTCGTCCTTGAGCTCTACGATTTCCAGCGTTACATAGCGCGCGAGGCGCTTGACGTATTCCGCGCAGGCCTTTTGAAAGTAGTCCTCCTTCAAACGGCCCACACAGAGGAGCAGCGCCCTCACAGCAGGGCGGCCAACCCGTAGGTGGCCAGGATGCTGTTGATGTACAGGAACAGGCTGATCAAAAGCCCGGGCAAAAGGGGCAGGAAGTGCAAAAGAGAGGGCCGATCCTCCTGCACGGTCTCGGGCCGGGGGACAGCGGGCGTATCGGCGGCGCGCTGCTTTTTGGTCAGATACCAGAACAGCGCCAGCAGCGCGGCCAGGGGGATCAGGAAGATCGCAAACACCATCGCGCCGGAAAAGATGGTCGTAAAGCCGCCGCTCAAAAGCAACTCCTGCTCGGCGTTCAGCGCCTCGGCCATGCCCATCTGCTCGTACAGGTCGCTCATCTTAAGGGCCAGCAGGCCGATGCCGATGGCCAGGCTGTTTTGCAGAAAGTGCAGCAGCATGCCGCACCAGATGTTCTTAGACCACAACATCACCAGGCAAAGCAGCACGCCCAAAGCGATGTGCGCGGGCAGGGCCAGGATTTGCCCGTGCATGCAGGCAAACAGCACGCCCACGACCAGGCAGGTGACAAGGGGCGGCAGCGCGCGGGCGTAGCTGTTTTGCATCACGCCGCGGAAGAGCAGCTCCTCGATCAGCGCCGGGCACAGGCCGATGACCAGCACGCCCCAGAGAAACTGGTAGTTCGTCTGCGGGATCGGCGCGCTTTGCACCTGCTTGACAGGCCCCAGCAGGTTCAAGACCCCCAGCCAGGCCATGGTAAGGCCATTGGTGCAAAAATACCCCAGCAGGCTGATGGGGATCAAAAGCCAGATGGCCGCCGGCGGCTTGCCGAAGGCCGTCCTTGGCCAGGCAGCGGCGCGCGATACGGGGAACAGGAAGAAGAACAGCACCGGCAGGCCCACGGCCAGCAGCTCCATCGTGCAGACCATCAGGCAGAACTTGAGCGAATAGGGCTCCGCCGAGGGCAGATGGGCGGATACCAGCGTTCCGATCAAAAGCAGCAGGGCGCACAGCGAGTAGGCGCAGCTGGCCAGCAGCACGCGGGTTTGGTTTTGTGTCATTTAAGGTACCTCCTAAACATCGGGGCAAAACGTTGTATCCAACGGGCCTTATGCCCGGACATAGGCGTGGCTGAGCCCGCCCTCGCTTATGACCTCTATGCGGGAAGAAAGGCTTTCGCGCAGGGCCTGTACGTGCGAGATGATGCCCACCGCCTGGGTCTTGTCGCCGGAAAGCAGCAGAAGCTGCAGGGCCTCCTGCACGCTGGCGGTATCCAGCGAGCCAAAGCCCTCGTCTATGAACATGGCCTCCACCGCCGCGCCGCCGGCAAGGGACTGCACCACGGTTTTCAGCGCGATGGAAAGGGCCAGGGATACCAGGAATTTTTCGCCGCCGGACAGGCTTTCCACTTCGCGCGCGCGGCCGGAAAGGGCGTCCAGCACCATGAGCTCCAGCCCGCGCTTGCTCCTTCCGTCGCCTTCCAGCGTGGGCGTTAAGGCATAGCGGCCGCCGTGCACCAGGCGCAAAAGCTCGTTCGCCCGGCCGCACACGGAATTGAGCATCACGTTTAAGGCAAAGCGCGTCAGGCCCACGCCGCGTTCGCCGCGCAGGGTGCGGGCGAAGCGATCCATCTTTTGGAACACGCGCCGGCTTTCCAAACACTGCGCGTGCAGCGCCGCGCCGCGCTGCGCGTCCTTTTCAAGCTGGGCAGACACAAGCCTTTGCTCTATGTAGCGGTCGTTCATCTCCTGAAGCAGGCGCTCGCTTTCCTGCGCCTGGCTAGAGAGCTGGGCAAGATCCGGAAGCGTTTGGCCGCGGAGCTGCTCGCCCAGGCGGGCCAGCTCCTGGCGCCTGTATTCCAGATCGTATTCGTAG
>JBNRMU010000170.1:0-13115 GCA_050309765.1 Christensenellales bacterium
CCTCTATACTATACCCCTAATTCTCCTCCGGCGCAAGGCAGCGGCGCAGCTTTTTGACGGCGCGCGTCTCGATGCGCGACACGTAGGAGCGCGAGATACCCAGCCGCTCCGCCACCTCGCGCTGGGGCAGGGGCTTTGTGCCGCGCAGGCCGTAGCGCAGCTCGATCACCAGGCGCTCCTTTGGCGTAAAGCTGGCGCACAGAAGCCTTTGCACGCGGGAAAGCTCCAGGCGCCTTGCCACCTCGTCCTCCACCAGGCCGGGCTCGGTGCCCAGCACCTCGGAGAGGGCGACCTCGTTGCCCTCCTTGTCCACGCCCGCGGCTTCGCTTAGGGATACGTCGCCGTGCAGCTTTTTGCGCGCGCGGATGGCCATGCGGATCTCGTTTTCCACGCAGCGCGCGGCATAGGTGGCCAGGTGCACGCCCACGCCCGGGCGGAAGGTGTTGACCGCCTTGATCAGGCCGATGGCGCCGATGGAGATCAGATCGTCCTGCTCGATGCCGCAGCCGCGGTACTTCTTGGCCACGTGGGCCACCAGGCGCAGGTTGTGCTCGATCAGCGCCGCGCGCGCCTCCTTGGAGCCGGCGGCCATCTCCGCCAGGGCCTGCGCCTCCTCGGCGGGGTTCAGTGGCGGGGGGAAGGGCTCCCGTCCGGACACATAGGACAGAAGAAAGGCAAGTTCGCCCAGCAGGGAAAGCAAAGATTCGATCATGCGGCACAAAACCTCCTTGATCTGTTGGTTTTCCCTATCAGCATATGCGGCCGGGCCGATCAAAAGGCAAAAAGTGCGCCGCCCGTTTTTGCAAAATGCTCTGCGCAGGCGGAACGCGTCCGCGCGGGACGCCCCGTCATAAAATTCGCAGAATCTGTACGCGAGACGTTGACAACTGTTATTAGCTGTTATATACTGTTTGCAGGCAATTGGACAAAGGCGAGGTCGATTTTATTTGGATATCGTTATCAACACCGACTCCATGATCCCCATTTACGAGCAGATCGCGGAGGAAGTCAAGCAAAAGATCATCCGCGGTGAGCTGCGTGAAAACGACGCCCTGCCCTCGGTGCGGGTGCTGTCGCGGCAGCTGAAGATCAGCGCCCTCACGGTCAAAAAGGCCTACGATTATCTGGACGAAATGGGCCTGACCGCCACGGTACACGGCAAGGGCAGCTATGTCAAGGCGCCCAACCGCGCCCTTTTGCAGGAGGAGCGGCGCCGGGAAATCGAAAAGGACCTGGACGCCGTATTGCAAAAGGCGCGCCTGTACGGCGTTTCAGCGGAGGAGCTGCGCCGGATGCTGAGCATATTAACGGAGGAATAAAGCGTATGCTGCAACTGAAAAACGTGCGCAAAACCTACAAGGATTTTGCGCTTGACTGCTCGCTGGAGGTAAAGCCGGGCCAGATCACCGCCCTCATCGGCCCCAACGGCGCGGGCAAAAGCACCACCTTTAAGGCCATACTGGGCCTGATCCACACAGACGGCGGCGAAATCTCCCTCTTTGGCAGGACCGTTCCCGGCGCGGGCGCGGCCGAGCGCCAGCGCATGGGCGTTGCGCTGGCGGATTCGGGCTTCAGCGGCGAGCTGTGCGCAAAGGACGTGCGCACGATCCTCGCCAACCTGTACGACAACTTTGAGCCCGAGCGCTTCGACAGCCTCTGCCGCGCGCTTTCCCTGCCCATGGACAAGAAGATCAAGGAATTTTCCACCGGCATGAAGGCCAAGCTGCGGGTGGTATCGGCCATCACCCACCGCGCGGAGCTGCTCATCCTGGACGAACCCACCGCCGGACTGGACGTGCTGGCCCGCGACCAGATACTGGACCTTCTGCGCGAAAGCATGGAGCAAAACGACCACAACGCCATCCTCATCAGCTCCCACCTCTCCTCCGATCTGGAAACCCTCTGCGACGACTTTTACATGATCGACAACGGGAATATCCTCTGCCACGAGGAGACGGACCGCCTGCTCAGCGAATACGGCGTGTTAAAGCTGTCCGAGCAGGAGTATGCGGGCAGGGAGTTCCCCTATGTCCTGCGCCGCAGCCGCGAGCCCTACGGCTGGCGTTTGCTCACCGACCAGAGGCGCTTTTACGCCGAAAACTACCCCGGCCTGGTGGTGGAACGCGCCGGATTGGACGACTTCATCCTTTTGATGATCAAAGGAGAAAAAGTATGAAAGGCTTATTGATCAAGGATTTTGCCCTGCTGAAAAACCAGCGGCGCGTGATGCTGCTCTTTTTCGGCATGGCGGTATTGTATGTGGCCCTCATGTCGGACATCAGCTTTACCTTCACCTTTGTGGGCATGATGGGCACCATCTTAGCTTTGAGCACCTTAAGCTACGACGAGATGGATCACGGCCAAAGCTTCCTGTTTTCCCTGCCCTTTGACCGCAAAAGCTATGTGGGCGAAAAGTTCCTCTTCACCTTCCTGCTGCTGCTTTTATCGCAATTGCTGGCCTTTGTGTGCGGGTTTTTCCGCATGCTGATCGCGGGCGGCGTGCTGCTCTCCGATCTGTTCTTCGGCTTTGGGCTGACGCTCTGCATCTGCATGTTCTTTGCCGCCATGCTGATCCCCATCCGCATCCGCTTCGGCGCGGAGCAGGGCCGCATCTACACCTATATCATCTATGTGCTGCTGGCCCTGGCGGCAATGGGTCTGCGCGCCCTGCTGCCCGACGGCGCCATGAGCGGCGCGGTCTCCTTTTTGAACAACCTGAGCCTGCCCGTCGCCTTCGCCGGCCTGTTCGCGCTGGCGGCGCTGGCCGTGTGCATCGGCTACGCCGTTTCCGTACGCTGCATCCAAAGGAAGGAATACTGAAAACGCAAACAAAAAAGGCCCCGTACGGGGCCTTTTTTGTTTGCCTCTTTGCCCGGGTTTTGAAAAAGCGGACTTTTCTGCTATACTATAGCCTAGGAAAGAAGCACTCGCACGCATTTGGGCGGTCTTTGGGCGCGCGCTTTCAGCGGACGCAAACGATTATCGGGGTGATTTTCTCTTTCATGCTGCAGCTTACGGACATCTGCAAGGAATATTCGGTCGGCTCCCTGCGCCAGACGGCGCTGGACCATATTTCCCTGAGCTTCAGGGACTGCGAGTTTGCCGCCATCCTGGGGCCTAGCGGCTCGGGCAAGACCACCTTGCTCAACATCATCGGCGGGCTGGACCGCTACGACAGCGGCGACCTTGTCATCGGCGGCGTTACCACCAAGGCCTACTCCGACCGCGACTGGGACGCCTACCGCAACCACACGGTGGGTTTCATCTTCCAAAGCTATAACCTGATCCCGCACCAGAGCGTGCTTGCCAATGTGGAGCTGGCGCTGACCATCTCCGGCATCTCCAGCAAGGAAAAGACGACCCGCGCCCTGGAGGCCCTGCAAAAGGTGGGCCTGAAAGAGCATGCCCTCAAGCGCCCCAACCAGCTTTCCGGCGGCCAGATGCAGCGCGTGGCCATCGCCCGCGCCCTGGTGAACGATCCGGACATACTGCTTGCCGACGAGCCCACCGGCGCGCTGGATACCGAAACCTCCCTGCAGGTGATGGACCTTTTAAAGGAAGTAGCCCGCGACCGCCTGGTGGTCATGGTCACCCACAACCCCGAGCTTGCCCAAAGCTACGCCAGCCGCATCGTGCACCTAAAGGACGGCCGCATCCTCTCCGACAGCGACCCCTTCACGCCCGATGCGCAGCAGCCCGCCAGCCACAAATCGATGGGCCGCGCCTCCATGTCCTTCCTGGCGGCGCTCAGGCTGAGCTTTAACAACCTGCTCACCAAGCGCGCCCGCACCATATTGGTGTCCCTGGCCGGCTCCATCGGCATCATCGGCATCGCCCTGATTCTGTCGCTGTCCGTCGGCGGCACCAACTACATCGAAAACATCGAGCGCAGCACGCTTTCGCAGTATCCCCTCACCATCACCCGCGCCGGCATGGACTTAGCCTCCGCCGTGCAGTCGGTGGGCGCGCCCGAGGCGGGCGAGGACCCCGTGCGCGAGCGGCCTGTGGTGGGCGGCATGTTCGCCGGCGTCAACACCAACGACCTTTCCTCCCTAAAGGCCTATCTGGACAGCGAGGAAAGCGGCATCGCATCCTACGCCCAGGCCGTGGAATACAGCTACGACGTGGAGCCCCTCATCTACCGCATGGCCTACGGCAAGCCCCGCCAGCTGCACCCGGACACCACCTTTGACGCGCTGGGCTTTTCCACCAGCAGCGCCGCGGCCAGCTTTTTTCCCGCGTCCATGATGGGCACCAACATCTTTCACGCCCTGCCCAAGGACAGCGACCTGTACATGGAGCAGTATAAGGTGCTGGCCGGCCGCTGGCCGGAGAGCTACAGCGAGTGCGTGGTGGTTTTGAGTACGGACGAGAGCGCCAGTGACCTGATGCTGTACCAGGTGGGCCTGAAGGATTCGCGCGAGCTGGACGCGATCGTGGACCGCTTCCTCTCCGGCGAAAAGGATGAGGTGGACATTAAGGCCTCCCGCTACCGCTACGAGGATTTCCTCGGCCTTTCCTTCAAGCTGGTGAGCCGCGCCGACCTGTACCAGTACGACGGCGAATACCGCCTGTGGAAGGACAAAAGCGGCGATCAGGATTTCCTGCGCCGCGCCGTGCAAAACGGCGAAGACCTTAAGGTGGTGGGCGTGGTCAAGCCCGTATCGCAGGACGCGGCCACCATATTGGAGATGGGGTTGTGCTACCCCGCCTCCCTTACCGAGCACTGCATCCAAAGCGCCGGCGAGAAGCCGATCGTCAAGCAGCAGCTGCAAAACGAGCGCTTCAACGTGTTTTCCGGCAGCAACTTCGGCGAGGACAGCGAGAGCGAGCTTTTGCAGATGGATTCGCTCATCTCCGTGGATGAGGACGCCGTAAAGGACGCCTTTTCCTTCGACAGCGACGCGCTGGATCTGGAGGATTCCTTCGATTTGAGCGGCCTGGACACCAGGAACCTGATCGACTGGAGCAAGCTGGACCTAAGCTCCCTTTCCATGCCGAGCGAAAACCTCTTAAAACGCCTGCAGGCCATCGAATTCACCCTCTCCGACCGGCAGATGCAGCCCGCGTTTTCCTCCCTTTCGCAGGACTTTGCCGCCTGGGCGGCGCGCGATTCGCGCACGGACTACAGCAACCTGGGCCCCTCGGTGGAAGGCTACCTTGCCACCGATGCGGCGCAGGAGATCATCTCCTCCTATCTGCAAAGCGCGCTGATGCAGCAGGATCGGGAGGCGATCACGGCGCGGTATCTGGCCGATACGCTGGATGAGGTGCTGCTTGCCAACCTGTCCGCAGGCGGGGAGGATTCCACCAACTCCATCAGCGCCTATCTGTATTCGGCGGGCGGCCAGGAATTGCTTAGGGAAAAGGCCTACGGGCTGCAAAGGTCCCTGTATGCCGACAGCCTCAACAACGTGGACTTAAGCGCCCTGGGCCGGGCGCTTGCCCTCGGCTACACGGACTATGCCCGCTCCTATTCCCTGCCCGATCCCTCGCTGTTCCGCGGCGCCTTCCTGGACTATCTGGATTCGGACCGCTGCCAGGATACACTGATCCGGGGCCTGTATGCCGGCGGCAACCTGGACGGCCTGTCCTACCAGTTGGCCGAGGCCGTGCGCCTTTCCGCCCAGGAGTACATCGACGACGTGCAGGGGCAGATCTCCGGCCTCTTTTCCCAGGTCATGCGGCAGATCAGCCGCCGGATCAGCCGTGAGATCGCCAAAAACGCCGAGGATTTGAGCGAAAGCTTCGGTTCCGCCTTCTCCGTGGACGGCGACGCCTTTGCAAACGCCATCCAGTTCAATTTAAGCGAGCAGGAGTTGAGCGAGGTGGTGCTCTCCATGATGTCCAAGGACAGCGCCTCTTATGCCGATAACCTGAAAAAGCTGGGCTATGCCGATCCGAACGACCCCTCCTCCATCTCCATCTATCCCCTGGGCTTTGAGGAAAAAACGGCCATCCTGAACCTTCTGGACGGCTACAACGAGCGCATGCTTTCCTCCGGCCAGGAGGAAAAAAAGATCGTTTACAGCGACATGGTGGGGCTGCTCATGTCCTCCGTTACCAACATCATCGACATCATCAGCAAGATCCTGATCGCCTTTGTGGCCATATCGCTGGTGGTCTCCTCCATCATGATCGGCGTTATCACCTACATTTCCGTGCTGGAGCGGCAAAAGGAGATCGGCATACTGCGCGCCATCGGCGCCTCCAAGCGCAACATCTCCCAGGTGTTCAACGCGGAAACCTTCATCATCGGCCTGCTTGCGGGCATCCTCGGCGTCGCCATTACCGAGGCGCTGCTGATCCCGCTGAATATCATCGTGCATTCCCTCACGGGCGCGGCGGACTTTCAGGCGTTCCTTCCGCCGCTCAGCGCCGCGGCGCTGGTCGTCATCAGCGTGATACTGACCCTGATCGGCGGCCTGATCCCAGCGAAAAAAGCGGCCAAGAGCGACCCCGTTGCCGCCCTGCGTTCGGAATGACGGCAGGAAGCAAAACCTACTTTTGAAAGGGGGTGAGACATGCAGGATCTACGGTCCTTTGAGAATCGCAAGGAAAGGACGGTATTTTCTACATGAGAATTGCGATTGTCTGCGATGTCCTTGGCAAGGAAAACAACGGCACCACCATTGCCGCCATGAACCTGATCCGCTACCTCAAAAGCCGGGGCCACGATGTGCGCATCGTCTGCCCGGACGCGGATAAAAAGGGACAGGATGGCTACTACGTGGTGCCAACGCTCAACGTCGGCCCCTTGAACGGCTACGTCAAAAAGAATGGCGTGACCATCGCCTGGCCGGACAGGCAGGTGCTGGAAAAGGCCATAGGCGGCGCGGACGTTGTGCACGTGATGACGCCCTTTCCCCTGGCGATCGCCGCCGTGCGCTGCGCCAAGGGACACGGCGTACCGGTGACGGCCGGCTTCCACTGCCAGGCGGAAAACGTCACCAACCACCTGTTCCTGATGAACAGTCGCTCTATCAACACCCTGGCCTACAGGCTGATGTACCGGTACGTGTACCGCTACGTCGACCGCATCCACTACCCGACCGAGTTCATCCGCGGCGTGTTCGAGTCCGTCGTGGGCCAAACGGACGGCTGCGTCATCTCCAACGGCGTCAACAGCCGCTTTGTCCACAGGCAGGCCGAAAAGCCGGAAGAGCTCAAGAACAAATTCGTTATCCTGTTTACAGGCAGGTACGGCAAGGAAAAGTCCCACCGGGTTTTGATCGACGCCGTTTCCCGCCTGCCCTTTGAAAGCCGGGTGCAGCTGATCTTCGCCGGCGACGGCCCTTTAAAGGAAAAGCTGCGCAAATACGGCCAAAGGAAACTGACCAACCCGCCCATCCAACGCTTCTTTGCGCGGGACGAGCTGGTGAATGTTTTGAACTTCGCGGACCTGTATGTGCATCCGGCCGAGATCGAGATCGAGGCCATCGCCTGCCTGGAGGCCATCTCCTGCGGCCTGGTGCCCGTCATCGCCGATTCGCCGCGCAGCGCCACCCGCTTTTTTGCCCTGGACGAAAAAAACCTTTTCCGCGTGAACGATGCGGACGACCTGGCAAAAAAGATCGGCTACTGGCACGATCACCCTGAGGACAAGCTTTCGCGCAGCCGCGAATACCTGGGCTACGCGCAAAGATTTGCCCAGGAGAACTGCATGCAGCAGATGGAGCAGATGCTGGCATCCGCGGCCCTTGGATCGCGGGGTGGTGGCGATTAAACAGCGCTACTATTCCGATGAAAAGACGGACGACTTTGCGGGCAACAGCATCCATACCCGCGTGATAGACGGCAGCTTTCCCTTCATACATACTTCCTTTTTCTGGAAAATCGCTTCGGCCTTTATGTATTATGTCATCGCGCTGCCGCTTGTCTTTCTCATCAACAAATT
The DNA here is from genome assembly GCA_050309765.1 of Christensenellales bacterium. Taxonomy (GTDB): domain Bacteria; phylum Bacillota; class Clostridia; order Christensenellales; family UBA1750; genus CALWRM01. Next base: position 7,898 of record JBNRMU010000170.1, read on the forward strand.
CTACTTCGGCGTGCGCATAAAAAACAGGCGCGCGCTCAAACCCTTGAAGGACGGCTGCTTTTTGTACGGCAACCACACCCAGGCCTTTACCGACGCCACCTGCCCGACGCTGATCGCCTTTCCCAAACGGGCGTATGTCATCGCCGGCGCGGACGCCGCCTCCATTCGCGGCATCGCCTGGCTGGTGCAGATGCTGGGCGGGCTCATCCTTCCCAACAAGGCCGGCGGCATGAAGGCCTTTGTACAGGCGGTGCAACAGCGCTGCCGGGAAAAAAGCGTCATCATGGTCTATCCGGAGGCGCACATCTGGCCCTACTACACGGGCATCCGGCCTTTTCCCTCCACGTCGTTTGCCTACGCGGTCAAAAACGAAAAGCCCGTGGTGGCCTGCGTGACCACCTACAGAAAACGGCTGCTTCCGTTTTTGCCGCCCGCCGTTACCATTACCCTGAGCGATCCCTTTTACCGCAGCCGTAGCCTGAGCGAACACGAGGCGCGGCAGGAGCTGCGCGATAAGGTCTATGACTTTATGTGCGGCCAGGCGGAAAACAACGAGGTCGAGTACATCCGCTACATAAAGATGTAACGCCTCAACTGCACTCCTTTTTTCCCCGCATTTTATCCATCCCATTTATATTGCCTACATACGGACCTTTTCATTTATGGAGCGGGCGGCCGGGGCGTTTCCTCCCCAGTCGCCCGCTTTCCATAGCCGCAGCCCGATACATAAGGACAAAAGGCAAAAAAAGAAGGCCCCCTCCCAAAGGCTTTGGGAGGGGGCCGCATACGTTTTTATTGTGCCTCGGCCGCCAGAGCGTCCTCCAGGGTGTAGTGCACGCGCTGGTAGTAGCGTAAGCGCTCGGGGATGAAGCTTAAGTCCATCTCGCCGGTCTTTAAGAACTTTTCCACGATTTCGGCGGTGGGCTGGCCGGCGCGGCCGCCGATGGCCGCCGCCTTGATGGCGGAGGTGGCGCTGGCCCAGCGGGCGCATTCCACAGGCGACAGGCCGCGGTCCAGGCCCACGATGTAGGCGCCGTGGAAGGTGTCGCCGCAGCCGGTGGTATCCACAAGCTCCGGCACGTGGAAGGCGGGCAGGCTGAATTCGCCGCCCTGGCGGGAAACGCCCTTGCAGCCCTCCTCGCCCAGGGTGAAGATAACGGTATGCGGGCCCTTTTGCATCATTTCGCGGCAGCAGTCGAACACGTCGCGGCCGGGGTAGCGGGCCTTCAAATAGAACTCGGAGGCGATGTAAATACTGGAATAGGCGAGCATGCTCTCCTGCGACTCGTTGTAGGAGCCCGCATCGAACATGACCTCGCCGCCCTTATCCAGGATGGCGCGCGCGGCCTTGCGGGTGGCGGGGGTGCCGGAATCCAGCAGCAGGTACTGGGCGGAGAGAACATAGTCCATATCCAGCTCGTCTTCGCCGAAGGGGGTGAGCCTCGCCCCGGCGGAGATGAAGGAGCGGCCGCCGGTCTTGCGGTCGGACAGGCAGATGACGTAGGGCGTCTGCTCGTTTTTGCGGGCCAGCAGATATTTGGTGTTTACGCCGTGGCGCTCAAAATCCACGCGCTGGGCTTTGCCCATATCGTCGTCGCCCACAACGCCGAGGATGCCTGCGCTGACCCCCTGCCTGGCGACGGTGACGATCGCCGTGGCGGCGTTGCCGCCGTACTGGTAGGAGTGGGCGTACATATGGGCTGCGGTGTTGGGTTCGGGGACATGATCCACGTTGACAAGATAATCCGTAACCGGCGTGCAGATGGTGATTGCCTTGGGCATAGCTTGGGGCCTCCTCTTTGCGTATATGTTTCACGCTTGCCCGGCCGAAGCGGGCCATACACACAGTATACAGCAGATCGATCTTAAAATCATTACAAATTTGAAGATTTGCAAAATAACAGCTTGTTTCCTTTTCGGCGCCGGCACAAAAACAAGGCCGCGAAACGGCTTCGCGGCCCCGTTGCGTTTGGGAAAATGCGGCCTTATTCCGCCGCCTGTTCGATGATCTGCAGCACCGCCTCCAGCCCGTTGCCGGAGGGCTCCTGCCCCATGGCCTGGATGAGGGTATCGCGCCGATCGTACAGCTCGCGCAGCTTTTGCACCAGGGTATCGGCCGAAAGCGCGCTTTGGTCCAGCACCAGGGCCAGGCCGCGCCGCTCAAACGAGGCGGCGTTTTCGATCTGGTCGCCGCGGCTGGCGCCCATGGGGTAGGGGATCAAAAGGCTGGGCTTTTTTAAGGCCAGCAGCTCGCACAGCGTGTTGGAGCCCGCGCGCGAAACCACAAGATCGGCGCAGGCAAAGGCCTCGGCCATGCCGTCGGACAGGTATTCGATCTGCACATAGCCGGGCAGGGAAAGGCTCTTATCCAGGTTGCCGCGGCCGCACAGGTGCAAAACGTCGAACCTTTCCAAAAGCACGGGCAGCGCCTTGCGCACGGCGGCGTTGATGGCCTGCGCGCCGGAGCTGCCGCCCGTGACGAGCAGGATCGGCTTCTGGCCGGAAAGGCCGAAGCGCTCCAGCCCCTTGCGCCTGGTGCCGGTGAACAGCTCGTCGCGCAGGGGCGTGCCGGTGTAGCGGCCCTTTTTCAGGCTTTGCGCCGTTTCGGGAAAGGTGGTGCAGATGGTTTTGACAAAGGGCTGGCAAAGCTTGTTGGCAAGCCCGGGGGTGAGATCGGACTCGTGGCCGACGACCGGCACGCGGCAGGTCCAGGCCGCATACACCACGGGAACGGACACGAACCCACCCTTGGAAAAGACCACGTCGGGCCGGATCCTGCGCAAAAGCCTGCGTGCCTGGAAGGCGCCCTTCAGCACCCGAAAGGGGTCGGAAAGGTTTTTGATGTCCAGATAGCGCCTGAGCTTGCCGGAGGATACGCCGTGGTAGGTAACGCCCGGGATGCCCTCGATCAGGCCCTTTTCCATGCCGTTTTCCGAGCCGATGTAGTGGATGGCATAGCCTTTCTTCAGCAGATGGGGGATCAGGGCAAGGTTGGGCGTGACGTGCCCGGCCGTGCCGCCCCCGGTAAGGACGATGGTTTTCACTTTCTGGTATAGCTCCTCACACGGGCCCCAAGCACGCTTTGGGCCCGGTCGTTTATTCTTGTGCAGTGTATGCGCAAAGGGCCGGCTTTACGCCGCCTAGATGCTCCTGTCCAGATCGCCCTTTTTCACGTGGCCGGTGACGTAGCTGTAGGCGCTGTCGCCCGGGTTTGCCCAGCGCACGGCGTTGGTGATGACCGTCTGCACTTCCTTCTGGTGGTAGATGGGGAAGGTCTCGTGCCCGGGCTGGAAGTAGAAGATGCGCCCGCCGCGCACGAAGCAGCAGCCGGAGCGGAACACCTCCCCGCCCGGATGCCAGGAGATGAACACCAGGTTTTCCGGCTGGGGGATGTAGAACATCTCGCCGTAGGTCTCGTCCTGCGGCACCTCGAAATAATCGCCGATGCCGCGGGCGATGGGATGACCGGGGCTGACCACCCACAGGCGCTGCATGTCGCCGTCCTCGCGCCAGCGCAGCATCTCCGTGTGCGTGCCCAGCAGGCGGGAGAAGGGCTTGGAGGCGTGCGCGGAGTGCAGGGCGATAAAGCCCATGTTCTCGACGGTCACGCGCCGGATGATCTTTTCGACCAATTCATCCTTCACCTGGCCGTGGGCCATGTGGCCCCACCAAATGAGCACGTCGGTATCGTTCAAAAGCTCGTCGGGCAGGCCCTGCTCGGGCGCATCCAGCGTGGCCGTGCGCACCAGCATGTCATCGTTTTTGGACAGAAAGTCGGCGATGGCCCCGTGGATGCCGTTGGGATAGATGGCGGCCACCTCGGGCATTTGCTTTTCGTGCAGGTTTTCGTTCCAGACCGTGACCTTGATCATCGAAAAATCCTCCTTGCATACGCGTCTATGTGTCTGCGCGGGTTTCTCCTTGAAAAAAGTATACCACAGATGGGCCCGCCGTCGATACTTGAATTGCATTTTTCTGCCGCGTAAGCGGGTTTTACAAATAACGCAGGATGCTTGACGAGCTTCCTTCATTTTGGTAGTCTAAAGGCAGCAATTCAAGCCCGATTTTGAAGGAGGGACCGATCCATGGTGCAGCTTAGGCCCGGAACGCACCGCTACACGGGCGCCGGCTTTGAAAAGACCACATCCAGGGAGGGGTATGAAAAGACCCTTGCCTATTCCGTTTTAAAGGCGCACAACCTTTCCGGCAGCATGCAGAGCCTGGCCCTGCGCTTTGACGCGCTGGCCTCGCACGACATCACCTATGTGGGCATCATCTTAACCGCCCGCGCCAGCGGCATGAAGCGCTTTCCCCTGCCCTATGTGCTGACCAACTGCCACAACTCGCTGTGCGCGGTGGGCGGCACCATCAACGAAGACGACCACCAGTTCGGCCTTTCCGCAGCCAAGAAATACGGCGGCATCTTCGTGCCCCCGCACCAGGCCGTCATCCACCAGTACATGCGCGAAAAGATGGCCGGCTGCGGCAAAATGCTGCTTGGCAGCGATTCGCACACCCGCTACGGCGCCCTGGGCACCATGGGCGTGGGCGAGGGCGGACCGGAGCTGGTCAAGCAGCTTTGCGAAAAGACCTACGACGTCAATTATCCGGACGTGATCGCCGTGCATCTGACCGGCAAGCCCCGTCGCGGCGTGGGTCCGCAGGACGTTGCCCTGGCGATCGAAAAAGAGGTATTTGCCAACGGCTTTGTCAAGAATAAGGTGATGGAGTTTGTGGGCGAGGGCATCCAAAGCCTTTCCGTGGAGTACCGCAACGGCATCGACGTGATGACAACGGAAACCACCTGCCTGACCTCCATCTGGGAAACGGATCAAAAGGTCAAGGACTGGTACAAGGCCTACGGCCGTCCGCAGGACTTTAAGGAAATGCGCGTGCCGGAAGGCGCGGTGTACGACGGCGTGGTGGAGGTAGACCTTTCCTCCGTCGAGCCGATGATCGCCCTGCCCTTCCACCCCTCCAACGCCTACCCGATCTCTTATTTCAAGGCGCATGCCAAAGAGCTGCTGGAATCCGTCGAAAAAGAGGCTTCCACCATGGCCCGCGACGGCAAGGCCCCAAGCCTGACCGACAAGCTCAAAGACGGCGAGTTTTATGTGGAACAGGGCGTCATCGCCGGCTGCTCCGGCGGCACCAACTGCCACAACTCGCTGTGCGCGGTGGGCGGCACCATCAACGAAGACGACCACCAGTTCGGCCT
>JBNRMU010000171.1:0-14091 GCA_050309765.1 Christensenellales bacterium
TTCCCACCCCGACGCCCTCGCCCACGCCCAAACCCACGCCCAAGCCGGATAAGTCCATTCCCAAATACGGCAAGCTGATCGAGTGGAAGGACGCCAACAAGCTGGCCCCGCGCGGCACCACCTTCCAGGTGAAGGACGTCAAGACCGGCCGCACCTATAAGGTCTACCGCATGGGCGGCCACAACCACATGGACGTGGAACCCAAAACCAAGGAAGATACCGCGCAGATGAAGGCCTCCATGGGCGGCAGCTGGACCTGGGTGCGCCGTCCGCTGCTGGTAAAACTCCGCGGCACCTGGTACGCCGCCTCCCTGTACGGCGAACCGCACGGCCAGCAGACCATTCACAACAACAACATGAACGGCCAGGTCTGCATTCATTTCCTCAATTCCCGCACGCACGGCACCAACATCAAGGATCCCGACCACCAGCGCTGCATCCGCCAGGCGGCCGGCAAGTAAGCCGTCCGACCTGCGACAGCTGTCATCCAGCAGAAACAACACAAAGATGAACAGAACCGAAAACGTAGAGCTGACCGTGCTTTGTCTTCTCACAGACGGAAAGCGCATCCTGCTGCAGAACAGGGTCAAGGAAGATTGGAAGGGCTACACGCTTCCCGGCGGTCATGTGGAAAAGGGCGAATCCTTTGTGGACGCCGTCGTCCGCGAGATGAAGGAGGAAACGGGCCTTACGGTTTTCCATCCCCGCCTTGTGGGCGTCAAGCAGTTTCCCATCGAAGGCGGCAGGTATATCGTTTTGCTCTTCAAGGCCGAGGAATATGCGGGCAAACTGCATTCGTCCGACGAAGGCCAGGTGGAATGGGTTTCGTACGACGGCCTTGACACGGTACATACCGTCAACGATTTTGATCGGCTGCTTTGTGTGATGAACTCGCCGGAGCTTTCCGAATTCCAGTACATCGCCGATGGAGATGCCTGGATCGTTTCCATCAAATAGTTCCAAACGGATATAAAACAGGCCGTGCGCTTTGCACGGCCTGTTTTTTTTGTTTTTTCTACGCTGTTTTTTCCCGCCGGAAGGAGGAAATCAGCAGCCCGGACAAAAAGCCCACGGCAAGCCCCAGGGCCAGATCGCCCAGGATCACCGCAAAGGGCAGCGGCCTTTGATCCAGCAGGCAGTACAGCCCAACGCCCAGCGCCATATACGTTCCGCCCAGCAGCAGCCCGCAGCGGTAGTTCGGCAGCGGCGCCCGGCAGGCATACACGCAGCCAAGCAGAATGGACCCCGCCTTGATGATCTGATTCACCGTCGTGATCCAGTCCTCAGACAGATTGAACAGTTGCAGCGCGAGCGCAAAGAGCAGCACCGCCGCGGTGGTCGCGCACAGGCTTACCAAAAGGCCCAACAGCAAATGCTTTCCTGCGCTTTTTGCCTCGCTGCGCGCGGACGCCTTTCTTTTCATATCCTCTTCTCCCCTTCCCTACGCTGTCATCACAGTATACACAGGGTATGGGGGGATTTAGAACCATCGTTTTACTTTGCGCGCGGCACGCCGAAGGGCTTGATGAACTCCCAGTCGTCCTCCTTGACCGCCTGGATGAAGTCGAAGATGTCCTTCACGCGGCGGTTGAGCGCCATGCCGCCGCCGCGGAAAGACTCATGGTTGTGCTCATCCGAGCCCGCCGTGCGGTACAGATGGTTTTCCTTTGCCAGCTCCATGGCCTTCAGGTCCGCCTCTATGGTGGAATTGCCGAGGTTTTGCACCTCAATGCCGTCCATATATTTTTCATAGGTGACGACCTTGTGGATGTACGGCGCTTCCCTGTATGGGTGCGCCTGCACCAGGAAGCCTCCCGCTTCGTGCACGACCTCGAAGTATTTTTCGATCGGCCAGGACAGCATGTCCGGATGGGCAAGCAGAAAGTCCTTGCCCAGGCCGTAGGTCAAAAACTCCATGCCGTGATCGGCGTATTCCCAACCAAAGAACACCTGCAGGCCGATCAAATCGCCGGTTGTCTTGGCCTGCTCGTAGCCCTTGCAAAAGCCCTCCACGCGCTGGGCCCAGGGCAGGTCCCTGGGGATGGCGCTGTTGCCATTGAAAAAATGGTCGGTGATAATGATGCCCGCGTAACCGTGTTCCTTGTAGGCGCGGGCCATTTCATCGCCGCTGGACTTGCCGCAGGCGCTGGCCTGGCTGGTGTGCATGTGCGTCTCGTACAGGTACTTCATCTTTTGTTTTTCTCCTTATGTTTTCTCTATCTTTAGTTTAAGGAAAACTCGTATCCCTTGGCCTGCATATAGCCGTCCGCGTAGCGGATCAGGCGCTCGTTCTGCGGTTCGTCGCGCCCAATCAGCACCTGTTGAGCCATTTTTCGCACGTCCTGCAAAAGATGCGCATCTCCTGCCAGGGCCAGCAGGGTCTTATCCAGCGCGCCGTGCTGGCGCGTGCCGAGAAACTCGCCCGGGCCGCGCAGTTCCAAATCCTTGCGGGCAACGGCAAAGCCGTCGTGTGTGGCGCAAAGGAAGCGCAGGCGTTCGCTTCTTTCGCCCATCAAAAAGCACCAGCTCTGCTCCGTACCGCGGCCCACGCGGCCACGCAGCTGGTGAAGCTGGGCCAAACCGAAGCGCTCGGCGTTTTCGATCACCATGATGGTGGCGTTGGGCACGTTCACGCCCACCTCGATCACCGTGGTGGAAACCAGCACGTCCACCTCGCCGCGGGCAAAGGCGGAAAGGATCTCGTCCTTGCGCTGGCCGGACATGCGCCCGTGCAGAAGCTCCACCCGGCCTCCTTCCAGGCTTTGCTGCAGCTCGCGGAAGGTCTGCTCGGCGTCCGCCGCGTCCAGCTCACCGGTCTCCTCGATCAGAGGACAGATCACATACACCTGCTGTCCCTTTTTGATCTGCGCCTGCAAAAAGCGCAGCATGTCCTGCCGCTTACCCTCCGGCACCAGCCGCGTTTCCACGGGCTTTCTGCCGGGCGGCAGTTCGTCCACCACCGACAGGGCCAGATCGGCATACATCACCAATGCCAGGCTGCGCGGGATTGGCGTAGCGCTCAACACCAGCACATGGGGCGCTGTGCCTTTCTGTTCCAGCCTTGTGCGCTGGCGCACGCCAAAGCGATGCTGCTCGTCCGTCACCGCAAGGCCGAGCCGGAAAAAGTCCACGCCCTCGCTCAAAAGCGCGTGCGTGCCGATGGCAAACTGTATCTCGCCTGAGGCAAGCCCGCGCAGGATCGCCGTACGCTCCCTGCCTCTGGTGGAGCCCGTGAGCAGGGCGCACTTTACGCCCAACGGCTCCAACAGGGCCTGCGCTTGGGCGTAATGCTGGCCGGCCAGGACTTCCGTCGGCGCCATCATCGCCGCCTGATAGCCGTTTTGCACAGCGGCAAAGGCAGCGGCAAAAGCCAGGGCGGTCTTGCCGCAGCCCACGTCTCCCTGCACCATGCGCGCCATGGGGATGTCTGATTCCATATCGGCAAAGATCTCCCGCAATACGCGCTCCTGCGCGCCGGTCAGAGGAAAGCCCAGGACGTCCAAAAAGGGCTGCACCACGGGCAAGCTGGCCTGCATGGCGCAGCCGCCGCGCCGGCTTTCGCGCCGGGACAGCGCCGCCAGCTGGAACAGGAGCAGGTCCTCCATGGTAATGCGGGCAAGCGCCTTTTCCAACGCCTGACGGTTGGGTGGGAAATGGATGTTTTTGTAAACCTCCAGCGCGCCCGGAAGCCGGTACTGCTCCAGGATAAAATCGGGCAGCATCTCCTCGATTTGGGCCTTTTCCAGCGCCTGGGCGACGAGCTGCCGATAGGTCTTCTGCGGCACTGCATCCAGCGGCGCATACAGCGGCAGTATGCCCTTCTCTTCCGTGCTGAAGCGCATGGGGCTTACGAGCCGCACGCCGCCAGACCTGTTTTTCAGCGCATATCCATAGAAAAAGCCCTCTGCGCCTGGCTCCATCTGTTTTTGCAGGTAGGGCTGGTTGAACCAGACGGCCTCCATCTCGCCGCTTGTATCCCGCAGCCGCGCAACGGTAAAGGCCCGCCGGTTGACATAACTTGTCCGAAGGGTCAGCACCTTGGCGCGCACCAGATTCTTTTCGCCGATATTGACTTCCTTCAGCGGGCGCGGTTCGGCAAAAAAGAGATACTCCTTGGGAAAGCGCAAAAGCAGGGTCTGCAGATCATGGATGCCGGCCAAAGATAACGCCTGCATGCGTTTTTCGCCCACCCCTTTGAAGGAAGCAAGCTCCGTTCCTTGCGTCGTTGCGATCGGTCGTCCCTCCTTTTGCGTCCCTGCAGCGAAAACAAACGGCGCGCAGGGACTTGGCCCCGAGCGCCGTTTGGTACGCTGCGATCATTCCACAGAGCAAAGATAATAGTACAGGGGCTGGCCGCCGGAGATCAGGTCCACATCGCAGTCCTTATACAGGTTTGCGACCTTGTCCCTCAGTTGTTCGGCCTGTGCTTCCTCTACGTCCTGGCCATAGAACAGGGTGATGACGCTGCTGTCGTCGTCCACGACCTTATTAAGCAGCTCCAGCGCCACCTGCTCCACATCGCTGCCGACGACCTTAACGTTGCCGTCGTTCAGGCCTAGGATGTCGTTTTCGTGGATCTGCTGACCGTCGAAGCTGGAATCGCGCACCGCGTAGGTGACGGAGGCTGTCTTAACGCCGGCAGCGGCTTCCTTCATGCGCGCGAGGGTCTCCTCTGCGCTCTGGTCGGGAATGTAAGCGATCATGGCGGAAACACCCTCGGGAACGGAGCGGGTGGGGATGACCTCCACCTGCACATCCTCCAGCAGTTCCCTGGTCTGCTCCGCCGCCAGGATGATGTTCTTGTTGTTGGGCAGCACATACACCGTCTTTGCCTTGGTGCGGCGGATGGCGGAGGCGATGTCCTCCGAGGAGGGGTTCATGGTCTGTCCGCCCACGACGACCTCGTTTACGCCCAGCTCCTTAAACAGATCTGCTAAGCCATCGCCTGCGGCAACGGCAACAAAGCCGATCTCGCGCTCAAAGGCGGGCTTTTTCTCCTGCACACCGTTTGCTTCCTCGATAATGGTGCGGTGCTGTTCGCGCATATTGTCCACCTTGACGGAGGAAAGCTCGCCCAGCTGCAGGCAATACTGCAGCACCTGTCCGGGATCGTTGGAGTGGCAGTGGACCTTGATCATTTCCAGATCGCCCACCACCAGCACGCAGTCGCCCATGGAGCTCAATTGCTCGCGCAGCTTGTCGATGTTCTCCTGCGTGACGCCGGACTTGACGTTTTTGATAAAGGTCTCCGTACAGTAACCAAACTCTATGCCCTCGTCCGCTTCTTCCTCGGGAGCAAGCTCGGGCTTGCCCTGCTCCTGCAGGGCGGTAAGCTTATTGACGAGTTCCACGGTTTCCGGGTCCGAATCGCCGTCGATGGCGAGCTTATAGCCTAAGTAAATGGTGAGCAGACCCACGCCGCCGGCATCCACCACGCCCGCCTGTTTGAGCACGGGCAGCATATCGGGCGTCTTTTTGAGGGTCTCGTTTCCGCGCTCCAGCAGGTTTTCAAGCAAGGCGTACAGGTCGTCGCTCTCCTGCGCGTCCGTCTGTGCGCTGTCTGCCAAGGTCTTGGCCACGGTGAGGATGGTGCCCTCCTTGGGCTTCATCACGGCCCTGTAGGCCGCCTCCACGCTCATCTGCAGGGCCTTTGCCATGGCTGCGGAATCGATCGCATCCAAACCCGTCACGGCCTTGGAAAACCCGCGGTACAGCTGGGAGAGGATAACGCCGGAGTTTCCGCGCGCGCCCTTGAGCGCGCCGCGCGCCACGGCCTGGGCCACGGCGGACACGCTGTCGTCCTGCGCCGCCATCAGCTCCTTGACGGCGGAGACCATCGTCAGCGACATATTGGTTCCGGTGTCCCCATCCGGCACGGGAAAAACATTCAGGGCGTCGATGCTCTGCTTGTTCTTTTCAAGCAGCGCAGCGCCGTCCAGAATCATTTTCTTCAGCAATTTCCCATCGATTGAGTTCAAATATGCCAACGGTGTTTCCCTCCTGGGCAGAAAGGCCGCAAATAGCTTATTTTTTCTCGCATGAATAGCCTTGAATCTCTGCCAAATAATCGTCTTTGGACGCACAATGCGCCGGGGAAAAGGGCTGCTATACGCGAATCCCCTCTACGGTGATGTTCACTTTCTTGACATTTACGCCGGTCAGGCTCTCCACGCGGTATTTGACCGTTTCGGTCACCGTCTTGGCGACGGCCGCGATGGAAACGCCGTATTCCACGATGATATACAGATCGATGGACGCCTCATTATCCTCCAGCAAAACCTTCACGCCGCGCTTGAGGTTTTCCCGGCCGAGCAGCTCCACAAAGCCGTCCGACGCCTTTTTGGACGCCATGGCCACGATGCCGATGCACTCGATGGCGGCATATCCGGCGATTGTAGTAATCACATCGTCCACAATAGTAATGGTACCATGTTCGTTTTTGACGACGGCTTCCATTGCCATGCTGATTCCTCCAATCCGACTCGGTACAGGTACGTCCGAATACACATTTGATTTCCTTAAGAGTATAGCGCACCTGGGCCTTTTTTGCAAGGATGGGCCCGCCTTGGGCCCATTGTTTGCACAATCTTTCCAATACATGGCGGTTTGCTTTGCATTTGGACCGCAAATTAACCTGTCGCTTCACAAAGTTTTGCTTGCTTTTTTCCTTTGCGGATGCTAAACTATATCTGTTTTGAACTGGCATTATCACCTAAAAGGAGGTGTCTTTCGTGGGAAAAATCTGTGAGGTGTGTTCCAAGGGCACCATGTCCGGCAACAACGTTTCGCACTCCAAGAAGCGCACGCGCCGTTATTCCTCTCCCAACACGCAGCATGTTCGCGTGATCGTGGATGGAACGCCCAAGTCCATGTATGTCTGCACTCGCTGCCTGCGCTCCGGCAAGGTCGTACGCAACGTGTAATACTTACCTGGAAACAACGGAACAAAATCAAGCCCCGACGTTTGGCCACAGCCGCCCGCGGGACTTGATTTTTTATGCTTCATTTTGCTTACAGCAGGATGCAGATGACACCGCCGCTGCCCTCGTTGATGATCTTCTCCAGCGTGCCGCGCATTTTTTCTCGCACATCCTCCGGCATGCGCATCAGCTTGTTGGACAATCCCTCCTTCACCAGGCTGCTCAGGGGCTTGCCAAACATGTTTGTTTCCCAAATGCGGCCGGGGTCAGACTCGAATTCGCCCATCAGGCGCCTGACCAGCTCCTCCGATTCCCGCTCCGTGCCCATAACGGGGTTGACCTCCGTGGCGATATCCACCTGCATCAGGTGCAGGGAGGGACCGGACGCTTTCAGCCGCACGCCGAAGCTGCCGTTGTGCTTGATCATCTCCGGCTCCTCCAGCTGCAGTTCCTCCTGCAGCGGCGGCACCAGGCCATAGCCGGTCTGCCGCACGCTTTCCAGCGCCTGGGCGATGCGGTCATACTCCCGCTTTGCGTGCACAAGGTCGCCCATCAGGCTCATCAGGTGCGCGTCCGAGCGCACCTGCGCTCCGCAGCTTTCGCCCAATACGCGATAAAACAGGCTTTGCGGCAGGTCGAGTTTCAGCTCCACATTGCCGCAGCCAAGCTCCATCGAGAGCATACGCAGCTCTTCGTTCTCCTCCATGTCGAACTGATCGAGCAAACCGCGGCACTCGCGCACCCTGCGCAGGCCCTGGGCTCCTTCGCGCAGGGAGGAAAGCAGCTTCTGTACCAGGGGATGGCTGCGGTCCAGCGTCTCCAGCCAGTCGGGCAGCTGCACGTGCACCGTGCGCAGGGGGAATTCCTGCAAAAGCGTGCCGAGTATCTCCTCCATCTGCTGCTCGTTCATGTGCAGTACATCCATCAAAAGAACGGGAACCGCGTATTTTTCCTGCAGGTCACTTTGCAGCTGCCGCGTTTGTTCGCTGTCCGGCTGCGCACTGTTGAGCACAACCACAAAGGGCTTGCCGCTGTTTTTCAGGGCCTGTACAACGCTTTCCTCGGCCGAGGCGTAATTCACGCGGGGGATGTCGGCAATGCTTCCGTCCGTGGTCACGAGGATGCCGATGGTGGAGTGCTCCTCGATCACCTTGCGCGTGCCAAGCTCCGCCGCCTGCGCAAAGGGGATCTCCTCCTCCATCCAGGGGGTCCGTACCTTGCGATGCGCGCCGTCCTCCTCGCCCGCGCCCAGGGCGCCGCGCACCATATAACCCACGCAGTCCACCATGCGTACGGATACGCTGCCGCAGTCCGTCAGCTGCAGCGATACCGGCTCGGAGGGCACAAAGCGCGGCTGGGTGGTCATGATCTCCCGCCCTGAACCCGACTGCGGCAGTTCGTCCACCATGCGCGTTTTTCTGGGGCTCTCCTCCATGTTGGGCAGCACAAGCAGCTCCATCAGCCGAGCGATGAGGGTCGATTTTCCCGTGCGCACGGGTCCCACCACGCCGATATAGATATCGCCGTCACAACGTTGGGCGATGTCGCGGTAAATGTCGTAGTTCTGCATCTGTACAAACCTCCTTTTGCGCTATACGTATGCAAGGGAGGTAAAAAGCATTCCTGCGCAAGGAACTTTTGAGGATTCGGTCCCCTGAAACCGGCGCCTGCAGGTTCCTGAATTCTCAAAGCTCTATGTAAGTGCCCGACGTTTTGCCGGGCAATCCTGCGGAACTTCAGCGCAATCTGCTGCCGTCCGCCGGCGAATACAGCCTATTTCCGATCATAAGCCCTTCCTGCGTCAGCGTGGCCTGGCCGCCGTCGGCCTCCGCCGCCCAGATGGCGTCGCCGCTGCCGGCGTCCAAACAGGCCAGTATACTCTGGCAGCCGACGTACAGCCGCCCGTTTTGATGGATGGGCACCGTCTTTGTTGCAGCGCCGGTTTCCGTCTGCCAAACGAGCAGGCCGCTTTCCCGATCCAGGGCGTAAACGCCGCCGGCCTGATCGCACACAGCCAGCAGCAGCTGTACCGAGGCGTCTTCCCGCAGGCGTTCGTACAGCACGGGGCTTGTGGCCGCATCTCTGAGGACGTATTTCCATGCGATCCGGCCCGTTTCCAGCTCCAGTGCCAGTACGCTGCGGCCCGCCGACAAATACAGGCGCCTGAGCGCCACATCCGCGGCCATGGTGCCCGGCTGTATGGGCCTTCCAAGCGCAAGGCACCGCGTATCGCCTGCCTTGCCGCCCACAACGATGCGCCCACTGCGAAAGGCGCGAATGCGGATATCGCCCAGCATCAACTCCGCAGCCAGATGGGTGTCCTTCGGCGTCAGCAGCGGCGGCGGGCCACCCTCATACAAAACGCGGTTGTTCTTCCAAGGCATATCGCACATCAAACAACTGTTTTCCGGCCAGCCTTCCATTTTCGTTCCCCCTTTGGCTCAAAAAAAGATGTATCCATGGGCAGGATATGAACGGAAGGCCGCTTTGTGTGCAAGCAAAAGCACCCTGTCCGATGCTTCGGGCAGGGTGCTTTGTCGTTTGGGTTTGCAGCTTAGATGAGGTCGTTCTCGTTGCCGGCAGGGGTGTTCTCCAGGGAGCGCACAGCCCAGCGGGCGATGATCATCTTGGTCTTTTCGGCGCCGACGTCGATGGTGATCACGTCGTCCTTGATGCCGGAGATCGTGCCGTAGATGCCGCCGATGGTGGTGATGCGGTCACCAACCTTCAGGTTTGCGAGCATATTCTTGACTTCCTTATCCTTTTTGCGCTGAGGACGAATGATCAAAAAATAGAAAACCGCAACGATGAGAACGAGGGGCAGAATCTGAATCAAAATAGCGGAAACTTCTTGGGGCATGGTAAAAAGCACCTCCATACATAGTAAAAATAGTATAGCAAACTCAATGCGGATTTACAACGCGGGCCTTAAGGATTCTCGTTATAGTTTTCGAAAAATTCATTTTTAAACTCAAGAAAACGGCCTTCATCTATGGCTGCGCGGGCGCGATCCATCATTTTGATGAGAAAATACAGGTTGTGGTAGCTGGTCAACCGCGCGGCAAGTATCTCCTCCGCCTTGATCAGGTGGCGGATATAGGCCCTGGTGAAGTTTTGGCAGACGTAACAGTCGCAGTCCTCATCCAGGGGGCGGAAATCGCGCGCGTACAGGTTGTTGCGCACCACGAGCCGTCCGTGCTTGGTGAACACCGTGCCGTTGCGGGCGATGCGGGTGGCGAGCACGCAGTCGAACATATCCACGCCGCGCTCGATGCCCTCCAGCAGGCAGTCCGGCGAGCCAACACCCATGAGATAGCGGGGCTTGTTCGCCGGCATGTGCGGCATCATCTCCTCCAGCATCTCATACATGAGCGGCTTGGGTTCGCCCACGGAGAGCCCGCCGATACCGTAGCCCGGAAAATCCATATCCGCCAGAGCCTGTGCGCTTTGGATGCGCAGGTCCTTATAAAACGCGCCCTGCACGATGCCGAACAGCGCCTGATCTTCCCTGGTGTGGGCGGCCTTGCAGCGCGCCGCCCAGGCATGCGTGCGGCGCATGGCCTCCCGCGCACGTTCGTGGTCGCAGGGATAGGGCGAGCATTCGTCAAAGGCCATGGCGATATCCGCGCCAAGGGCTTCCTGGATCTCCATGTCATATTCGGGGCTGATAAAGATCTTGCGCCCGTCTATGTGGGAGCGGAACTCCACGCCCTCGTCGCGGATTTTGCGGATCTCGGCGAGGGAAAACACCTGAAAGCCGCCGCTGTCCGTTAAAATGGGCTTGTCCCAGCACATGAACCTGTGCAGCCCGCCCGCCTCGCGCACGATCTCGTGACCGGGGCGCAGGAACAGGTGATAGGTGTTGGAAAGCAGTATCTGCGTGCCGATCTCGGCCATCTCGTGCGGGCTCATGGCCTTGACGGTGGCCTGCGTGCCGACGGGCATGAAGATCGGCGTCTCCACCACGCCGTGGGTCAGGTGCAGCCGGCCCCGGCGGGCCGCGGTCCTCTCGTCGGTCTTGATGAGTTCAAAGCGCAAACGATCACATCCTGTGTTCTGATAAAGCTAATTCATTCGATCAGCATGGCGTCCCCGAAGGAGAAAAAGCGGTACCTTTCCTCCACGGCGATGCGGTACACCCTAAGGGCCTCCTCCCTGCCCATGAAGGCGCTTACCAGCATGAGCAGCGTGGACTTTGGCAGGTGAAAGTTGGTAATGAGAGCATCCACCGCCTTGTACCTGTAGCCCGGCGTGATGAAGATCGAGGTCTCCCCCGCGCCGGCGTACACGACGCCATTCTCATCCGCGCAGGATTCCAGCGTGCGCACGCTGGTGGTGCCGACGCACACGATGCGCCCGCCGCGCGCTCGGGCCGCGTTGATGCGGCGCGCGCTGTCCTCCGTCACCTCGTAATGCTCGCTGTGCATCTCGTGCGCGGAGATATCCTCTTCTTTGACGGGGCGGAAGGTGCCAAGGCCCACGTGTAGCAGGATGGGCACCACGTCCACGCCCTTTTGCCGTATCTCGTCCAGCAGCTCCTTGGTAAAGTGCAGCCCGGCCGTGGGCGCGGCGGCGGAGCCGCGCACGGCGGCGTACACCGTCTGGTACCTGTCCTTATCCTCCAGGCGCTTGGTGATGTAAGGCGGCAGGGGCATTTGCCCCAGGCGGTCCAACACCTCCTCGAAGATGCCCTCGTGCGCAAAGCACACGCGGCGCGTGCCGCCGGGCAGGATCTCCTGCACCTCGGCAAGCAGCTCGCCTTCGCCGAAAACGAAGCGCGCGCCCGTCTTGGCGCGCTTGCCGGGCTTGACCAGCGTTTCCCAGCTGCCGTCATCCAACCGGCGCAGGAGCAAGAATTCCATTGCACCGCCGGTGTCCTCGCGGCTGCCGATGAGGCGGGCAGGGATCACGCGCGTTTCGTTGAGCACCAGCACGTCCTTTGCGTCCAGGTGCTCGATCACATCGTGAAAAATCCTGTGCTGCAAGTTGCCCGTTTTGCGGTCGTAACAAAGCAGGCGGGAATGGTCGCGGCGCTCGGCGGGCGTCTGCGCAATCAACTCCTGCGGCAGGTCATAGTCAAAGTCTGAGGTCTTCAAATTCTGTCTGTCCTCTTTGCGTTTATTCTTCCGTCTGCTGATCGAGCAGCTCCAATCGCAGCTGTTCGGTCTGCTTCTCCTGGCTTTCGGGCATGAAAAGGCCCAAGTGCTCGTAGCCGAGCTTGGTGGCCACACGGCCGCGCGGCGTGCGCATGATAAAGCCAAGCTGCAAAAGATAAGGCTCGTACACGTCTTCTATGGTGCCGGCGTCCTCGCCCGTGGAGGCGGCCAGCGTATCCAAGCCCACGGGCCCGCCGCCGAACTTCTCGATCATGGTGCGTAGCACCATGCGGTCGATGTGATCGAGACCGAGCTTGTCCACGTGCAGAAGGTCGAGCCCTTCCCGCGCCACCTGCTCATCGATGCGGCCGGAGGCGCGCACAATGGCATAATCGCGCACGCGCTTGAGCATGCGGTTGGCGATGCGGGGCGTGCCGCGCGAGCGCCGTGCGATCTCCAGCGCGCCCTGCTCGTCGATGGGCACACCCAGGCGCGCAGCGGACTGCAGAACGATCTGCTTTAACTGCTCGTGCGTGTACAGCTCCAGGCGGAACACGATGCCGAACCTGTCGCGCAGGGGGTTGGAGAGCATGCCAACGCGCGTGGTGGCGCCCACCAGCGTGAACTTGGGCAGATCCAGGCGGATGCTGCGCGCCGAGGGTCCCTTGCCGATCATGATATCCAGCGCGTAGTCCTCCATGGCGGGGTAGAGCACCTCCTCTACCGCCTTGGAAAGGCGATGGATCTCGTCAACAAAGAGGATATCGCCCTGGTTCAGATTGGTGAGGATCGAGGCCAGATCGCCCGGGCGCTCGATGGCAGGGCCCGAGGTCATGCGCATCTGCGCGCCCATTTCCGCGGCCAGCACGCCAGCCAGCGTGGTCTTGCCAAGGCCCGGCGGGCCGTACAGCAGCATGTGGTCGATGGGTTCATGGCGCAGGGAAGCCGCCTGCATATAAATGGACAGCGTCTGTTTGATGGAATCCTGCCCGAGGTACTCCTTTAAGGACCTGGGGCGCAAGCTGCCCTCGTTTTCATCCTGGCCGGGCCGATACTGCCCGTCTATCATGCGCATTTCGTCCTGCATTGTTTAAATCCCTTCCCGTTTATCGCCCAGCTTAAAACCGGCTCAACGCGCGCAGCGCCAACCTGGTCAGCTCGCCGCTGTCCTGCGTTTGCGCCTCAAACTTGGAAACGGCCTGCATGGCCTCCGATTGCGTATAGCCAAGGGCGCACAGCGCCTCCACCGCATCGGCCACAGGCCCCGCGGTGTTTGCTGCAGATGTACCGGCAGCGGCGGCAAAGTTTGTCCCCACCAGTTCTTCGTTGGATACCTTGTCCTTAAGCTCCAGCAGCAGGCGCTGGGCGGTCTTAACGCCGATGCCCGGCGCCTTGCGGATCGCCTTCACGTCGCCGGTCACCACGGCCAGGGCCAGATCGTGCACGCCCAGAGAGGACAAAAGCATCATGGCGCTCTTGGGGCCCACACCGGATACGGCGGTGAGCTTTAGGAACATTTCCTTTTCCTCGCGGTCGGCAAAGCCATACAGTTCAAAGGCGTCCTCGCGCACCACGAGCCTGGTGTATAAAAACAGCTTCTCCCCGATCCGGGCACCGGCAAGGGCCGCCTGCGTGGCGCTGACCTGAAAGCCCACGCCGCCCACGCTCAAAACCAGATCGTCCGCGCCCTTAAACAGCACGGTGCCTTCCAGTGTGGCGATCATGTGTTTCCCTCCTACATCCGGAATTCGTGGCGCATCCGGGAAGAATGCGCGTGGCAGATGGCCACGGCCAGCGCGTCCGCGGCGTCGTCGGGCTTGGGAATCTCCTCCAGGTTCAGCAGCATCTTGACCATCTGCTGCACCTGGTTCTTATCCGCCTTGCCATAGCCAGTGACCGACTGCTTGATCTGCATGGGCGTGTATTCGTAGATGTTGTTGGTGTATCTGCGCATGGCCACTGTAGCGGCACCGCGCGCCTCACCCACGGCGATGGCGGTGGTCACGTTCCTGGCAAAGAACAGCTCCTCCATGGAGATATCGTCCGGCTCAAAGCGGCGGCACAACTCCTCCACG
>JBNRMU010000172.1:0-5589 GCA_050309765.1 Christensenellales bacterium
GCCTTGCAGCGCTTTGCGGCCCTGCTGCCAAAGAAAAGTCCGTGCCTTGCAGCGGCCGGCGCGCAGAACGTTTCCCTCTGGCAGGCGGGAGACCTGATCTTCGGCTATCTGGAAGCGCAGTCGCGGGAAAATCTGTCCGCGATCGGCGCGATCGTGCGCGGCTGGGAAGCAGAGCTTGGCGGCGCGGCGCAGCTGCTCGCTTCACCCGGCAACATGCGGCGGATGTACACGGCCCTTGGCAATCCCCGCACGGACAAAACGGGCCTTGGTCACCGCGTCTTTATGACGCGGCTCAAGCCAGGCATGGCGCAGGAGTATCGCGACCGCCACGCCGCCATCGAAGGCGATGTGCCGCAGGACGGCCCGGTCAACAACTTCACCATCTGGAACTGCGGCGACTACATCTGCGGCTATGCGGAGCTGGATAAGGGCTATGTGATCGACCGCAGCGCGCAGGGCATGGAAAAGGACCGCCCCTGGGAAAGCCGGATGCTGGAAGTGATGGACTGGCTGACGGACGACGTCAACGCCCTGTTCGGTTTTGAGAACAAGCCCGTGCGCTGCCTGTTTGACGGCAATCGATAGGCGGACGGCAATTCGGCCCGTTTTTTAGTACGCTTTGGAGGTTTTTTTCATGGCCCAAGACAAGCTCGTTCTGATCGACGGATATTCGCTTTTGCACCGCGCCTTTTACGCCTTGCCCGTTTTGACCAACAGCCGGGGCGAGTACACCAACGCGGTGTATGGCTTTTTCAGCATGCTGCTCAAGGTGATCCGCGAGGCGGAGCCCACGCTCCTCTGCGTGGCGATGGACGCCCACGCCAAGACCTTCCGCCACGAAAGCTATCCCGAGTACAAGGGCACGCGCAAGCCCATGCCCGAGGAGCTGCGTCCACAGGTGAAAATCCTGCGCGAGGCGATGACGCAGATGCAGCTGCCCTGGGTGGAGATCGCCGGCTTTGAGGCCGACGATATCATCGGCAGCTATGCCAAACAGGCGGGCGATAAGGGCATACAAACCGTGATCGTCACCGGCGACCGCGATTCCTTTCAACTGATCGATGGCAGCACCCAGGTGTGGTTCACCCGCAAGGGCATCACCGAGATCGACCGTCTGAACGAGGAGGGGCTTAAAAGCGGCTTTGGCATAAGCCCCAGCCAGGTGCCGGACCTCAAGGGCCTGATGGGCGACAGCTCCGACAACATCCCCGGCATCGCCGGCGTGGGCGAAAAGACCGCCTTAAAGCTGCTGGACCAGTACGGCACGCTGGAGGAAACGCTTGCCCACGCGGACGAGGTCAAGGGCAAGCTGGGCGAACGCCTGCGCGGCGGTGTGGACATCGCCCGCCTGAGCCGCGATCTGGCCGTCATCCGCCGCGACGCACCCCTGGAAATGCCGGTGGAAAAGCTTGCGCTGCCGCCGCTTGAAAATGCGCGCCCCGTGTTTGTGCGCTATGGATTCAATTCCCTGCTGGAGCGGCTGCCAAAGCCCAGGGAGGAAAAGGCGGAGCTCGTGCCGCCTGCGGATATCGCCGATCCTGCGGCGCTGGAAGACCTCGTTTTACAGAATAAGGACAGCGCCTTCGCCTATTTTACAGACGGCGATGCGGCCTACATCGGCTTTGAAAACGGTGCGGATGTGCGCGTTGGCCTGCAGGGCGATCTGCTCAGCCCCGGCCTGGAGGAAACCTCGCTGCTTAGAACCCTCAAACCTCTGTTTGAAAACGAAGAGAAGAAATACCTGTTCGAGGCCAAAGCCCTGCGTTCGCGCCTCAAAGCGCTTGGAATCGAGATGAAGGGCGAATGGTTTGACGCCGCTCTGGCGCAGTATCTGCTGGACCCGGGCACCCATCTGTCGCCGGCCGCGCTTTTGTCTTCCGAGGACATGCCTTTAAGCGGCAAGGCCTTCTGCGAGCTGTGCAAAACATTGCGCGAGCGGGTGGAGAGCCTTTCCATGGGGCCTCTTCTGCACGAGGTGGAGGAGCCCCTTTCCGCCGTGCTCTTTGACATGGAGCAGGAGGGTTTCCGCGTGGATCGGGCCGCCTTGCAGGAATTGCAGACCATATTTGGCGAAAACATCGACCAACTGCAAAACACGGCCTATGCGCTAAGCGGCCAGAGCTTCAACCTCAATTCCCCCAAGCAGCTGGGCGAGCTTTTGTTCGAAACGTTGGGCCTGCCCAGCTCCAAGAAGACGAAGACGGGCTATTCCACGGACGCCGCCGTGCTGGAGAGCATCCAGGACATGCACCCGGTGGTGCCGGTCATCCTGCAGTTCCGCGCCCTGTCCAAGATCAAGTCCACCTATATCGACGGGCTGCTCAAGCTTTCGGATGAGAACGGCATCGTGCACACTACGCTCAACCAGACCGTCACCGCCACGGGACGCATCTCCTCGGCGGAGCCGAATTTGCAGAATATTCCCGTGCGCACGGAACTCGGCCGCGAGATCCGCAAGGTATTTATCCCCTCACGGCCGGAAAACGTGCTGGTGGATGCCGACTATTCCCAGATCGAGCTGCGCGTGCTTGCGCACATGGCCGGCGAGGAGAACATGATCCGCGCCTTCCGCGAGGGGCAGGACATCCACGCCCAGACGGCGGCCAAGGTATACGGCGTGCCGCTGGATGCAGTTACGTCCCAGATGCGTTCCAGCGCCAAGGCGGTCAACTTCGGCATCGTGTACGGCATCAGCGACTTTGGCCTGGCTAAAAACATCTCCGTCAGCCGCCGCGAGGCCGCGGAGTTCATCGAGCGCTACTTTGCCCAGTATCCAGCCGTGCGCGCCTTTATGGACAAGTGCGTGAAAACCGCCCGCGAGCAGGGCTATGTGACCACGCTGCTGGGCCGCAGGCGGCAGATACCCGAGCTTAAATCGCAGAATTACAACACCCGCAGCTTTGGCGAGCGGGCGGCCATGAACACGCCCGTGCAGGGCAGCGCCGCCGATATCATCAAGGTAGCCATGGTGCGCGTGCACCGCGCCCTGCGGGAGGAAGGCTTCAAGGCCAAGCTCATCCTGCAGGTGCACGACGAACTGATCGTGGATGCGCCGGCCGGAGAAGCGGAAGAAGTCTCCCGCCTGCTCTGCCGCGAGATGGAGTCGGCCTTCCCCCTGGATGTGCCGCTGCTGGCCCAGGTCAAGACCGGCCGCAGCTGGTACGAGACGAAGTAAGGGGAGGGACAGCCATGAAGGTCATCGCCATCACGGGCGGGATCGCCAGCGGAAAAACCACGGTGCTGGGCTTCCTCAAGGAGCTGGGCGCACAATGCGTGGATGCGGATGAGATCTCCCGCAGCCTGACCGCGCCGGGCGGCGAAGCGCTGCCCCTTTTGCGGGAAGCGTTTACGGACGCCGTTTTCTGCGCCGATGGAACGCTCAACCGCCGCGCCCTGGGCGCCCTCGTGTTCGCAAACGAGCAAAAACGGAGCCTTCTCAACGCCCTATTGCATCCCCTGATCAGGCAGAAGATGCAACTCGCTCTGGAAGGCCTTCGTTTACAGGGGGAGAGGATCGCCGTGCTGGACGTGCCCCTTTTATTCGAAAGCGGCATGCAGGATATGGCCTGTGAGGTCTGGCTGGTGGCCGCGCCGGAAAAGGTGCAGCTGCAGCGCCTGATGGATCGGGACGGCTACACGAAGGAAGAGGCCCTTGCCCGCATCCGCAGCCAGATGCCCCTGGCGGAAAAAATCCGTCTGGCCGACCGCGTGATCCGAACGGATGGGTCGCTTGACGATCTGCGCGCAAAGGTGTTTGCGCTGTGGAAGGAGGAAACGCAACGTGGTTGCCCCCCGCCGGAGAAGAAGGAAGAGACGCAGCTTTAAGCTGAACGACAAAACAAAGCGCCTGCTGCTGGGCGCTGCCGCGTTGTGCCTGCTTGCGCTCATCGTGGTTTTGTCGATCCGCTTTTATCAGCCGGTGCGGGAAAAGCAGATCTATCCCCTGGAATACAAGGACGAGCTTTGCGCGGCGGCGGAGGAGTTTTCGCTCGATCCCTGCCTGGTGGCGGGGCTGGTATACTGCGAGTCGACCTTCCGGCCAGACGCAATCAGCCGCGTGGGGGCCGTGGGCCTTGGACAGATTATGCCCGAGACCGGCCAGTGGCTGGCGGAGAAGCTCGGCATTGAGGACTATGACGAGGAAATGCTCACAGACCCGCAGATAAACCTGCGCATGTGCTGCTGGTATCTGCGCTTTTTGCTGGACAGGTACGACGGCCGGCAGCAGGAGGCGCTCACCGCCTACAACGCCGGCCAGGGCCAGGTGGATAAGTGGCTGGCCGACCCAGAACTTTCCGCAGATGGGAAGACGCTGGACGAGATCCCCGGCGTGGAAGCAAAGGAATATGCCGCAAAGGTAATGAAGATGTATGAAAAGTATTGTGAGATTTACGGCGATGTGCTTGGCCGCGCTGACGATGCTGACGGCGCTGACGGCCTGCAGCGCGTCCGGCGGATTTGACTGGTCGCAGCTGGAATCCTCCACGGGGACGGAAAACGCCGCCGTATCGCCGGAGGAGCAGACGCTTTTGCGCGACAGCCTGACGCTGTATATGCCATCCGCCTCCGGGGCCTTTGACCCGCTGACAAACCCGTCCGCCCAGATGCAGGAGCTGTTTTCCCTTGTGTTTGAGGGGCTTTTGCGCGTGGACGAGCAGGGCAGGCTGGAGCCCTGGCTGGCGGAAACCATGGAGCGGACGGAAAACGGCTGGCGCTTCCGTCTGCGCAGCGGCATCAAGTTTCACGACGGAACACTGCTCTCCGCCCAGGATATCGTAAACGCCTTCACCCGCCTGCAGGAGGCGGGCGAGGAGGGCGCTTACGCCTACTGCCTGAAGCAGATCACATCCATGAGCGTCGAGGACAACTCCACCCTGCTGGCGGAAACGGCAAACGGCTATGAATCGCTGTATGCGCTCTGCTTCCCCATCGGCCGCTATCCGGAAAGCTCCGGCTTGCCCAAGGGAACGGGTCCTTATCGGGTGGACAGCTACCTTGCCGGCACGGAGCTCAAGCTTGAGCGCAACGAAAACTGGTGGCGAAGGCCGGCCCAAATCGCATCGCTCAGGGCCATTGCCCGCGAGGGTGAACCGACGGCGGAGCTGGTGCAGGCGGGCGAGCTGGACGCGGCCCTGACGGAGATGACGATGACCTCCGCCCTGTACGGCCACAGCCGTGTCGGCACGCAGGACTATTTGACCGGCTGCGTGGATCTGCTGCTGCCAAACCTAAGGGGACAGCTGGCGGATGAGACACTGCGCCGGGCCATCCTTGGCATTTTGGACCGCAAGGATTTGATCGCCAACGCCTACCAGAGCCATGGCGTGGCTGTGGAGGTGCCGGTCTGGCCGGATAGCTTTGTGTTTGAACAGGTGGAGATCGCCGCACAGGACCTGGAGGGAAGCTGGAAGCTGCTGGAGAGCATCGGCTGGCAGGATCTGGATGGCGACGGCTTGCTGGAAAAGAAGGAGATTCCCGTGCCGGAGGAAACGCCGGATGTGGACCTGGAGCCCTCTGCGGAGGAGACCCCCGCGCCCTCGCCGACGCCGGTACCCACGCCCACGCGCACGCCGCGCCCGACGCCCAGCG
>JBNRMU010000173.1:0-13209 GCA_050309765.1 Christensenellales bacterium
GCGGCCCCGATACGGAGATGTTCATCATCACCGACAGGGAGCCCTGCGGCCCCGACTGCTCCCCCGCCTGCAGCTGCGGAAGGTATTTGGAAATCTGGAACGATGTGTTCATGCAGTTCGTGCGCAAGCCCGACGGCAGCCTGGAGCCTTTGACCAAGAAAAACGTGGATACCGGCATGGGCCTGGAGCGCACCATCTGCGTTTTGAACGGCAAAAAGAGCGTGTATGAAACCGACGTGTTTGCCGATATCCTAAAGAAGGTCGAGGAGCTTTCCGGCAGGAGCTATGGCGAGAGCGCCGAGGTCACCCGCGCCATGCGCATCATCGCCGACCATACCCGCACCGCCACCATGATCCTGGGCGACGAAAAGGGCATCACCCCCTCCAACGTGGACCAGGGCTACGTGCTGCGCCGCCTGATCCGCCGCGCCGTGCGCATGGGCATGCAGATCAATCTTCCGGAAAACAGCCTGGCCGCCATCGCCAAGGTGATCATCGACAAGTTCGCGCCCGTGTACCCCGAGCTTGCCAAGAACGAAAAGACCGTGCTGGAGCAGTTCTCCCTGGAGGAGCAGCGCTTTGAGCGCACCTTAAAGCAGGGCCTGCGCGAGTTTGAAAAGGCCGTTGCCCGCCTGGGCGAAGAAAAGAAGCTGGATGGCCTCACCGCCTTCCATCTGTACGATACCTACGGCTTCCCCATCGAGATGACCGTGGAGCTGGCCGCCGAGCGCGGTTACAGCGTGGATACGGACGGCTTTGCCGAGCACTTCAAGGCCCACCAGGCCCTGTCCCATGCCGGCGCCGAGCAGCGCTTCAAGGGCGGCCTGGCCGATACTAGCGTGCAGACCGCCAGATTGCATACCGCCACCCACCTGATGCACGCCGCCCTGCGCAAGGTGCTCTCTCCCGATGTGGCCCAAAGGGGCTCCAACATCACCACCGAGCGCCTGCGCTTCGACTTCAACTTTGCCCGCAAGATGACCAAGGAAGAGATCCAGCAGGTGGAAGACCTTGTCAACGAGGCCATCCGCGCCGACTATCCCGTCACCTGCGAGGAGATGACCGTGGACGAGGCCCGCGCCCAGGGCGCCATCGGCCTGTTCGAGAGCAAGTACGGCGAAAGGGTCAAGGTCTACACCATGGGCCCCGTGTCCAAGGAGATCTGCGGCGGCCCGCATGCCAGCCACAC
This sequence comes from Christensenellales bacterium, assembly GCA_050309765.1. Classification (GTDB taxonomy): domain Bacteria; phylum Bacillota; class Clostridia; order Christensenellales; family UBA1750; genus CALWRM01. The sequence continues at coordinate 1,190 of JBNRMU010000173.1, forward strand.
CGGCGAGCTGGTGAGCTTCAAGATCCAGAAGGAGGAATCCTCCTCCGCCGGCGTGCGCCGCATCAAGGCCGTGATCGGCGCCAAGCCCGAGTAAGCCCGCACCAAAGCCTTCAGCAGCCGTCCGCATCCCCTGCCGGACGGCTGCTTTTTCATCCGCCAGGCCCTTTAAAAGGAGGAACCATCATGCAGGTGCAAGTGCGCTTTGCCAAGGAAAACGACCTTGCCGCCGTAAACGAGCTGCGCCGTCAGGTCAACGGCCTGCACGTTTTCGGCGCGCCGGAAATCTTCAAGCCCGGCTTTTCCGCCGAGCTGCGCGATTACATCTACGAAATCATGCGCGATCAAAACAAGCAGATCGTCGTGGCCGAGCTGGAGGGAAAGATTTGCGGCTTTGCCGTTTTGCACCGCGTGCTGCGGCCGGAAACCCCCTATATGTACGAGAGAAAATACCTGGATATAGACGAATTCGGCGTGGACGAAGAGCATCGCCGCCGCGGCGTGGCCACGGCAATGGTGGACTTTATCCGCAAGCTGGCAAAGGACATGGGTTATACCCGCATAGAGCTTAACATGTGGGAGTTCAACGAAAATGCGCTGGCCTTTTACGAGGCGGCGGGCTTTCAGACCTACAGAAGGTATATGAAGATGAACGTGTAACGCCATGATTCGGATACAAAAAGACCGCAGGAAAAACCTGCGGTCTTCTTTTGCGTCCTTTAGTTGCGCCTGTCGATCACGCGGCGGGTCTTCTTCTCGCTGCGGGGCAGTCCGCCGTAGTCCACGGCCTTCACGTCGGGCGTCATGCCGATGCGGCTCTTGAAGCGGGCCTGCACCTGGCGCTCCAGATCGTCGCGCTGCTCCAGCGGCGCCTGCGTTTTCACCGGAAATACGGTGGATGGCAGATAGACCACACGCAGCACACGGGATGCTGTTATGGCTTCAAGATCACCTTGATGCCCCTTCCACTGTCTGCAACAGCAAAGGCTTGCGCCCAATCTTCCAGCGGGAAGGTATGGGAAACTACGCCTTCGGTGGGCAATGTGCCGCTCACAATACCCTTTATGGTACGGCTGAAGCAGTAGGGACTTAGCTGTGAGCCGTAGATGACGATCTCTTTGGCATCGCCGATAATCGACCAGTCCACTGTGGAGGTACCGCTCATAACGGAAAACTCCACAAATCTGCCGCCCTTGCAGATCATCTCAAGTCCCTGGCCGACCGCCGACGGGTGTCCGGTGACCTCCAGATACACATCACAGCCATAGCCATCCGTTTCCTCAAGGACACGCTTCACAACGTTTTCCCTGCCGGGATTGAGGATCAGATCCGCACCGAACCGTTTGGCCATTTCCAGCCGATGATCGTTCATATCCAGTACAATGAGCTTTCTGGGATTCCGCTGTTTGATCGCACCGATCATACCCAGTCCCAGGGTACCCGCACCTGCCAGCACCACCACATCGTCCACCTGGATATGTCCCTGCTCTACCCCGTGCAGGGAGCAGGCATAGGGCTCGATGAGCACAGCCTTCTCGATCGGCAGATCCTTTGGGATCACATAGTTGATCGAGCGCTTGGGCAGGATGGTATACTGTGCCATGCCGCCCGGAAGATGCTTCTTGAAGCCGTACACATTATGGGGATCGCACAGCCAATATTTACCGCTTTTGCAGTAACGGCAAATTCCGCAGGGAACGATCTGCTCGCTGACCACCCGATCGCCAATCTGGAAGTCGCCTTCGACGCCATCACCCAGCGAGACGATCTCGCCGACAAACTCGTGGCCGGGGATAAACGGCGGCTCACAGTAGCCAGGCATGCCGTCTCCGCCCCAGAAACGGGCAGATTTATGGCTCGCTTTGACATCTCCCGCGCAGATTCCGCAGGCTTCAACCCTGATCAGCATTTCACCAAAGCCTGGGACGGGAACTGGTATGGTTTCAAGGGCATACTCCCCGGGGCCGTGGGCGACAAGCGCCTTCATTTTTTCGGGCAGCATTCGTTGATTCCACCTTTCTTTTTTTGTATTATCCGCTACAAGCTTGCAGCCAGCAGGTCTGCTCTTCGGTTTTATACCTTTTCACCTGTCAGCACGGTGCAGAACAAAACGGACGACGCCGCAATCCGCCGCGAGCCATACGCCGCGCCAGCTCTCATCGCCGCTGCGCACACGATCCGCCACATAGGCACCATCAGCATCAAAGTGGCCTTCCGTCACCTCGATATAATCTGTCGTGGTAACCTGCAGCGTTGGATTAAGCAAGTTAACGGGCAACGAACCATCCAAGGGCTCATACTCATTGAAGAACAGATGGCAACCATGACCGACGGCATAGAACTCGTCCTCTCCGGTCTGGATCAAAACCGCCCGTCCCTTTTCGGCGACATAATCCATTTCGTCTGCGCTGATGCCGCGGTTCATCTGCGGATGACGGAAATCCGCACCAACATTGCCCCAATTGTACGACTTTAAGCCAACGAAGGAGGCAAAGCATTTCCAGTTTTCAAGCTCCAGCATCATACTGGTTTCCCCCGTATACTGGAAGATCGCGTGTACGCATTGCTCTCCCCGGTGGCGGAGCAGCAGCGGCGCGATGTTCTTCATCATCAGGAACGAATGTGCGGCACCTTCCGCTTCGGGGAGCAGCTGGCCCTGTCGATCCAGACAGCTCTCCACTCCGAAAATGTGATAGCCAATGGCTCCCAGCTCCGCCGCGGCGTAGAGCATGTGCGTGGTATTGACAGACTCCAGGCCGGACTCCGGCACGTACAGCGGCCAGCCACGCTCTGGATTGGCATAGGCTTCCAGGGCCTCGCGGTGGCGATAGGTCTCCTTTTTGTAATCATCAGGACACACGGCATCTATATGCTTGAGTGCGGCATACCAGATATCTCGCACCTTCGGCACCGGCCCTCCGGCAAAATAACTCAAGCCGGGGACTTCAAAATCCTCACCCTTGCTCAGACCATCCAGGGCAACATTGACATACATTAAGATATCATAGGCCTTTTTGCCGGCTGCTGCAACCTCGTCGATATAGCAAGCTACTGTCCAGGCGGAAAACGCCTCAGCACCAAATCGGCCGAACACTTCCACCCAATTGCCCTCACGCCTGCCGCCCGCCTTTAGCCAGCGGCAATACGCCTGCCCATCCCTGTGTGCGTCCAGGTAATCAAGCAGTTCCATGGGCACAGCGCTTTCAAAGGCCTTCGTAGCCTCGGGATGGAAATCACGACGCGCGCCCAGCCACTGGCCGGACTCATTTTCCACCTGAAAGCCCAGCACCGTACCAATATCCTCATCATACTCCTTTACCACTTTGCAAAGCTGTCCGAACGCCCGTGCATCCGCCTCCACGTTTGCACGGCAGTGACAGGTCAGGTTCAGCAGCGGAGTGCCATCGGCGGAGCGCGCCCGTTCAAAACGCTTGGTCTGCGTTTTGACCCAGGAGGGGCAGTAGCTCATGATGCCGTTCTTCCAACTGCCGAACCACAAAAGGATCAGATGAATGCCTTCCTGACGCGCAAGGTCGATGATATCCGTGATATAACGGACGTCAAACTCACCCTCTGCAGGTTCGAAGCGATCCCAGCAAATTGTCACCGCACAGGAGTTGCCGTTAAGCTTTTTTACCGCATCAAAGGAAATCCTGAGGTCGTCCAGAACATAACTTGTAGAGTTGTGTGCCTGTCCGCCAACAGGAAAAAACGGTACACCACGCACGGTAAATTGTTCATGCCTTTTCATTCTTTAATCCTCCTCGTATATTAAAGGCACCCTGTGCCAAGCAGTCCTCATTCTTTGCTGACATGATCTGCCATAGGAACTCCGCTGTATTGGCAGGCGCAATACAAGCTCCTGCGGGAAGGTCAAAAAACGTTGTGCAGGCCTGCGGAGATGTAGAATGAAAGTGAATCAAGCCAATCCTGCGGTTGCTTTTAAACAGCGAATTAAGGACGGTTCCATTTTTCTTTACATATATAAATGAACTGATACCATCATAGAAGATTTGCGGGAACACTGTCAAGCCCGAAAAGGAAAACCATATAATCCGTTATTGCCTTCTTCCCAAATACAACAGCCAACCGGTTCATCGGCATGGAATCGCTCTATCGGCGCTGTTTATGATCTGCTCAATGCCGTGATTCAGATACAAAAAGGCCGCAGGAAAAACCTGCGGTCTTTTTTTATGCCATTTAGTTGCGCCTGTCGATCACGCGGCGGGTCTTTTTTTCGCTGCGGGGCAGTCCGCCGTAATCCACGGACTTCACATCCGGCGTCATGCCGATGCGGCTCTTGAAGCGGGCCTGCACCTGGCGCTCCAGGTCCGCGCGCTGCTCCAGCGGCGCCTGCGTCTCGAAGAACACGGTCATGTGGTCCTTGCCGTCCACGTGGCCGATGTCCACGGAATACTCGCTGCTCACGCCGGGCACCTCTTTGAGCACTTCCTCCACCTGGGCAGGAAACATGTTCACGCCTTTGACCTTGAACAGATCGTCGGAGCGGCCCATGATGGTGTCGATGCGTGGGTAGCTGCGGCCGCAGGGGCACTCCCCCGGGATGAAGCGGGTCAAATCGTGCGTGCGGAAGCGGATCAGCGGCGCGCCTTCCTTTTGCAACGTGGTGATGACCAGCTCGCCCATCTCGCCGTCGGGCACGGTCTTGCCCGTCTCGGGATTGATGATCTCGTAATAGCAATAGTCGTCAAACACGTGCATGCCCGTGTTGTGCTCGCAGTTGATGCCGATGCCGGGGCCGTAGATCTCGGTCAGGCCATAAATGTCGTACAGCTCGATGCCCAGGCCCTCGCGGATGCGCTTACGCATCTTTTCGCCCCAGCGCTCGGAGCCGATCACGCCCTTGGTCAGGCGGATCTTGTCGCGCAGGCCGCGCTTTTCGATCTCCTCGGTCAGCAGCAGGGCATAGGACGAGGTGGCGCAAAGCACGGTGGAGCCCATGTCCTGCATGAACTGCAGCTGCTTTTCCGTGTTGCCGGGGCCCATGGGGATAACGGTGGCGCCCAGCAGCTCCGCGCCCAGCTGGAAGCCGATGCCCGCCGTCCACAATCCGTAGCCCGGGGTGATCTGCAGCCGGTCGTCCCTGGTGATGCCGGCGATCTCGTAGCAGCGCTTGAACTGGATGGACCAGTCGTCCACGTCCTTCTTGGTGTAGGGGATGATGACGGGCGTGCCCGTGGTGCCGGAGGAGGAATGAATGCGCACGATGTCCGTCATGGGCACGGCGGCAAGGCCCAGGGGATAAACCTCGCGCAGGTCGCCCTTATCGGTAAAGGGCAGCTTTTCAAAATCCTCCTGCGACTGCATGGCCTCAAGGTCGATGCCGGCGAACTTCTTGTGGTACAGGTGGTTTTCCATGCCTGCCAGGCGGATGGCCTGCGCCTTGATGGTGTTGAAGGTTTGTTCGTTCATTTTCATAGGGCTTCTATCCTCTTTCTGTATTTAGGCTATCTTGACCCAATTGCAGGGCTTGTCTGTTCATGGCGTGGAGCTTTGGGTTCAGGCGGCTGAATACGACCTTTTCCACCTGCTCGCACGAAAGCCCCAGCGCACCGCTTGCGACGGCCGCGCCCAGCAGGGCCATGTTGAGCACCTTGGGCGATCCGCACTTTTCGCAGATGCTGTCGCCGTCCACCACGATCACACGGGCGGCCTTTTGCTTTAAGTAGGAAAGCATGGTATCCGCATCCAGGCGCTTGCCGGTGAGAGAAGAAGACACCGGCTGCACGGCCTTGGAATTCACCACCGCCACGCCGCCCTGCTTTAAATAGGGCAGGCAGCGCACGGCCTCGCCCGGCTCAAAGGCGATGAGTATGTCGGCGCCCTTCAGGGGAATCAGGGGGGAGGACACGCCGTCCCCCGTGCGCACGTGGCTCACCACGCAGCCGCCGCGCTGGGCCATGCCGATGGTCTCCGCCGTGCGGGCGAACTGGCCGCACTCCATGGCAGCCTGGGCAATCACGCGGGAGGCCAGCACCGTTCCCTGGCCGCCCACCCCACACAAGAGGCAATTCACGAATTCTCTCCTCCTTCTCCGATCATGCCGAAGGGGCAAACCTGCCTGCACAATCCGCAGCCGGTGCAAAGCGAGGGCTCGATCACGGCCTTGCCGTCCTTCAGGGACAGCGCCGGGCAGCCCAGCTCGCGGATGCAGCGCTGGCACTTTTTGCAGTCCTCGGACACGCACAAGGGCTTGTTTGGCTTGACCACCGCTGCGCAGGGCGAGCGGAACACGATGCACTTGACGCCCTGTTCCTCGGCCGCATCCTTCACCGCCTGCACGGCGGCGGCCAGATCCAGCGGGTCCACCACGCGCACAGAGGTGACTTCCAGCGCGCTTAACACCTTTTCGATGGAGATCTTAGTGGAAATTTCGCCCATCATCGTCTTGCCGATGCCCGGGTGGGGCTGGTGGCCGGTCATGGCGGTGGTGGAGTTGTCCAGTATCACGGCGATCATATCCGCCTGGTTGTATACGGCATTGACGATGCCGGTGATGCCGCTGTGGAAGAAGGTGGAATCGCCCACAAAGCCGATGTGCACAGCCTCGTCGCCAGCGCGCATCAGCCCCTGGGGGATGGTGAAGCCCGCGCCCATGCAAAGGCAGGTATCCGTGGTGTGCAGCGGGGCGGCATTGCCCAGGGTGTAGCAGCCGATATCGCCGGAAAACACGGCCTTTTTGCCCTGCATAGCCATCTTTACCGCGTAGAAGGAGGCGCGGTGCGGGCAGCCGGCGCACAGGATGGGCGGCCGCACGGCCAGCTCCGGCATGTCGGAGAATTCGTTTTCTTCCGCAGGAAGCGCGATACCGGCAAAGGCGGCAATCTGCTTTTTTACAATGGCGTGGCTGTTTTCGCCGGCGATGATGGTATGCCCGCTGCGCTTGCCGAGGATCCGGGTCTTAAGGCCCGCCGCGCCGCAGAGGTAAATGAGCGCGTCCTCGATCACGGGATCGAGCTCCTCCAGGCAGAGCACCTGATCCACCTGCTGCAAAAAGTCCTGCGCCAGATCGTTCGGGAAGGGATAGGGCGTGCCCACGTTCAAAACGCGCAAACTTGCGCCCAGCTCCTTGATGGCGTCCGCAGCATAGGCGGCGCTCACGCCGCCGCAGGCAACGCCGAGCCGGCCCGTGCCGGATATGGTATTGCCCCAGTAGCCGGAGAGCTTTTGCGACAGCTCTTTTTCGCGCAGGAACAGCTTTTGCTTGGCCCTGTTGGCAAGGCTTGGGAAGATGACCCAGCGCGGGTCTTTCTCAAATGTGCCGGCGGGCTTTTTCGCACCGTCCAGCATCTGCACCTCGATGGAGGCGCAGCTGTGGCAAACGCGCGTGGTGGGGCGCAGGATCACCGGCGTGCCCAGCTCCTCGGACAGGGCAAAGGCGTCCTGTACCATTTGGTAAGCCTGCTCGGGCGTGGCGGGGTCCAGCACGGGGATGCGGGCGTAGCTGCCGAAGTGGCGCGTGTCCTGCTCCGTCTGCGAGGAGATGGGGCCGGGGTCATCCGCCACCAGCACCACCAGGCCGCCCTTTACACCCACGTAGTTGACGCACATCAGCGGGTCGCTGCTGGCGTTCAAACCCACCTGCTTCATGGTGACCAGGGCGCGCACGCCGGCATAGGCCGCGCCGGCGGCCACCTCCATGGCGGCCTTTTCGTTGACCGACCATTCTACATACACGTTGCCCGGGTTGCGCTTTGCCACCGTTTCCAATACCTCGGTGGACGGCGTGCCCGGATAACCGGCCACCACCTGAACGCCCGCGGCCATGGCGCCAAGGCCGATGGCCTCGTTGCCCATCAAAAGCTCTTTCATTTGCTTAACCATTCCTTCTAGATGAGTATTGCCCCGGCGATCAGCGCCGCGCAGAGCAGCGCGCAGCAAAGATCGCGCAGGTAAAACGGATACTTCTTGTATCCGGAAGAGACGTTCCTAAGCTCAAAGCCGCGCACCTCGGCGGCGGCGGCCGTTGCGTCGCTGCGGCGCACAGAGGAGATCAAAAGCGGCACGCACAGCGGCAAGATCATGCCCATCTTTTTCAGGCCGCTCCTGGTATCGAACTCGATGCCGCGCGCGGTCTGCGCCTCCATGATGTCGCTCATCTCCTCCATGAATTCGGGGATGAAGCGGATGGAGGTGGTGAACATAAAGGCATATTTGTACGGCAGATGCAGAACCTGCACCAGGGCATTGGCAAGGTCGGAAATGCGCGTGACCGAAAGCACCAGGGCCAGCGGGATGCAGGCGACCATCAGCCGCAGCACCACCTTGGCGGCCAGGATCACGCCCTCGTCGGTAACAATCCAGAAGATCGGCGTTCCCCGCCGCACGAACAGCACCTGCAAAACGAACAAAAAGACGGAAACCTTGAGCAGCCCCTTGAGGATGGAAAGGGCCTTGTTGAAGATGCCGGCCACCACGCCGATCATAAGATCGAACGCAAGCAAAAACAGCAGGTACAGCAGGTTGTTTGAAACAAAGGCCGCCGCGCAGACGCTCACGGCCAGGAGGATCTTGGTCAGGGGATTCATTTTGTGCAAAACGCTGTCGCCGACGGAATAATTGAACAGCTCCCTCATGCCGTCGCCTCCTTCTGCTTCAGGCGGGCGGTCACGCACTGGGTCATCTGCTCGATCGTGTCCGCCTTTTCATAGCCCGCGCCCAGGCACAGGGAAAGCTCCACGATCTGCGGCGGCAAAAGCGAGGCCTTTTCCATCAATGCGCGGTCGCGGAAGATATCGCGCACCTTTCCGTCGGCCAGCAGGCGCCCGCCGGATAATACCAGCGCGCGGCGCGCGTAATCGGACACCACTTCCATGTCGTGGCAGACCATGACGATGGTGGTGCCGTTTTTTTCGTTCATATCGGAAATGATGTCCATGATCTGGCAGCATTCCTTGTAGTCCAGGCCCGTGGTGGGCTCGTCCAGGATGAGTATCTTCGGCTGCACGGTGATCACGGAGGCCAGCGCCACGCGCTGCCGCTCGCCGCGGCTTAAGGAAAAGGGTTCCTCCTCGCCGGAAAAGCCAAAGGCGTCCAGCATTTCCTGTACGCGCTTATCCATTTGCTGCGCGGACATATCCCTGCGCACGGCCTTCAGGCCGAAGGCCAGCTCCTCGCGCACGCTGTTTTGGCAGATCTGCCTGTCCGGATTCTGGAACAGGTAGCCCACGTTGGCGGCGCGCTCGCTGACGCGGGTGGTCGCGGTGTCCAGCCCGCCCACAGTCACCCGGCCCGTGTCGGGCTTGAGCAGGCCGTCGATCAGCTTGGCCGTGGTGGTCTTGCCGGCGCCGTTGTGGCCCAGCAGGGCGACAAACTCGCCCTCCTTGATGTGGAAGGACAGGTCGGTGACCGTGGCGCCGCCCAGTTTATAGCCAAAGCTCACGTTTTCCAGACGGATCATCGGGTCAACCCCCTTATCATGGATTCCGCTTCCCTAACGTCGATGCAGACGGAAACATCCTTCATCCCCGCCTCCTGCAGGCTCTGCGAAAGCGTGGCGACGCGCGGGCAGTTGACGCCGAGCTGTTCCAACTCCCGCGCCCGCAGAAGCACCTCTCGCACGGGGCCGCGGCAAAAAATCTCGCCCTTGTGCAGGACCAGCAGCGCCTTGGCGAATTCGCAAAGCAGCATGATCTTCTGCTCTACCACCACGACGGTCAGGCCGTAGTTCTCGTTAAGCTCTTTGAGCAGGTTGAAGATCTGCCGGCTGCTGCCGGGGTCCAGCTCGCCGGTGGGCTCGTCCAGCACCAGGACCTTGGGCCGCAGGGCGATGATGGAGGCGATGGCCACCTTTTGCCTTTGCCCGCCGGAAAGCGAGGCGATGCTGCGATCGCGCAGGTCCAAGATTCCCACCTTTTCAAGGGCGAAGGAAAGCCGCTCTTCGATCTCATCGTGCGGCACGCCGAAGTTTTCCAGGCCGTACAAAATCTCGTCCTCCACCACGGAGGAGATGATCTGGCTTTCCACATCCTGGAACACCATGCCCACCACGCGGGAAATATCGGTGAGCTTGTGGTCCACGGTGTCCATGCCGTCCACCTGTACGCTGCCGTAAAAGTCGCCCCGGAAGTGGTGGGGCACGGTGCCGCAGATGGCGTGGGCCAGGGTGGACTTGCCGGCGCCGGCCGGGCCGATGATGCCGACAAAGCCGCCCTTTTCCACGCAAAAACCGATGTTGTTGAGGGCGGGCTGTTTACCGCCCTCGTACTGGAAGCTGAGGGATTCGATCCGGATCATGGTTGACTTATTTCCCCTTACCTTTTAAGAACTTTCTTAAGCGGGATGTACAAAAGCTGCACCAGCACCATGTTGATCACGGCGGTGAAGAACACGATGGGCACATACGCCACCATGGAGGAGATGTCCGCATTCATGAACAGGAACAGGCACAGCGTGAAGCTGCCGCCAGACACCACGGTGGACACGAAGGTGGAGACCATGGGATTTAGGTCGAAGCTCTTGATCTTCATGGGGATGCGGATCATCAGGCACATGCACACCGCGCCCAGCAGCTCGGAGATGAAGTTGATGTAGGGCGTGCCGGGAAGGAACTGGCAAACCGCGCCGGTGATCAGGCCGATGATGGCCGCCTGGTACAGCTTCGGCCGCACCAGAAGGATCGCCAGGCAATAGGCGGCAATGATGAAGTTCGGCTTCATGCCGAAGAAGTTGATCACATTGCCAACGACGAGCTTTAGGACGGTGCCGGCTGCGATCAGCACGGCCACCAGGATCAGGTCGGCAACGGAAAAGCCTTTTGTGTTCTGGGTCTGTACGTTTCTTTTTTCTGCCATGGAGATAACCCCCTCTTTTGATTTGGGAAAATGCGTTTTGATCTTATACTTCAAACGATGTTTTCTTTCCCTCAAAACCCCGCGGCCGCCGGTGTTTTTTCGGGAGAGAAAGATCGTCGTTTGCAAATAAAAAGCGCCCGTCCCAGCAAAGGACGAGCGCATATTACCCGTGATACCACCTTTTTGAGCCGCGTGCGGCCCACTCTTACGAAAATACCAACATATTTTCTGCCCTTAATGCGAGCACACAGTCCGGATACTTGGAAACCTTTGCGGGTTACCTTTCCCCTTTCCCTCAGCGATCCATTTGCCGGACGGCTTTCCGCAGAACTCTCAGCACGTTCCACTCTCTGTAGGCGCCTTTTCCGGTTTGATTTTCGCCTCAACGGTTTAGCTTATGAAATTGTGGTTATTGTAGCACCGACTTTTGCGTTTGTCAAATACTATTTTTTAGTTTTTAGAAAATATTTGCCCCGTCCGGACCATCCTTCCGGAAAGAGCAAAACACAGGGCCTGCCGTTTTTTTTTGCGGCGAGCCCTGCGCTTGTGCTTGTTTTATTCCTCCGCGTCGTCCATTTTGAGGGAGTCGCGGGCAGGGAACGCTTCTTCGCCGTCCTCCCGGCAAATGCGCAGGCAGGGGTTTTCCTCCTGCGCGCGCATAAGCACGGTTAAAAGCACGTGCGCATAGCCATCGAGCTTTTCCTCCAGGGCGGCAAAATGGCAAAGGCACAGCTCCGTCTCCTCATGGATGTCCGTCAAACAATCGAACAGAGCATCCAGGTTCCTGCCGTACCAGCAGGGCAAATCGAGCGCTTCGCTCAGGGCGTCGTGCAGCGAGGCGCGGTCCGAAACGGCGCGGCCGTCCAGCATTGCTCTTTTCATGCTATTCCTCCCCGTACAAAAGCTCGAAGCTGTTGTAATGATCATCGGTGTAATAGATCAGCCCATCGTTGGAAAAAACGATGCGCTTGGCGCCGCGGCTGGACTTGCCCAGGGTGTCTATATCGCACTCGGTATAGCTGCGGCCCTTCTTTTCCGGAAGCAGGCCCTCATAATTGCCGAAGCGGCTGCCGCCGATGCACTTGCCCGGCGCGTATCGTTCCAGGCTGCCGCCCGTCCAGCCCAGGGCCTCGGCCTGCTTTTTGGTGATGTAGTTGCCCGGCAGGTGCCCGTACAGATGGATGTACTGTGCCACATCCTCCTTGGAAT
>JBNRMU010000174.1:0-3363 GCA_050309765.1 Christensenellales bacterium
CACCAGCAGCCCCAGCACAGGCAGCGCGCCGTACAGCCAGACGATGAAGTTCTGTCCGCCAAGGGCCATGTTGTCCAGGGTTTGGGCCATGGCGTTTTGCATGCGCTCGCCCAGGGTGGTGTTCACGGGCGTGGCGCGCCTGACCTCGGTCATGCTGAACTGCACGGTGGAGTAGTTCACGCGGGAATCCCACATCTTGAGCGAGCCGGTCAGGCTTTCGATCTCGTAGTTGATGCGGTTCAGCTCCGTCTCGATCTGGATCAGCTCCTCGACCGTTTCTGCCTTTTCGATCATGGCAAGGATGCGGTCGTACTGCGTCTGGTAGGCCTTTAAGCGCCGGTCGGTGTCGTAATAGCGGTCGGTCACGTCCTCCTCATAGACGTTGGCGTACTGCACGATGCCCACGCCGTTGCTGTCCTGTAAGAAGTCATCCAGGCGGCCGGAGGGCACGCGGATGGTCAGGTGCAGGTTGCGGCCGTAGCCGCTCTCGCCGGGCTGCAGGGCCGTGCCGGAAAGCTCCTGGCTGGTAACGAAGCCGCCCATGCGCTCGATGAGCTCCTGCAGCCACTTCATATCCTGGTCGAAGTTCTCGCTCTCGGTGTAGATATCCGCGGTGCGGATGATCTTGATGCCGTACGCTTCCCCGGTAGACTCCGCCTCGGCGGCGTTCTCACGCTGATCGGCGCTGGCACCGGCCTCGGGGGCCTCATTGGGCATGGGCATTTCCATTTCTTCCGCGGCCACTGTATCTTCCCAATACCCCTCGTCGTAGGCTGCCTCCGCGGCGGCCGGATAAATCCCCTTGGCCGAGGACGCGGTGGTGGCAGCCTCCTGGGGCGCGCTGCTGTCCTTGGCGGCATAGTTTGCGGATGCGCCGCGGCCGGAGATCACGGCGGAAAGCGCGCCGATCACCAATGTGCCGCCCAGCACCAGCACCACCAGGGCCGCGGCGACCACGCCGACGATCTTCCAGGGGCCGAAGGTCTTTTTCTTGCTCACGTTGTTATCTCCTTCCCTTGTGGGGGCGCTCACGCGCCGGATGGATTCCTTGACGCCTGCCAGCAGTTCGGGCGGGGCCTGGACGTTTTCATCCAGCCCGTGCAGATCGCAAAGCAGCTGCTGCATCTCCGCCTCATAGGCGGCGCACTCCCCGCAGGTATCGATATGGGCCCTGAGCTCCCGGAGCTTGTCTTCCTCCAGGGCGTCGGCCAAGGCCAGGCCGATGAGCTCCTGATATTTCCTGCAATCCATGTTTATTCCTCCGCATCCTGATTCATGGGAAAAGGTTCAAGCCTGTTCGCGCGCACGAAAGTGTTTACAGATTGGACGAAACGGTTTCACTTTTGTTGCGAACTTCCAGAAGGATCTCCCTAAGCCGCTGTCGTCCGCGGCTGATGCGGGATTTGACCGTGTTCATGTTCAGCTGCAGGGCGCTGGAAACCTCCTCGTAGCTGAAGCCCTGCACATCGCGCAGGATGACCGCCGCCCGCTGTTCGGCGGGCAGCAGCAGGATGGCCTGCCTGATCTGCTCGGCCTGCTCGCTCTGCAAAAGGCTGCCCTCGGGCGAGGGCGCGGCGTCCGGCGGCTCGTAACCCATCTCGCGCAGCGCCTCCATGGAGAGGATCTCCGCGCGGCCGCGGCTGCGCAGAAAATCGATGCAGCGGTTGACGGAGATGCGGTACAGCCAGGTGCCAAAGTCCGCCTCACTGCGGAATGTCGGCAGGCTGCGGTACACGCGCAGGAGCACCTCCTGCGCCAGGTCCTGCGCGTCCTGTCTGGAGCCCGTCATCCTAAGACACAGGGCATAGACCCTGTTCAGGTGCCCGGAGACGAGCGTTTCGAAAGCGTCTGCGTCCCCGGATGCCGCGCGGCGCACCAGCAAAGTATCCTTGTCCATGGTTTTCCTCCTTGCCCTGTGAAAACAAACCGCATAAGTAAAATTCCGTCGGATAGGTTGATTTTGATTTTCAAAGGGAGTATACTGCTTTTGTGCCTGCCGAAGTGATGGAATGGCAGACGTGACGGACTCAAAATCCGTTGGTGGTGACACCGTGTGGGTTCAAGTCCCACCTTCGGCACCAAAGGACCAGCAAGATATCCTTTTGCTGGGCCTTTTATTTTTGCCGCTTACGCAGCAGCTTCGGGGGTGGGACTTGAACGCGCGGGTGGTGAATGACAGCCCTGTGGGCTGTCAGAGCCCGCGTTGACTGAGCCCGCAGGCGAGATTTCAAGTCCCACCTTCGGCACCAAAGGACCAGCAAGATATCCTTTTGCTGGGCCTTTTATTTTTGCCGCTTACGCAACAGCTTCGGGGGTGGGACTTGAACGCGCGGGGGGTGAATGACAGCCCTGTGGGCTGTCAGAGCCCGCGTTGACTGAGCGCGTCAAAAGGTCACGCTCGGTTTTCCTGCTCGCTTGGCTCTCGCGCTCGCGACGGAAAACGCTTCGCTTCCAACCTTTTGCGGCCGTGTGGGGCGGCGTTTTCGTTCCTTTTGAAGAATGAACTGGCGGCGCCGGTGCGTCTTTGACGGCCGCGTTTTCTCCGTTGCCCCGTGCCCGTTTCGTTGACAATCCCGGCTTTTTCCCTTTAGAATACTTATCAGAGAAGACAAGCGGCCGCGCCGCTGGAAAGGAGCAACACGATGGCAAGCAAACTCTGGAATAAGGAAACCAACCCCCAAACCGGCGAGCGGTTTGAAATCTTCAAAAAATATCTGACCGTGGCGCACAACGGCCACGCGGACGTGGACGACGTGATGCAGGGCGCCTACGGCGACGCCTGGGCAAAGCGGCTGCACCTTTGCTACAGCTTTGACGATCCCATGGATCCCGCGCTTTTACACTACTATGAAAGCATCGGTCTGCGCAAGCAGATGTTCGAAACCGAGGATTACTGGACCCGCTGGGCCCTCTTCACTCCCCTTTCCATGCTGCTGCCCGAAAACAAAAACCGCAAATATCCGCTGGTGTTCGTTTTCCATGGCGGCGGAAACTCCCTGGAAAGCGAGGAGTTTTCCTGCGGCTTCCAGCAGATCGCTGCCAAAGAGGGCTTCATCATCTGCAATCCGCAGAACACCAATCCCGACAACGTGCTGCGCCTGCTGGATGTGATCCGCAGCCTGGTTCCCATCGATGAGGAGCGCGTCTATGCCACCGGTTACAGCCAGGGCGGCATGCAGACCACCGCCGTGACCAAGCTGCATCCCGAGCTGTTTGCGGCGGCGGCCCCCAGCGGCAACGCGGTCTGGGATCTGCGCATCGAGGAGGAGGACGAAAAGCGCCTAACCGATACCTTCCTGCCGTTTATGCAGGTGGTCGGCGGCTGCGAGCAATCCTACATCGTTCCCTACAACGAGGCGCACC
>JBNRMU010000175.1:0-13986 GCA_050309765.1 Christensenellales bacterium
GCTCCATGCCGGTGTATATGGACGAGTACCACCACATCTATTCCCTTCCCGTCGCCCGCAGCGAAGACGATCGCCAGGTGCGCACCTATGTGACCTACCAGCCCATATCCGCAGACGGCGGCGTCTCCCCCGTCTGGGAGCTGATCCAATCCCTGGAGCCCGCGCGCGAGGAGCTGCAAAGCGTGCTCGCCCCGACCGAACCTGCCCCGGCGGCCGCCGCGCAGACGCCCAACCAGGCTTCCGAGCTTGCCGGCTTTACCGCCCCGGACGACAGTGAGCTGCGTGCCGGCGTGGACCAGGCGCTGATTTCCCAGAGCGGCGAGACCATCCCCTTTGAAAGCAACAGCAACAGCGAGGCCGCAAGCCCGCTGTATTATGCCTTTGCCCCGGGCAGCCTTTCCAGCGTATCCGACGGCCGCATCTACATCGTCGCCAATCCCGAGCTCTCCGCCGGGCAGACGGCCTCCATCGCTTCCATCACTAAGGTGGAAGGCGCCTTGCTCGTGCGCGTGCAGATCAACGACCGCGAGGACCAGAACCAGAACGCCGCCCTCATCGACCAGTCCGTATTGAGCGACGGCATGAAGGTCATCTTTTTGCGCGACGACAACGCCGAACTGCTCTACGTGCAAAGCTACGCGCAGCCCACCGAGGGCTGATGCCCTTTTATCCCTTCGTGCAAAACCGCATAAAAGCAAATCACCCCGGGCATGTTGTACCCGAGGTGATTTTTTATGTCCAAAGAAAACAATCCAGGCCGCCGCCCCCGCCCGCATGGGGCGCAACCGGAGCCGGCGCCATATTTTGATCATCTGGTTCTTGTGAGCGATCCAGCCTTCCCCGCTCCCGTTCAAACGGATGCGGATGCTCCGCTCGGCCCCAGCCGGACGGATGTACAGGGCAGCTACACGGGCCTGCCGATGGATCCAAACGAGGCGCCCGTGCAGGATGCGGACGATCTATAGGGGGCGTCTTTTTAGTTTTTGCGTCCTTTGCCGATAAGCGTTTCTATGCGCAGGTGCAGGACATAGATCCTGTCGATGGCCGCATCGATGTATTTAAGCCCCTGCTCCACAAAGTCCGGCGAATACTTGCGCAGGATGCATTCGATACCCTCGCGCTTGTCATCGCGGGCTTTCAATATCTCCACCGTGCCGAAGCAGACGGCGGAAAGGTATCTCGTGGCGAACTTATCCGGCAAAAGCTCGGTTGCGGACACCACGGTGAAGCAGGCGCGAGGGTTTTTCTCCAGGTTTTGCGTTTTGAGTCCGCCCGCGCTGCTGCAATGCAGAAAGATGCAGCCGTCCTTATAGGCGTAGTTCATCGGTACGCCGTAGGGCTGGCCGTCCGCCGATACGGTGGAGAGAACGCCGTATTCCCCGTCCAGCAGGATCTGTTCCGCTTCCGCGCGCGAAAGCTCCCTGTCGCTTCGTCTCATAAAGCTCCTCCATTTGCGCACAGGGCCCGTCCAAACGGCGCTAAAACCGTTTGGGCGGGCCCTTTTTGTCTATTGTTTATCCGCGGGCTTTGATCTTTTCGTTGAAGTCGAGCAGCACCTTTTCCGCCGGTTTGCCATACAGGGCGTATTCGTCGTCCTCCAGGGCCTTTTCGATCGGATAGAGCCTTGCCTTCCAATCCCACCAGCCCACGCCGTCGATCCAGTCGCGGCGCAGGACTTCTTCGGTGAAGGCCTTGTACCAGCGGGTCTGCACGTCGATATCCAGCGCGCCGCCGTGGCTCCAGTCGTTGGGCACGTACTCGCTGCCCTCGCGGCAGGGGCAACCGCACTCCATGAACATAAAGGGCCTGTTGAACTTTTTGCGCACCCTGTCGATGCGGTCGAATTCGTCGGCGATCTTATCAATAGGATAGTAGCCCGAGGAGGAGATCACGTCCAGGCAGTCCCACCAGGTGACATGATCCTCCTGGTACTTGTCGCAGTTGTAGGTCACGGGGCCGGTATAGACCCCGCGCACGGCCTGGACCAGGGCGCGCCACTCGTCGGCGCGGCGGTCGGTGCCCACCATCTCGCAGCCGACGCAGAACAGCTCCACGCCTGTGTCCTGGGCGATCCTGGCCAGATACAGGTTAAAGTCGGTGTAGTTTTTGAACCAGTCTGCCCACTTGGGCTCGCAGGGCACGTACATATCGAAGAAGTTGATGTAAGCGCGCCAGTAGCCATCGCGGCAGTTGACCATCGCCTTTAGGATGACCTTCTTGCCCCGCGCGCGGGCATGGGCGATGCAGTTGCGGATATCCTCCTCGCTCATCACGTCAGGGGTGTCCCAGTCCATTTTGATGGAGTAGGCATGGTCCTGCAGGGAGCCCACGGGCAGCAGCAGGGTATCGCTGCCGGTGCGGTCAAACATGGCGTCCATGGACTTTTTCCACTCGTCGTCGCGGGTGGTAAAGCCGCGCTTGGACATAAAGCCGTAGGTGTAGCCGGATAAAAACTGCATGCAAAAACCTCCCTCTTGTGTCGTGTGGAATTGGCCGCCTTTAGGCGTGCGCCTCGCAGCACACCAGGCGCTTTACGTATTCCAGGCTCCAGCGCAGATCCTCGAAGGGATCGCGCTCGTAGCTTAAGTCATGGTCCATAACAAACCACTCCGGCTCGCAGGCAAGGCACAGGGGCATTAGCTTTGGCAGGTTCAAAACGCCAAAGCCGGTGGGGCGGAACTCGAAGCTGCCGCGCTGCGGCGTTCCGCGGGCGGGCACGAATTCGCGCACGCGGCCAAGCAGGGAATTATCGGACGAATAATAATCCTTCAGGTGGATGACGGGGCAGTTGTCCTTATACTTTTTCAGGTACTTTTCGCAGCTCGCGCCGCCGATCTGTGCCCAGCCAAGATCGATTTCCAGGCACAGGCCCTGATCCGCCAGGCGATCCATGAGGATCTCCAGCGCCTCCACGCCATCCTTTTTTTCGATCAGCTCCTGGTCGTGATTGTGGTACTGCAGGCGCAGGCCGCAGTCAGCTGCCCTCTTGATCATGTCCTCCAGGGAAACAAACAGCTTTTCGTCGCCCTGCAAAATCCCCTCCAGAGGCACGTCGGCCACGGTCAGGTATTTGCAGCCGAGGGAAGCGTAGGCCTTAAGCAGGCTGTCGCCTTCCTCGAGGAGCTTTTTGTAGGCCACATGGTCGCCAAGGGGCAGCAGCTCAAGCTCGTCCATCCAGCCCTTGACCTCGGCAAAGGGGTGGCCGAACAGGCCCAGGAACTCCACGCCATCAAAGCCCGAATCCTTTAATTCTTTGAGCACGGCGTAAAAATCCTCGGCGCAGCGGTCGCGCAGGATGTAAAGCGGCGAAGCGTATTGAATCTTGTTCATCGGCGGGCACCCTTTCTAAAATCGTTGTTGTTTACAGTCTGAATTCCACACGCCTTGCGCGCGCCAGGAGCTTGACGGCCTTGGCGTCCGCCGTGTGGGCGCGGGGCTCGAACTCATACTGCTGCAAAATCAGGCGGTTGCCGCCCTGCACGTTTACCTTATACAGAGACGTTTTTCCGTCCTCCTCCAGCAGGTACACACCGCCGTCCTCCAGCGAGGTAAAGGGCGTCATCAAAACCAGATCGCCCTGGCGGATGCGGTAGCCGGCCATGGAGTTATCCGGCATTTGCAGGTAAAACACCTTGTCCGCCGCTGCGCCTTCGATCTTATTGTCCTCAATGGGCGTGGGTTTGACGCCAAGGGGCTGCTGCAGATAGCCGCGCACGGGCACGGCGCGCACAATACCGGAGAGGGCGTTGACCCATACCTCGGAGGGCGCTTCCTGCGCCTTGGGCGCGGGGCGCGCGGGTGCGGTGGGCGCAGTAGCCTGCGGTCGCGGTGCCGTGGACCGGCCGTCCGCGGTGGCTTCAAAATCGGCCAGCACGCTTTGCTGCTTGCCCATCACCTTCAGGATGCGGGCGGCTTCGGTATCCTGGATGATGCGCTTGCCGCTTTCCACCTCCAGCAGGAATTTTTCGCTCACGCCGCACTTCTTGGCCAGCGCCTTGGGCGCCAGGCCCAGCCTGAGCCTTTCGTTTCGAATGGCATCGCCGAGTCTTGACATGTTGTGTTCTCCTTTTATCTGGTGGATTCAGAAAGTTGTCTAAATTTTGATCTAAACATCCATGCGGGTCTGCGGGTCGATCCAGCTTTCCTGTCTGGCATCGTGCACCTGATCATCCGCCTGCAGATGCCCGATCAGCAGGGGCGAGTTCGGATCGTGACAGAGCCTGTTTCTGCGCACCACGCCGGCATCGTAGTTGGCATAGCAGTAGCGGCACAGATGGCCGCAGCTGTTATAGGCGCCGATGTCGCCGCCCAGGTAGCAGGCGCACTCCTTGCGGGCCGGTTGAAGGCGGGGAACCCGCAAATGCCGGTGCAGGGCCCGCTCGTACATGGAAACGGTCATGCAGCCGCTGCAATCGGCGCCGAACCGCGCCAGCGCCTCCCCTTCCGCACAGGGGCGAACGACCATGTTGTATCGACTGGCGATCTCAACAAAGGCTTTTCCCAGCGTCAGCCTGTCGGCGGAAGAAACCTCCTGCACTTCCGGAAAATTCCGCCTAGTTTTTTGATACAGATCGATAAAGCTGATAACGGCGTCATGCGTATATCCGGCCAGCGCCTTTGCCATGTAGGCAAAGGCTTCGATGTGCCGCTGCACCGGATAGTCGCCGCTTATAAAAATGGGGTCATAGCGCCAGCCGATGCTGTCAACGCCCACGATATCGGACAGGCGTCTAAAACTGTCCAGCACCCGCAGCTTGTTGGGAACGTGCGGCTCGATCCGTTTGCCATAGGGCGTGATCGTCACATACCAGTATTGGCCATACGGCTTCAACAGGTCCATGTACGGCAGCATGGGCTCGGGGTTTTTGGTGCAAAAGCCGATCAAGTCCACCACGTCCGGGGACAAGCGGTATCGCGTGACGGACTTTGGATTATAGGGATTGCGCACCAGTACAAAACCTGCTTGCAGGCGGTTTGCGAACCACTGCGAATAAAAGGCAGGTATGTCGGTTCGTTGTCCCGTGTTGATAATCATGGCGTCGGCTCCTGGGGTTCATGGCTTTGGCTTGCACGTCATTTTTTCAATATCAGTATACAACAGCGCCCGCCGTTTCGCAATGCGCGCCGTCCGCGGCCTTTCGGGCAAAGCCGCGCACTTTTTCGGAAATTTTTACGTCTTCTCCCTGTCAACGGCCGCCATGTGTGGTATACTGAATTATAATGTTCCTGCATTTTTCACGCAAAGGAGGATTTGAGTCATGCAATATTCCCGCGAAGTGGAAGAAATGATCTGTGTGGCCAAGGGTCCCAACCATGGCCCCGCTCCCATTCCCGAGGAGGGAAAATGGGTTCAGGCTAAGGAGATCAAGGATATTTCCGGCTTTACCCATGGTATCGGCTGGTGCGCACCTCAGCAGGGCGCCTGCAAGCTGAGTCTGAATGTCAAGGACGGCGTCATCGAAGAGGCCCTGGTGGAAACCATCGGCTGTTCCGGTATGACCCACTCCGCCGCCATGGCGGCCGAGATCCTTCCCGGCAAAACCATTCTGGAAGCCCTGAACACCGACCTTGTGTGCGACGCCATCAACACCGCCATGCGCGAGCTGTTCCTGCAGATCGTCTACGGCCGCAGCCAGAGCGCCTTCTCCGAGGGCGGACTGACCGTCGGCGCCGGTCTGGAAGACCTTGGCAAGGGCCTGCGCTCCCAGGTGGGCACCATGTTCTCCACCAAGAAAAAGGGCGTGCGCTTCCTGGAAATGGCCGAGGGCTATGTGCTCAAGATTGCCCTGGACAAGGACGACCAGGTTTGCGGCTACCAGTTCCTTTCCCTTGGCAAGATGATGGACGCCATCAAAAAGGGCGAAACCCCCAACGAGGCGTATGAGAAGAACATCGGCACCTATGGCCGCTTTAAGGCTGAGGACGGCGCGGTCAAGTGGATCGACCCGCGCAAGCAGTAATTAGGAGGTGTGCAATCAATGGCTCTGTTTGAAGGTTATGAACGCCGCATGCCCCAGCTCCAGCCTGTTCTTGAAAAGTACGGCTTTAAGGATTTTGATGAGCTGAAGGCTTACAACAACTCCAAGGGTGTGGACGCCTATTCCATCGTCGAGGGCATCCAGCCCATCGCTTTTGAAAACGCCAAGTGGGCCTATGAGCTTGGCGCCGCCATCGCCCTGAAGAAGGACGTCAAGACCGCTGCCGAGGCCGCCGCCTGCATCGGCGAGGGTCTGCAGGCCTTCTGCATCCCCGGCTCCGTTGCCGACCAGCGCCAGGTGGGCCTGGGCCACGGCAACCTGGGCGCCATGCTGCTGGATGAAAAGACCGAGTGCTTCGCCTTCCTGGCCGGCCACGAGTCCTTCGCTGCCGCCGAGGGCGCCATCGGCATCGCCCGCAACGCCAACCGCGTGCGCAAGACCCCACTGCGCGTGATCCTGAACGGTCTGGGCAAGGACGCCGCCATGATCATCTCCCGCATCAACGGCTTCACCTATGTGCAGACCAAGTACGATTACCTTTCCGCCGACGTGAAGGAAGACCATGCGCTTTCCATCGTCAAGGAAGTTCCCTATTCCACCGGCGAGCGCTCCAAGGTTCGCTGCTACGGCGCAGACGACGTGCGCGAGGGCGTGGCCATCATGTGGCACGAGGGCGTGGACGTTTCCATCACCGGCAACTCCACCAACCCCACCCGCTTCCAGCACCCCGTCGCCGGCACCTATAAGAAGGAGTGCTGGGAGGGCGGCAAGACCTACTTCTCCGTCGCCTCCGGCGGCGGCACCGGCCGCACCCTGCATCCCGACAACATGGCCGCCGGCCCCGCCTCCTACGGCATGACCGACACCATGGGCCGCATGCATTCCGACGCCCAGTTCGCCGGCTCCTCCTCCGTGCCCGCGCACGTGGAGATGATGGGCCTGATCGGCATGGGCAACAACCCCATGGTCGGCGCCACCGTGGCCGTGGCCGTGGCCGTGGAAGAGGCGCAGAAGAAGGCCTGAGCCTCCTTCTGGCCGCTTTGATCCGTTAATTGAAAGAGCCCCTTCGCTGATCGGTTTCAGCGAAGGGGCTTTTTTATCTCTTTGTCAGCTGAAAAGCTGCTCCAGCTGCTCGTATTTTTCGTGCGTCACCAGGGCGTCCTGGCGGATGCCACGAAACTTGACCACATAGGTCCATCTGCCGTAGGGCGTGATGGAGTCTATATAGGAAAGGTTCACGATGTAGCTCTTGTGGCTGCGGAAGAACAGCTCCGGATCCAGCCTTGCTTCCAGCTCAGCCAGGGTTTCGCCGCTTTGGTAGCTGCCCGCTGTCGTATACAGCACGGTGGCGCGGTTTTCCCTCTGCACGAGGACCACGTCCTCCATGTTCACCACGGACACGCCGTCCTTGTTGCGCAGAAGCAGCCGGCGCTGGCGCGCGGGCCTGGCGGTCAGGGGCTTGATCTCCGCCTGCGGGGCAAGCAGAGAGCGGATGCGTTCCAGCGTTTCCAGAACGCGCTCGGTCTTAAAAGGCTTGAGCAGGTAATCGAAGGCATACAGCTCAAAGGCTTCGCCCATATAGCCCTCGTGCGCGGTGGCAAAGATGAGGGCGGTCTTGGGGTCTATATCCTGGATGCGTCGTGCACACTCCACGCCGCTGATGCCCGGCAGCTCCACATCCATGAACACGATCTGCGGCTTTAGGGCGGCAAACATCTCCAGGCAGGCCTCGCCGCTTTCGGTCTCGCCCACCAGGGTAAAGCCCTCCGCCTTTTCCAGTATCTTATGCAGCACCAGCCGCATGCCGGGCTGGTCGTCGCAGATCATGACCCTGAGCTCTTTCATATCCTTTGCCCTTTCCGCATGCTGATGGGCCTATCCAATACTTCCTTGAGTACCATGGCCCGGCGCAGTTCCCGCGCGGCGGAAGCCTGCAGTCCGTTTCGCCTGGCAGCAGCCGTCGTATACGCGCCAG
This sequence comes from Christensenellales bacterium, assembly GCA_050309765.1. Classification (GTDB taxonomy): domain Bacteria; phylum Bacillota; class Clostridia; order Christensenellales; family UBA1750; genus CALWRM01. The sequence goes on from JBNRMU010000175.1 coordinate 7,954, forward strand.
TCTGCCTTGCCGGCTGCGGCGCGGCCTGGTCGCTTAACTGGGTGGGCTGCAGTTCCGACTCCAAACGATGGGCGACCCGGGGCTGCATGGTGGACACGCCCTCGGGGGGCGAGGACGGCCGACCGGCCGAATGCGTGCCGGCAGGACGGCGCTGGGGCTGGTCTGGCACGGCCTGGGCAGGCTGCTGGTCAGGGGTTTGGGGGTTTACGTAGGTGCGCGGCTGCACATAGCTCTGCATCTGCCGAAACGGTGCCTGCGGCACGGGGCGGACGGGTTGGCGCGGCGCGGGCTGCGCTTGGCCTTGCCCGCCTTGTTTCGGAGCGCTCTTTTTCACGGCTGAAGAAATCAGGTTGATCACGGTGACCAGGATCACGATAAATGCGATGTATCCCATAACCCAAAGCGCGCCTCCCTTCCCTTAAGGTTTCTGTGGCCCCATGCGGAGGACTGCTCCTCCGCACGGGCCCTACGTATGCTTGTCATTTTGCTTAGCGCTTGTCGTCTCCGCCGTCCAGACCGGTCTTGGCGATGGAATCGCGCATCTGGGTATCGGCGATCACGTTGCGCATATTGTAGTAATCCATCACGCCGAGCTTGCCTTCGCGCAGCGCGGCAGACATGGCGCGGGGCACCTCGGCCTCGGCCTCGACCACCTTGGCGCGCATTTCCTGCACCTGGGCGACCATTTCCTGCTCGCGGGCAACGGCCATGGCCCTGCGCTCCTCGGCCTTGGCCTGGGCGATGCGCTTGTCGGCCTCGGCCTGGTCGGTCTGCAGCTGGGCGCCGATGTTGCGGCCAACGTCCACATCGGCGATATCGATGGAAAGGATCTCAAAGGCGGTGCCTGCATCCAGGCCCTTGGAAAGCACGGTGCGGGAGATCATATCGGGGTTCTCCAGCACGGCCTTGTGCGTCTCGGCGGAACCGACGGTGGTGACGATGCCCTCGCCGACGCGGGCGATGACGGTCTCCTCACCGGCGCCGCCGACCAGGCGGTCGATGTTGGCGCGCACGGTCACGCGGGCCTTGGCGCGCAGCTCGATGCCGTCCTTGGCGATGGCGGCGACCACAGGCGTCTCGATGACCTTGGGGTTGACGGACATCTGCACGGCCTGCAGCACGTCGCGGCCGGCAAGGTCGATGGCGGCGGCACGCTCAAACTCCAGGGGGATGTCGGCGCGCTGGGCGGCGATCAGGGCGTTGATGACCCTGTCCACATTACCGCCGGCCAGGTAATGGGCTTCCATCTTGTTGAGGGAGATCTCAAGGCCGGCCTTAGTGGCCTTGATGAGGGGGTATACCAGCTTACTGGGCACGATGCGGCGGAAGCGCATGCCGACCAGCGTCAATATGCGGATGCGCACGCCCGATGCCAGCGCGCTGATCCACAGCCCCAGCGGGAAGAAGGAGAAGAAAATGGACAAAAATACGATGATCAGGACGAGGATTCCAAATACCCAGAGCCATTCCATACCTTAAATACCTCCTTTGGTTCTATCGGGTCATAGTCGTTCGATTCACGCTTTTTCTTCCCGGGCGACGACCACGATGCGGTTGCCCTCCACCTTGGAGATGACAAGGGGGGTGCCTTTGTCGATGAACTCGCCGTCGGAGACGACATCCAGCCGCACGCCGTCAAAATCGGCCACGCCGGATGGCCGCAGCCTGGTTACGGCCACGCCTGTCCGTCCCAGGAAGCTGCTCAGATCCTCCGCGCTGGAATAGCCGGCCTCCTTGCGGGCGGCAGCGGAAAGCACCAGCGGCGTCTTTGCCAGCCGTCCCTTGGACGCGGAGCGCAGGAACAGGGACAGGATCAGGCACAAAAGCAGCACGATGATGATGACCAGCAGCACTGCCTCCAGTACGGAGTTGGCGGCCAGCACCACGCCAAGCAGCAGCAGCGCGATGCCCGCGATGCCCGGAAAACCGAAACCCGGCACAAACAGCTCCAGCACCACCAGGCCAAAGCCCAGCAAAATACATAGCGCCGACGGCCAGTTGAGAGAAATGATACTCAATAGTTCTTGCACGAGTATCTCCTCCTTTCCATGCTGCAAGTATAGCATCGGGCAAGATATATGTGTTCGTTTTTTGTCCAAAAGCAAATTTAGGCTGTCCCAATTGTCACAGGGAGGCGCACAAAGCGCCAAAGGTGCACATATCCTGCAGATACACCTCGCGCAGGGCGGGGTTGTAGATCACCGATGCGGGATGGTACATGGGAAAGAGCTTGATCCCCGGCTCTTCCAGTTCCAACAGGGTGCCGTGCACCTGACCGATGGAAAGCCGCTTGCCCGTCAGCGCCAGCAAGGGCACGTTGCCGAGGCTGCCCACGATACCCGGGCTCACCAGCGCAAGCTCGCGATGCAGCCAGGGCCGGAACAGCTCGATTTCCTCCCTGGTGGGCGGGCGGTTGGCCACGCCGCGCGACGTTGTGCGCACGGGGCGGAACTTGACGGCATTGGTGATGTAAAGATCGGCGCGCTTTAGGTTCGTCAGGGTCAGCATTTCGTCCAGGTTCTTGCCCGCTCGGCCGACGAAGGGCCGCTGCAGCAGGGTCTCCTGCTCGCCTGGGGCTTCGCCCACCAGGGCGATGCGCGCATCCGCCCGGCCGTCGCCGGCGACCAGGATGCGTCCCGTGGGCGCATACAGCTCGGCAAAATACTTGAACATCTCCTCGTTGAATGCGTCCAGATTAGTCTTGCTCATCCCTATCCTCCGCTAAAGCCGCTTCGCTGTTTTTGATCTCGTCGATGCGCGCGCGCAGGCTCTTCAGGTCCTGCCAGGCCTCGCGCTTGTATTGGCCGCTGCTGTCCCGCAAAAGGGCGGAGGGATGGTAGCTGGCCATCAGGTAAAATCCCTTGCGCTCCACCCACTTTCCGTGCTCGCGCGTGACGCGAAACGCAGGGTCGATGATCGTCCTGCCCGCGGTGGAACCCAGGCAAAACAGGATCTTTGGCCTAAGGAGCTTGACCTGCGCCCTAAGGTAAGGCAGGCAGCTAGCGATCTCCTCCGGCTCGGGCACGCGGTTTTGCGGCGGGCGGCACTTGACCACGTTGGCGATGTAGGTGTTTTGGCGGCTGAGGCCGATGCTTTGAAGCATCTTATCCAGCAGCTGGCCCGCCGGCCCCACAAAGGGGCGCCCCTGCAGATCCTCCTGCTGGCCCGGCCCTTCGCCGATGCACAATACCAGCGGCCTGTCTTCGCAGCCCTCGCCCAGCACCGCGTGCGTGCGGCCGCGGCAAAGCCCGCAGCGCGTGCAATTTTCCACCTGCGCGCGCAGCTGATCCATCTGCGTCATGGTACAGCTCCTCTTTTTCTTTTATTATACCATGTCCTCCGCCCCGCCACACTTGCAAAATGGCAAAAAGCTACGCATAATAGAAGACACACCACCCGATCCCCGAGCATGAGGAGGCAGATTCCATGAGTTATCAGGCGCTGTACAGGTCCTGGCGGCCGGACACGTTCGACAAGGTCGTGGGCCAGAAGGCTGTTGTGGAGACGCTCAAAAACCAGGTGCGTTCCGGCCTGATCGCGCATGCGTATCTGTTCTGCGGCACGCACGGCACGGGCAAGACCACCACCGCGCGCCTGCTGGCGCGCGCCATCAATTGCGAGCATCCCGTGGACGGCGAAAGCTGCGGCAACTGCGAGCCCTGCCGCCTGCTGCTGGAAGAGGGCAGCATGGACGTGATCGAGATCGACGGTGCCTCCAACGCGCGCGTGGACGAGGTGCGCGAGTTGATCGAAAAGGTCAAATACCCGCCCCAGTTCGGGCGTTACAAGGTCTATATCATCGACGAGGTGCACGCCCTGAGCGCCGGCGCCTTCAGCGCCCTGCTCAAAACGCTGGAGGAGCCGCCCGCGCACGCCGTGTTCATCCTGGCCACCACCGATCCCCAACGCCTGCCCTCGACGATCCTTTCCCGCTGCCAGCGCTTTGATTTTCACCGCATCAGCTCGCAGGACATCGCCGCGCACCTTGCGCGCATCGCGCAGAGCGTGGGCGTATCCGCTGAAAAGGATGCGCTTTTCCAGATCGCCCAGGCCAGCGACGGAGCCATGCGCGACGCCATCTCCATGCTGGATCTTTGCATCGCCTACGGCCGCGACCATGTGGACGCGCAGGTCGTGCGCAGCGCTGTGGGCCTTACCGGCAGCGAGTTGCGCTTCTCCTTTGTGGACGCCCTGGCCGCCGGCGATCCGGCGCAGGCGCTGCGCGTTATCGAACGCCTGATGGAGGGCGGCGGCGACGCGGCCGTATTCTGTCGCGACATCTGTGCCCACCTGCGCAGCGTGCTGGTGGCCGCCGCCGTGGACGACTGCGCGTTCCTGCTGGACGCGAGCGAAGAGGACATTCTCCAGTATACCCAGCAGGCAAAAACCATGGGCAGCGAGCGGGCCCTGCGCCGCGGAAAACAGTTCCATGGTGCGCAGGGCGAGATGCGCTGGGCCGCCCAGCCGCGCATGATCCTGGAGATGACGGCCTTCCGTGCCTGTCGCCCGCAGCTGGACCAATCCCTGGACGCCCTCACCGCACGGGTCGAGGCCCTGGAAAAAAAGCTGGAAAGCGGCGCCTTTGTCCAGGCCGCGCCCACACAGACGTCTGCCCGTCCCGCCGCAAGGCCCCGTCCGGCGGCGGAAGCGCCAAAAAAGCCGGCCGCTGCTGCAGCCCCCAAATCTGCAGGCGAGCTGTGGCAAAACGTGCTCCTTCGCATAAAGAAAGAGAAGATGCCCCTGTACAGCGCCATGCGCGGTGCGGCCTTCCTCGGTCTGGACGGCGGCACGGCCCGCATCCAGTTTGAACCCGGGCAGGACATCTTCCGCGACGTGCTGGGGCAGGAGGGCAACAAGGCCCTGGTGGAAAAGGTCTTCTCGGAGCTCAGCGGCAGCGACGTGCATCTGCTGCTGGAACTACGGCAGGAAGGGCCCGTCGCTCCGCCCTCACAGGACGACACCCTGCGCGCGGCAAGCGCCTTGTTTGGCCGCGAGCACATTCAGGTGATCGACGAATAGACACAAAAAAGCCGGCTGAAAACGATCAGCCGGCTTCTTTCTTTTTGCTTACAGATTGATGACGCCCTTGACGATCTTGGCCTTGTCCGTCACCGCCTCGGTAAAGGCACGGTGGCTGTCGGCAAAGTCGTAGCGGTTGGTAACCAGGGCCTTTACGTCCACGCGGCCGCTGCGCACCGCCTCGATGGCCAGTGGATACACATTGCGATAGCGGAACACGGTTTTGACCTCGGCCTCCTTATTCATGATGGAGCCAAGATCAAAGGGAAGCACGCCCTCGGCGCTCAGGCCGATGAGCACGATCGTGCCGCCCTGGGACACCAGGGAAGCCGTCTGCAGGATGGATTTGGGATTGCCCGCGGCTTCGAACACCAGGTCCACGCCGCGGCCGTTCGTCTTTTCCAGAATGGTTTTGACCACATCCTCGCGGGCGGCGTTGATCGTCGTCGCACCAAGGCCCGCAGCCACTGCCAGGCGATTATCCAGCACGTCCGACATGTACAGCTCGGTCATACCCATGGCCTTGAGCGCCATCAGTGTCACAAGGCCGATGCAGCCGCTGCCAAGCACCGCGGCGGTTTTGCCCACGCGGGCACCGCCCAGGATCGAGGCGTGGAAGCCCACGGCCAACGGCTCGATCAGGGCGCCCTCCTCAAAGTCCAGGTTGTCCGGAAGCTTGAAGCACATGCTGGCCGGATGGGTCACATACTCGCACAAAACGCCCTGCACGGGCGGCGTGGCGAAGAAAATCACATCCGGGCAGAGATTGTAGCGGCCGGTCATGCACATCTCGCACTTGCCGCAGGGGATGCCGGGTTCCAGGGCCACCCTGTCGCCCAGCTTCAGATCGGTCACGCCCTCACCCAGGGCCGCCACCTCACCCGCGCACTCATGCCCGAGCAAAAACGGTGTTTCCACCTTGAAGCTGCCGATGGCGCCGTCGTGGAAGTAGTGCACGTCGCTGCCGCAGATGCCCACGGATTTTACGCGGATCAGCACCTCGCCCGCCTTGGG
>JBNRMU010000176.1:0-21826 GCA_050309765.1 Christensenellales bacterium
ATACAGGGCATATTTATAAACCCGGCAAGCTCGCTGGCTCGCAGGCGGCGGTGGCCCGCGATGATCTCATAGCCGCCGTCCTCCCGGGGACGCACCAGCGCGGGCTGATTGACGCCGCTGGCCTTGACCGACTCCACCAGCCCCTGCATTTCAGCGTCGTCCCGGACGCCGAAGGGATGGTTTTTGAACGGGTGCAGCTCGGAAAGGTTGAGATACACGACCTCTTCCTTTTCGCCGCGAGAGGCGTCACGGGGCTCGGGCGGCTGTTCCGGCTGGGCGGGAGCGGCCTCCTCCTTGACAGGGACCTTTTTCGCAGCCAGTTTACTTTGGGCTTTGGGGCGGCAGCCTCGCCGGGGGCCGCCTTGTCAGCCTTTGCCGGGCGGCCCCCGCGGGGCTTGTCCGCACCGTCGGATTTATCTGCCGGGGCTTTCTGCGGCGCTGCTTTCTGTGTGGTGGCCTTGTCCTTTGCGGCCTCTTCACGGGCAGCGGCAAAATCTACGACCCTTCCGGGCATGGGCGGGGACGCCTGTTCAGGCGGCGCAGCCTTGACCGGATCGGCCTGCCGCTGGGCCGGGGCCTCGGCGGGCTTTTCAGCCTCGGGGCCGATGCTTTTCTTTTCGTCTGCCATTTACTGACCTCCTTTGTCGTGGCATGAAAAAAAGCCAGCCTCGCGGCTGGCAAGTACGGAACGCCTCCTTTCTCTGTCGGATATATGAAAACGCCGCCCGTTGTCCTGTTGGGCGGCAAGATAGCGCAGCAAGTTTGAATAAGGTCTTGACATTTTTCAGATAAACGCCTATAATGCAGTCAAGAATATTGAGGAGGTGTGCTATGCACACGATTGAAATGAGTTTTCCCCCTGAATTGATCGCCATAATGGTCCATTGTGTTGAAGATGCTGTTGGGGACGATATTCTCACGGACGTCCAGGCAAATGACCTTCAGACCAGAAATAGCGTTCCTGCAAGAATCTGGGATTTGCTGAACACAAATCTCGTAAGGGCCTTAGAAACAGAGGATTGCACGGTCGCCAAAGCACACCGGGGGCCTTGGGAAATGCTTATCATTTACGAAAAGAGCACTCAGTGTATTTTCACGTTCATGCGGGAGAAACGTTTTGCTGAGCTCCGGAAGCGTCAACAGAAACGAACAAATATGCACTACATCGACATGCTGACGAAGCAATTTAATCATGACCTGATAAGCGATCAGCAGCAGACAAGCCTTTTCCCGTGTGCTTTTTCCGATGATAACCGACTTCCCGAGTTAGTCCAAGCGTTATTGTATGACTTGGAGGGAGGCAGTGATATCGTTCGGCGTCATGTCCTTGTCCTATTTGAAACGGTAGGCTATCAGTTGGCCCACATCCGCGCTGTTATGGTTACGCCCACTCTGGATGTAGCTCATGGCTGCGAGCAGGACTGGTCAAAGTACATTGCGGCAACAGAAAGTGTAGTGGTACCGAAAGTTGCTGATCCCGAAAACCCGGAAAACCAACCCTCTCGTGGTCTTTCCCTCAAACCCAAAGCGGTGACTCGCAAAAAGCAGAAGCCGCAACTGCGGGATGTACAGCAAGAACAGGATGATCTCGGATAAAGAGAACCGTTGCAAGATTGCCCTCGTCTTACCATCGGGGAAAACCACTTTCCCTGATGGTATGAACGCTATTTTATGGTGGAAAAAATGGCGTTTTTCACATTTGAAGATAGCCAAGAAAAGGAGCGCCTAAATGAATAGCCATTTTAATGGAGAACGTTTGAAGCAGGCCAGAATATATAGGGGACTGACAGTTGCAGAATTAGCTGAACAGGTCGGCTGCCAACGCCAAACTCTTTCTATGTATGAAATCGCAAAGAGCCAGCCGGCAGATAAAACCGTTGTCGAACGGATTGCTCACGCATTAAACTTTCCAATCCGTTATTTTTATGAGAAACAAACTTTACACGCAACTGGAACAGTGTATTTTCGCTCTTTACTCACCACGAACAAAAAGTACCGCAGTGAGCAAATCGTTAAAATGTCTTTTTTATCCCAAGTCTATTCTTTCCTGCAAGACTATATTGAGTTTCCTGAATTTGAAGCGATTACGTTACCCGATGATTGTACACCTGAGATTGCTGCGTCTATTTTAAGGGAAGATTGGCATCTTGGTCAAGGGCCGATTGAGAATTTGATATCTGTTGTTGAACAGCAAGGTATTTTAGTCACATCTTTTAATACAAGCACGGATGATGTTGATGCCTTCAGCCAGCTTGTAGATATTGCGGAAAACTCAACATTTCTTATTGCCTATTCAAGCAATAAGACCTCGGCCGCACGCATCCATTTTGATATTGCTCATGAATTGGGGCATATCTGCTTGCATGAATGGAGTGATGATATTGAAGATATACCGAAAGACGAATTCAAAATACGAGAACGACAAGCCAATGATTTTGCAGCAGCTTTTCTCTTGCCAGAGGAAACTTTTAAGCGAGACGCTTTAGCTGGGCCGCAAACAATCGCATACTATAAGCAACTTAAAAAGAAATGGAAAGTTTCTATCGCAGCCATGATCCGGCGAGCCGAAAAGCTGGGAGTAATGACGATGGAGGAGTATCAAACCCTTATCCGAATTATGCAGCGGAGAGGACAGCGGAAAGAAGAACCCTTAGATGATGTTCTTATCACAGCGGAGCCGGCACTCTTGAAGACATCAGTGATGATGCTGTTGCAAGAAAATGTATTTACACCGAAGGAGTTTATGAGTGAATTATCACAAAGCTATGGTTTAAGCATCAATCCTTCGGAAGTAGAATATCTACTGGATTTACCAGCAGGAACATTATCTTCCCCTAAAATAATTGACTTCACAAGATTACAAATAAAAAAATATGATAAGGAGGAGCAATTTTGAGTGATACCACATTGAGTTTTACAATTCAAGGTGATAGCGAAGGATATGTAACCTTTACTTGCCCATATTGCCATTCGGACTTCAAACTTCAAGCTGGAGAATTCCAAAATGATGAAGAGCCTTTTAATGAGCTGTTTTGTCCTTATTGTGGGCTCTCAAAGGAGGTCACTAATTTCTATTCCGAAGATGTAAAAGAAAAAGCTCGTGAGTTAGCAACTAATTATATGATTGAGGAACTGAATAAGAGCTTTGGCAAACTCAAACGCTCAGTCAATCGCAGAAATAGTATAATAAAGATAGATTACAAACCACTTAAGAAAGTCAACGTGAGGGAGTTGAAAGAAAACGATTCTCAAGAAGTTGAGTTTAAGTGTGATATATGCAATCATCATACGAAAGTCTTATATTGTGTAGGGAAATCAAAAATCTTTTGTCCTTATTGTGGGGTAGATATATAATGACACGGAAAGAATTAAGAGAGATTAGTCTTTCTTTTCGCAGATTATCCAGCAATTTCTTAAATTCAACTGATAGTACCGCTCCCGTTTTAATACAACGATTCAAAACTTACATTGACAGTACTCCATTTATAGTGGACATTATAAAACACGAAATAGACGGTATTGACTATGACTACCAAGAGTGTTTCATAGAAAATGCACACGGAGGATGGAATGAGGTTTCTCCTCCGGTAGATGAGAGATGTCACATCAAGGCAATGTATGACTATTTGACAGTAATAGTTGAAAATGGGAGTAATGTGCTTGGGGTAGCAATGTCCTATTATTATGCAAGCGGCAAGTTGAATGATATGATTAAGCGTTTTCTCGACGCTGCTTTCAAGCCACTCATTGATTATATCAATGATGAGATTTCAAAAGAAATGATTTCATTAGAAGAAGAAAAGACTTCGTCTATGACTCAAAACATCGAAACGGTATATGGGACTGTTAACCAGCAAGGGAATGGAGTAATTGTAAGTGAAACATTTTTTCTATCTCCAGAGGCAAAGGAAATCACTGAGCTGATTGAAAAAGTAATGCCTTGTTTGGAACAGCTATCTGGCATTCCCGCAGATGCAATTGAGGATGTTAGAGATGACTTGCAGTCTATTGAGGAACAGATTAAATCGAAATCTCCTAAAGGTAGTAGACTTAAAAAGGGAGTACAGGGCGTAAAAAAGTTTCTAAGTGAATTTTCAATGAAGCTCGCTGTCTCTCTTGCTGCAACTGCTGTTACTCAATTGGACTGGACAACTCTTATAACGAAAATTGAAGACTATATCGCATTGCTTCATCTATAATAATTCCGTGTATTGATCGCACCTCCCGAGCTCGGGGTTACGGGGGTACGTAACCTCTTAGCTTGGGAGCCCAAACCTGACGGTTGCGTACCCCTCTTGTGAGAACTCAAAAAAGTTAATACGTGTCTCTCCACAATCAGGGGGTATAGCTCAGCTGGGAGCCCAAACTTGGCGGTTGCGTACCTCCATTCCTTTTAGCTGCTTAAAAAATTTCGGCGCTCAAAATGTTTTTGAGCGCCGAAATAATCATTTTTCAAAGTGTACGGATAAAAACCTCTTGCTACTGGCCTGTAAACCGTTGAAATCACAGGATTTTTGTAAGTCCTATAATTTCACTCCGACCACGTTTTGTTCCACCTACGCGCGTTTTTTTTCCATGGGTACCACGAGGCGCATCCCGATTTTCAAAACTGGAAAGCCTTTCTCGTGCATCAGCTCGTACATGCTGGAGATGGAGATTCCCAGCAGCTATGCCGCTGTTTCTGCATTGAGAAATAGCGGCAGCTCATGGTATGATTTGTACATGGACTGTTTCATTGAACGAACATCTCTTTCTAAAAACTCCAGACTGGTTCAACCGATATATATAAGCGGCTGACGCTGTTCTCGCTATTCAGTTTTTCTTTTTCGTGTCTATGTGTTTTTGATTGTTTTCCGGCTCGTTGCTGCGGCGGGAGACGATCTTGCTATTGACTTTACCTCGATTTAAAATGAAAGGGGCAGGTACACAAACATAGCGGCACCGCAAAGGAAGCTCGATCGGCGTTGCCTATGTGCGTTCAGTGTGAAGCCGCAATTTAAGGACGACCTCGCTTAAGAATTATATTCTTGCCATTACGTGCATATTCGATACGATTTAACTTGCCATTACGTGCGTTATCATTCTCTACGAACTTGCTTTTTCGTGATTTATGGGGCATAATATGCTCAACAAACCATTGCGGAGGATTGTGAAATGCTGAAACGCAAGATCTATGACGAGCTTCTTTCGTGGAAGAAAAAGAGCGGCGGGCAGACTGCGCTGCTGATCGACGGCGCACGTCGTGTCGGCAAAAGCTTTATCGCGGAGTTGTTCGCAGAACAGGAATACAAGAGCCACATCATCATTGACTTTGGCAACACACCGCAGGATATTCTTGATCTGTTTATCAACGAAAGCTCCGATCTGGATCTCTTTTTTGCCAAGCTCAGCGCCTTCTACTCTACCGTTCTTTATAAACGAGAGTCGCTTATTGTGTTTGACGAGGTGCAGCAGTTTCCGCGGGCGCGGCAGCTCATTAAATATCTCGTTGCAGACGGGCGCTATGACTATCTGGAAACTGGGTCGCTGATCCGTCTGAAGAAAAACACCGAGAACATCATCATTCCCTCGGAAGAGGAACACATTGAGATGTTCCCGATGGATTTCGAGGAATTTCTCTGGGCGCTGGGAGATGAGGCGACCGTTCCACTGATCAGGACGTGTTTTGAGGCAAAGAAGCCGTTGGGCCAGGCGCTTCACCGGAAAGTAATGAACGATTTTCGTCAGTACGTGCTGGTGGGAGGCATGCCGCAGTCCGTTCTGGCCTATATTGACGGCAAGAACTTTGCGGCGTCGGATGAGGCCAAGCGCCGTATCCTGCAGCTGTATCGGGACGACGTCTCCAAGTTTGCCGCTGGGTATGAGGAAAAGGTTTATGCCGTCTTTGACGGGATTCCCGGTCAGCTCTCCAAGAAAGAAAAAAAGTATAAGCTGTCTTCTCTGAGCAAGACCGCCCGCTTCCGTGCTTATGAGGACTCTTTCATCTGGCTGAACGAGGCGATGGTCGTCAATGCTTGCTTCAATGCCTCCGATCCCAACGTCGGCCTTGCGCTCAGCGCCGATCACGCCACGCAGAAATGCTATATGGCCGACACCGGACTGCTGGTCACGCACACCTTCATGGATCGCTCTTTTACGGACAACGAGCTCTATAAAGCCATCTTGTTTGATAAATTGGACGTCAACGAAGGCATGATCATGGAAAACATCGTTGCGCAGATGCTCCGGCGTAACGGGCATAAGCTGTATTTCTACTCTCGAAGTGATAGTGAAAACCGGGAAAACCACATGGAGGTCGATTTCCTGATTACGGAGAACAGGAAGATTGCCCCGATTGAAGTGAAGTCCGCCAACTACCGTTTCCATTCTTCGCTCGATAAATTCCGGAAGAAGTTTTCTCATAAGATTGGCGCCTCCTATATTCTCTACCCAAAGGATGTAATGCAAAAAGATGGCGTCTGGCATCTGCCGCTTTATATGGCGATGTTCCTTTGATACGGAAGGACAGACAGATCAGCGTACCGCTTGCTCTGCACCGCTGGCGGTACTTCCGGCTTTTGCGATGGATACCCAGGGCAAGCAGGAACAAGAGGAGCGCCCTTTGAACGTCATCGGTGACTTTTTTTAAGAAGATCATTATTCGAGACAATATCAAAGTTCGCAGAAACGACATGGGATCGAGGCCATCGGTATCCGAGGATTCCTGTTGGATGAGGACAGCCTGAACCTTTGAATGAACCTGCCTTACTGGCCCAAAATACCAACATAGTCAAAAGCAAATGACAACTTCAGGGAAGAGAATGACGTCAATGCCAGTTATGGGTGGAATTGTATTACTATTTGTGTGGGCTGCATAACAGCGTACTAGACTGTATGGAATGCCGCTTTGAGTGGTTTTTGGGGGTCATGATCTAACTGAAATTTCGTTATGCATTGAACGGAACTTTAGTCAAACCACAGTGGATACCGAAAGAGCAGGCTTTTAGGGAATAGGGTTCAAAGGACTTCAGACTTACGTTTTTACATTGCTTGGTAAGGATGAGGTCACCAGTTCGAATCTGGTCATCAGCTCCATCAAAACCAGTCAGAAATGACTGGTTTTCTTTTTGTGTTCCCGCTGCGGGTCCCTTCCTGCAAACACAGCCGTTGCCCACAGTGCGCAACGCATCCGCAGCGCTTGTGCGGCATTTGCATACGACTAAAAGGCGCCTTTCCGCCGATCGCGGTTTCGTCCGGCCGTCGCCTGGCATCTCCCGGGAAAAAACGGGCCGCGTCGGCAGGACGCGGTCTTGGTATAGGGCTTGAACTTCGACCGGCTGCGCGGGGGACGGATACATCTCCGCCTGAACCGATGCCTTATGTTGCATTGTTTCATCAATGAGTATAATATATTATTATGATTCTTCGGATGGACCATGTCTGAAGATACGAACGCAGGGAGTAAAAAACAAAAGACGGAAAGGATGAAAAGACAATGATGACCAAGAAAGAACGCGTGCTTGCCGCCTTCCGCGGAGAACCGGTGGACCGCGTGCCCGTGTGTGTATGGAAACATGTGCCGAGCTCTTTGTGGGACGATGACGACGCCTTTGCAAAGTGCCAGCTGGACTATTACAAAGCGACAGACGTGGACTTTATGAAGCTTTCCGGCGATAAGTACTTTGGCTGGCCGGACCCGGTGCTAAGCGGCATCAAGAGCGCGGACGAGCTGTATAAGATGCAGGTTTTGCCGAAGGATCATCCCTGGATCCGCAGCTTTGTGGAGAGGACCAAGAAAGTCGTCGCCGCGCTGGAAGGCGACTGCTATACCTTTATGCTGATCTACGTGCCGATTTCCTACCTGCGGCTGCAGACCGACTACCCGACCATGATGCGCCTGATCCGCGAGAATCCGGACGCGATGAAATACGCGCTGAACGTGATCACCCAGTCCCTGAAGCTCCTGATCGACGGCCTGATCGACGAAGCCGGCGTGGACGGATGCTTCTACAGCGTGCAGGACGCCGAGGTGGACCGCTTCACCGAGGAGGAGTACCTCAACTGGCTCAAGCCTTCGGAGATGGAGCTTCTTGCGTATATGAACACCAAGAGCGATATGAACATCATCCACTTCTGCGCCTGGGAAGGCGTTCCCAACCGCCTGAGCGTCTGGAAGGATTACCATGCTCCGGTCATCAGCTGGTCCAGGTATATCGACACCAAGGATATCAACGAGATGAGGGATTGGACCGGCGGCTCCACCGTCTGGGGCGGCTTTGACAACCGTTCCGGTACCCTGCTGTATACGGGCACCAAGGAAGAGATCGAGGCCGAGGTCAAAAATATCATCGACGAGGCCGGAAAGACCAAATTCATTCTCGGCGCCGACTGCAGCATCCATCCCGAATTGTCTGAGGAGCGCATCCGCTGGATGGTGGAAGCGGCCAAGAAGATCTGATCGGAGGCAAAATGGATACACTTCGCAGACTGATATATGAAGATATGAAGCCTGCCCTGGGTGTGACGGAACCCGCGGCGATCGCCCTCGCGGCCGCGCATGCCCGTGCCCTGACAAAAGAAGAGGTCCTGGAACTGACGGTTTATGTCAGTTCCGGGATCTTTAAAAATGCCTACACCTGCGGGATCCCGGGAACGGAGGAGGTCGGAAACGAGTTTTCCGCCGCCCTGGGCGCCATAGCGGGCAAGGCCGAGCTGGGCCTTCTTGTGCTAAACGAGGTGGATGGATCCGCGGTAAACAAGGCGCGGGAAATGATCCGGGCCGGAAAGGTCAGGGTTGAGCTGGACGGCATCAGCTCCGCCATCCTGATCCGGGCCGTTCTTCGCACGGAACACGATACCTGCGTCGCGGAGATCCGCGGCACACATACCGGCCTTTGCCTGCTGCAGAAGAACGGGGAGACGCTGTTTTTCCGGGAAGAAGAGGCAATAGGTGCTTCCGAAACAGAGGAAAAAGCGGAGATCGCCCGATTTTCGCTCGCCGATATTTACCGTTTTGCCGCGGAGACCCCGATCGTAGAGCTGTCTTTTATTCAAGATGCATTCGATATGAATCTCGCGCTCGCAAAAGCCGGCGCCGCATGGGAACGCTGCATACTGACGAAGCAGCTCCTGAAGGCAAACGGGGGTGGGTTTTATTCCGCTGATGCAAGAAAAAGCGCCAAGGCCCTGGCCGCGGCGGCAGCCGAGGCGCGCGTGCTTGGCATCGACCTTCCGGCGATGAGCATTACGGGCAGCGGAACGCACGGCATCATCTGCACGCTTCCTCTGCTTGCCTATGGAAAGGTTCTGGGAATCAAGGAAAACGATCTTCTGCGTGCGGCGGCGATCAGCTACCTTGTTTGTATGTACATCAAGGAGTATTCCGGCAGGCTCTCTGCCTTTTGCGGCTGCGGGATCGCCGGCGGCACGGGACTTGCCTGCGCGCTCAGCTTTCTCATGGGCGGGGAGGAGAAGACCATGGAAGCTGCGGCGCTGAATATGGCCTCCTCCATCACCGGCATGATCTGCACGGGCGGCAACCACGGCTGCTGCATGAAGGTATTAAGTGCGATCGACAGCGCTTTCAACGCCGCGGAGCTTGCGGCCCAGGGCGCAGGCGTCAAGGCCCCGCACGGGATACTGGACTTTTCGGCGGAACAGACGCTGCGCAACGTCGGCAGGATCGCAGACCCCGGCATGACGCAGACCGAGCGGACGATCATCCAGATCATGAGCGGCTGCTGAATATATGACCGCGCAGCGGAGGAACGGAAAACCGCCCTGAAATCGAGAGGATTTCGGGGCGGTTGGTGTTTTCGTATGTGTGATATGAAGAATCTGATTGTTAGTTGTTCTGGTTCCATTTTCAAACAACATGCCTCAATCATACCAGGCCAAATCGATGGTCCTTTCATTATACAAAAACAGAAGTGGCTCTTCTGCCTTAAGACAGTCGTCTAGAAAATTGATAATGGTTTCCTCTGCTAGATTATACAGCCAGAGGCGAGGGAAATTGAGAGACCAAAACGTTTTGCCACACTCGTCGTGCCAGGATGCAATGCTTGGAACAGACTGACAAAATTCAAACTTTGCTCCAACATCATTCATTTCATGAGCTATTTTATTGCGGAGTTGGTATAATAATCGAACATATGTATGCTTGTTTTTTGTACGCCTAGGAGTGTCCTTATCACTAAACTCATTTCTAAGTCTTTGAAAAATTCTATTTGCTTCTTTCTCAAGGACTGGGTTATCCCATCTATAAATTCTGCCTGCTTCCAACTGAAGAGTTATCTCTTTTTTGGGTGGCTTCACTTCCTCCGTAGATGGTTTCTTTTTCAATAACCATATCTGTCTCTTTAGGTTATAGTAAAGCGTAACTGGACAAGTCTGTTTTAGAAGGTCACTCTGGGAGGAGTATTTTAAAACGAAACTACAAAAATTGGAGTTCGTTTTGCAAGCAGGAGGGTAATTTCCCCACATCTGCGCAAATGCATCAATCGTGGAAAGAATAAGGAGCTTTTGATAGTTCTCATTTTTTAGATATTGAATATCTGATAGATTTTGTATAGCCCATTTTTCTGCTTTCTCAATTATTGCTCTTATATCGGCCGAAGTGTTATTAATACCCTTTTGACTTATCATTTGATTGATATCTTCTCCAAAATAAATTTTTCGAGGTATACAGTTTTTTATGGTCAATGCACTAGGAGCGTTTTTTCACAATGAAGCATTATATACTGTTAAACAGTTGAATGGCCTGATCAACAATAGGCCTTGCTTCATGTCTGTGATATATTACATCATCCTTATGTTCAAGTAAAAACCTAAGAGGTGCACGGAATGAAACAAGGGAGATAGGAATGTAATCAACACCATCGACCATTGAATAACCTAAGTCTGCTATAGCATGTTCAAGTTCATATAACAAACGTGGGGTGACAGAATACTTCTCAAAAGTTTCAGTAAAGGTACCACCTGGCATTTCAACCATGCTGTTATATAATTCTGTAAATAGTTTCATGTATTCATTTTCATTTTCTTCCTGGGTGTGGATAATGTTATTAAAAGCGTTAGTTTTTTTATCAAAAAAAGCTTGTAGGTTTGAGTTGGACTGTCTCTCTATTTCGAGACGTGCAATTTGTTTCATGATTGCTGTTTTTCTATTTGAAGCTGCGAGGATTTCTTTTTTTGCAATCGGAAGATTATTATTCTGTCCTATAGACTTGGCTGCATGGTAAAAAAGGAACCTCTTCAGTATAGCTATACTTAGAAAGCTAGCAATAATATAGATAGCAACTACGGCAAGAGAGTATAAATATTGATGAACAACGATTAGGTAAATAATCAACCCAAGTCCACAAAGCAACGTCAGTCTTGAAAGAAAAGTAGAAATGCGTTTACCTTTGTCTCCTTTTGGAGAGGCAAGAAACCCGCTTAGCATGCACAGGAAAAAATATATCAACAATAAAACATAAACCGTTTTCACAAGAGCACCTCCTAACAATATATTGTTAAGGTCATTCTAACATGCACACGAGAAAAACGCAATATATTATAGACGATGAAGATATAATTATGATTTCATCACCGTTTTGCACCTCCCTCTGCATTTTGTTCAAAAATTGTTTACGCAAATAATTAGCACTCACCTATTGACAGTGCTAACAAAACGAGTATACTTATACTTGAACAAAGGAACAGAGCCGCAAAGGCGACCTCCGCTCCAATGCTCAGCGGATAACATACATGCAAGGAGGTATGAGTTATGTTGATGCCGAGTATTTTTGCTGAGAATCTGTTTGATGAGTTCTTCGATGATTTCCCCATGCCCCGCGATTTCCGCAGCATCGACCGCCAGCTGTACGGCAAAAACGCCGCCCGCCTGATGAAGACCGATGTGCACGAACACGACGACCACTTTGAGGTGGATATCGATCTGCCCGGCTTCAAAAAGGATGAGATCACCCTGAGCCTGGAAAACGGTTATCTTACCGTCAGCGCCGCCAAGGGCCTGGATAAGGAAGAAAAGGGCAAAAAGGGCCGCGTCATCCGTCAGGAGCGCTACGCCGGCGCCATGCAGAGGAGCTTTTACGTGGGCCAGACCCTCACCGAAAACGACATCTCCGCCCGCTTCGAAAACGGCGTGCTGAGCCTGAACGTGCCCAAAAAGGAGGCGCGCAAGCTTCCCGAAAAGAAGACCATCCTCATCGAGGGCTAAGCCTTCTTGATGCGTAAATCCTTCCAAACAGATTAACTCCGGATCAAGGCCCCCGCGGGAATCCTCCCGCGAGGGCCTTTGTCTGCCTTTTTGCGGCACAAAAGATGCCGCGTTTCGGCCGAAAGAAGGCCGTTTTTTTCTTGCGCTGCATGGGAAACAAAACTATAATGGTTGTGGATACATAAGGGGCGTCCCCCTTTTGATAAAAACGGGGGCAAATCCGCCCCATTTGAAGGAGAGAGAAGGCTATGCAGGGCACTTTGACCACCATCCAGCGCTTTTCGCTGCACGACGGGCCGGGCATCCGCTCCACCGTGTTTTTTAAGGGCTGCAATATGCGCTGCGCCTGGTGCCACAATCCGGAAACGCTGCGCATGCCGGCGCAGTTGATGTATTACAAGACCAAGTGCGTGGGCTGCGGCGCCTGCACGCTCGTCTGCCCCCGCCATACCCTGGGCGCGGACGGCAAGATGGTGCTGGACCGCGCGGGCTGCACGGACTGCGGCAGGTGCGCGGATGTGTGCTTCACCGGCGCGCTGGAGATGTGCGGCCACCCCGCCACGGTGGACGACGTGCTGAAAGAGGTGCTGCAGGACAAGGACTACTATGACCAGTCCCGCGGCGGCGTTACGCTCTCCGGCGGCGAGGTGCTGCTGCAGCCGGAATTCGCCAAGGAGCTGCTCATCGCTTTGAAAGAAAACGGCGTTTCCACCGCCATCGAGAGCAACTTAAACGTCGATTTTTCCGTACTGGAGTCGCTGCTTCCCTATCTGGATCTGATCATGTGCGATCTTAAGATCTGGGACGACGGCAAGCATAAGGAATGGACCGGCGCCGGCAACGGGCAGATCCTCGCGAACATCCGCCGCTTGGGTGAAACGAACGTGCCTTTGATCGTGCGCACGCCCGTGATCCCCGGCGTGAACGATACCGCGGAGGATATCGCGCCCATCGCCGCCTTCGTTGCCGCACTGCCCAATCTTTTGTACTACGAGCTTTTGAACTTCAACCCGCTCGGGGGCTCCAAGTACGACGCTCTGGACGAGAACAACCGCTTTAAAAGCGCAAAACCGCTGCCCGACGAGGCGCTCGCCGCCCTGGGCGCGGCGGCCGAACAACACTGCGCCTCTGTGCACATCGGTTAAGGAGGAAAGACCATGCGAGACCGCGTAAACAAGCTGCCGATAAACGCAGACGTTTCCTACCGCGAAAGGCTCCGCATCCTGCGCGAGCGCAAGATCGAGGATACCAAGGACAAGGCGGGCATCCGCTCCTTTGCCGACGGCGACGATTACGGCGCCATCGCCCCGCCCAAGGACTACCATTTCAAGCCCTTGCCCAACCACGAGAACGGCTCCTTCTACGGCTATGAGGGCTGGAGCCAGAACTTCTTCAAGCTCATGAGCGAGCACCCCATCCACATCGATCCCTGCGACGCCTTTGCCTGCCGCTGGATGAACTGCATGTCCTGGATGCGGGCCGATGCGGGCATGAACAAGTTCAACCCCGATATGTCCTACGACCACTTAAAACCCCTGATCGAAAAGTACGGCATCGTACCCGGCATCGGCTCCGACGCGCACTTTGGCGGCGACTACGACATCGGACTTAAGCTCGGCTTTGGCGGCCTGATGGATAAGCTGGTCAAATACCGCGCGCAAAACCCCGGCCACGAGGACTTTTACGACGCGGAGATACTCACCGTACTGGGCGTGCAGGCCTGGATCCGCCATGCCTGCTACGGCATCGAAAAGGCGCTTTTGCAGGAGTCGCACCCTGAGCTGCGCGAAAATCTGCGCCAGATGCTCAGCTGCAACGAGTATTTGATCGAGGGCGCGCCGCGCACCCTGCGTGAGGCCTGCCAGTGGATCTGCTGGTTCAACATGGCCTCCCGCGAGTACAACCGCGACGGCGCCGGCTGCCAGCTGGATGAAACGCTCAGGCCCTATTACGAGCGCGATAAGGCCGCCGGCACCCTCACCGACGACGAGGCACGCTACTACATCGCCTGCCTGCTTTTAAACGACCCGCACTACTACCAGCTGGGCGGCCTGTCGCCGGAGGGCAAGGACATGGTGTCTCCCTTCAGCTACCTTATCCTGGAGGCGGCGGACTGGCTGGATTCCTCCTGCAACCTCACCGTGCGCGTGCACGATGGAATGGACAGAAAGTTCCTGCACACGGCGGTAGACTATCTGTTTAAGAATAAGAACGGCTGGCCGCGCTTTTCCGGCGACAAGGCCCTGTCCGAGGGCTTCATGAAAAAGGGCTACCCCGTGGAGCTCGCGCGCCAGCGCGTGGCCGTCGGCTGCCACTGGATGAGCCTGCCTGGCCTGGAATACACCTTAAACGACTGCGTCAAGATGAACTGCGCCAAGGTGTTCCGCCTGGCGCTGGACGAAATGATGGAAGCGGACGGCGAAAAGAGCACAAAAGAGCTTTGGCGGCGTTACGAAGAGCATATGAAGATCGCCGTGCGCACCACGGCGGAGGGCATCTTCTTCCATCTGGACAACCAGTACAAGAACGAGCCGGAGCTGATGTTAAACCTTATCTCCCACGGCCCGGTGGAAAAGGGTCTGGATATGTCCCATGGCGGCGCGCAGTATTACAACATGTGCATCGACGGCACGGGTATCGCCACGGTGGCGGACTCCTTCGCTGCCATCGAGCAGCGGGTGGAAAAGGAAAAGCGTCTCTCCATGGAGGAGATGTATGCGGCGGTCAAGTCAAACTTTGCCGGACCGCAGGGCGAATACATCCGCCTGATGCTGTCCGCTTCGCAGCGCTACGGCGGCGGCGACAGCATCGGCGATAAGTGGGCCGTTAAGATCAGCGACTCCTTCACCGCGCAGGTGAACGAGATGGACGCGCTGCGCCCGCCGGTCAAGTTCATTCCCGGCTGGTTCTCCTGGTCCAACACCATTCAGCTCGGCAAGGTGGTGGGCGCCACGCCCAACGGCCGCAAAGACGGTGAACCCATCAACCATGGCGCCAACCCGCACCCGGGCTTCCGCAAAGACGGTGCGCTCACGGCCATGACCAACTCCATCTGCTCCATCCAGTGCGGCTACGGCAACACCTGCCCCGTGCAGCTGGAGCTGGATCCCGGCCTTGCTCGCGGCGAGGAAAATGTGGAAAAGCTCTGCGATTATATCTTAACGCTCTTCAAAAAGGGCGGGACCCTGCTCAACATCAACATCATCAACGCCCAGCAGATACTGGCCGCCAACGAGAATCCCGACCTGTTCCCCGATCTGGTGGTACGGGTCACGGGCTTTACGGCCTACTTCTGCCTGCTCACGCCCGAGTTCAGAAAGCTGGTCGTGGACCGTATACTGGTGGCGTAAAGCAAACAACAAGGGCGGACGCGAAGTTTTCGCGTCCGCCCTTTTATATTGCCGAATTACCGAAATGTGGGCCCTTACAGCCACTTTTGCCGCTTTGCCAGCCAGTAAAACAGCCCGATCACCGCGGCGGACAGCAGAATCACATACACATAGCCCCAGCGCCAGGTGAATTCCGGCATGGCCTGGAAGTTCATGCCGTACCAGCCGACGATGATCGTAAGCGGGAAGAAGATGGTGGAAAGCACCGTCAGGTACTTCATGGTCCGATTCATCTTCATCTCCAAGGAGGTGGAGTAGGCGTCCTGCAGATGCACCACCTCGTTGTTGAGGGAGTCCACATCCTCGCCCAGGCGGGTGATGCGCTTGATCATGTTGGAGATGTACAGCAGCGTGTCCGTGGGAAACAGGTCGTTTTCGTTGGCCTCCAGCGTTTCCAGTATGTCCAGAAGCTGCTCGTAATAGTTGCGAAGGCGCTGCAGCTTTTTCTTGAGTGTGAGCAGTGTCTGGCTGAAGTCGTCCTCCACATCCCGGGCCAGCACGTCCTCCTCCAGCTCGGAGATGTGCAGGCGCGTCTTTTCGATGTAGCCGACGTCACCGCCCAGCAGCTCGTCGATAAAGGCGCAGATGAGCCGCTCCAGCGTTACGCTCTGGGGCGAGAAGCGTTTGACCGCGCGCAGAAACTTGGCGCGCGTGGAGTGATCCTCGTCCAGCACGTCCACCACCAGAAACAGATCGCGCTTGATGTACAGGGCCATGCAGTCGTCCGTCTGGCTGGAAGGGTCGAAGATGCGCAGCTCCGTAAAGGTGTAATCGCCGTAGGTCTCCACGCCCGAGCGGAAGGTTTCGTTGGCAATCAGGCAGCTTTCCACGGTGGAATCGGCAAAGCCCAGGGGGCCGGCGATGGCCTTAAGCTCGGCGGACGTGACAAAGCCGGCACTCACCCGGCCGGGAAGAAGGGAAGAAAAGCCCTTTTCTTCCAAGCGATCGGCAAACTGATAAAGCATAGGCGCGCATCTCCTGTGTGTATGTTGCGGCGGGCCGCAAGGGGCGGCCTTTGTTAGTATGGGCAATAAAATGCGGTTTTGTCAATACGCAGGGCGCAAAAAGGGGCGGCGCGATGGTTCGCGCCGCCTTTGATCGTTTTTGAAAGCCGGGCCATTACTCCAGCGCCGCGGCGCAGTTTTTCAGCTGCTCGATGATGTCGATGTGCTGCGGGCAGGCGGCCTCGCACTGGCCGCAGGCCAGGCACTCGGAGGCCTTGCCCTTGCCCTCGGTCACGCGGGCGTACATGCCCTTGGCGCGCTCCTCCTGACCCCAGATGAGCTTGCTGTTCATGGCGGAGAAGATATCGGGGATCGGGATCTGCATGGGGCAGCCCTCGGTGCAGTAGTGGCAGGCGGTGCAGGGGATGGAAGGTACGCTGGCCAGGGCGGCCTGTGCCTTGACGATGGTGGCCTGCTCGCTGTCGGACAGGGGCTTAAAGTCCTTCATGTAGGAGATGTTGTCCTCCATCTGCTCGATGGTGGACATGCCGGAAAGCACGGTCAGGATGCCGTCCAGGGAGGCCACATAGCGGATGGCCCAGGAGGGCAGGGACATCTCCGGCGCGGCGGCCTTGAGGATATCGGCCACGGGCTTGGGCGGGTTGGCCAGGGTGCCGCCCTTGACGGGCTCCATCACGACGATGGACTTGCCGTGCTTGCGGGCGACCTCATAGTTGGCGCGGGAGGCGACGGTGGGATTCTCCCAGTCGGCGTAGTTGAGCTGCAGCTGCACAAACTCCGCGTCCGGATGGATGGAAAGGAGCTTGTCCAGGAACTCGGGCGAGCCATGATAGGAGAAACCCCAGTGCTTGATGAGGCCCTTTGCCTTGGCTTCCTTTACGAAGTCCCAGATGCCGTACTCGTCATACACATCGCAGTTATCATCGTTGATGGCGTGCAGCAAATAGTAGTCGAAGTAACCGGCGCCGGTGCGCTCCAGGCTGGTTGCAAGCTGGCGCTTGCAATCCTCGGCGCTCTTACAGTCGTTGGCGCGCGGGTTGATCTTGGTGGCCAGGGTGAAGGAGTCGCGCGGATAGCGCTCCACCAGGGCGGTCTTGGCCGCAGCCTCGGAGTTGCCGCCGTCGTACACATAGGCGGTGTCGAAATAGGTAAGTCCGGCCGCCATGAAGGCGTCTACCATCTTGCAGATCTGCTCCATGTCGTTCTTGCCGTCGGCAAGGTGGGGAAGGCGCATCAGGCCGAAGCCGAGTTTGGGGGTTTTTTCACCAAAGTACCGTTCCATTTTCTTCCTCCGTTATTTAAGATTTGTTTTTTGTCTGTAAGGGAAGGCGCGCAAGGGCGTAAGTTACAGCATCATCCTGTAGATGTTTTTCACGTCCTGCTCGCTGAGCGTGGTAAAGCCGTAGTACTTGCCGTTGCGGCCGCCGCCGTAGCAGCAGGTGTGGGCCATGTAGTCGATGTCCTCCTCCTTGGCGCCCAATTCTTTGAAGTTCTTGGGCATGCCGATGGAGATGAGGAAGTTTTGCAGGGCCTTGATGCCCTCGCGGGCAGTACGCTCGGGGTTTTCAAAGTCCATCTGGCAGCCCCACACGCGCACGGCGATCTTGGCAAAGCGCATCACGTCGTGCTTTAGGACATAGTTGAACACCGCGGGCATGGTCACGGCCAGGCCGGCGCCGTGCGCGCAGTCGTACAGGGCGGACAGCTCGTGCTCGATGTTGTGGCTGCTCCAGTCCTGGCTGCGGCCCACGCCGCAGGAGTTGTTGTGGGCCATCATGCCCGCCCAGAGGATGTTGGCGCGGGCCTGGTAATTGTTGGGGTCCTCGATCACGCGGGGCGTTTCGTGCACCATGGCCAGGATCAACGCTTCGATCATGCGGTCGGTCACCTCCACCTCGGTGGTGTTGGTGAGGTAACGCTCATACAGGTGGGCGATGATGTCCGTGGCGCCGCAGGCCGTCTGGTAGGCGGGCAGGGTCTGGGTGAGGGCGGGGTTTAGGATGGAGAACTTGGGCCGGTACGCTTCGCCCGAGGCGCCGCGCTTGATCATGCCCTCCTCCTTGGTGATGACGGAATCGGGGGAACCCTCGCTGCCCGCGGCGGCGATGGTCAAAACCGTGCCGACGGGAAGCGCCTTTTCCACGGGCTTGCCCTCATAAAAATCCCAGAAATCGCCGTCGTAGACAACGCCGGCGGCAATGGCCTTGGCGGAGTCGATGGTGCTGCCGCCGCCCACGGCCAGGACAAAGTCCACGTTTTCTTTGCGGCAAAGGTCGATGCCTTCATACACAAGGCCGCTGCGGGGATTGGGCTTGACGCCGCCCAGCTCCACATAGGCCACGCCCGCTTCCTTTAGGGAAGCTTTGACGCGGTCCAGCAGGCCGGAGCGCACCACGGAGCCGCCGCCGAAGTGCAGCAGCACCTTGCTGCCGTTAAACCTTTTGACCAGGGCGCCGGTCTGGTTTTCGG
The DNA here is from genome assembly GCA_050309765.1 of Christensenellales bacterium. Classification (GTDB taxonomy): domain Bacteria; phylum Bacillota; class Clostridia; order Christensenellales; family UBA1750; genus CALWRM01. The sequence goes on from JBNRMU010000176.1 coordinate 19,023, forward strand.
CGTCCTTGCCGAACGCGAAATACGTGGGCGCGTAGAAGGTGAAATTGTCCATTGCGATTCCTCCGTTTCTGGGTTCATGGAAAAGGGCAGCCTGGGCGCCGGGACAGATGGGGCGGGCGGCAAAAAAAGCGCCCGCCGCGATGACCGCGTGCGGTTGCGCCCTTGACACGGGTAAGTATTTGCTTTATTTTATTCTAAAGCTTAGACTTAACTCTAAGTCAAGACTATTTTCAAAAAGGGGGCGGCGGATATGCTGTATTCCATCCGGGCCGTGTGCGAAAAAACCGGCCTTTCCGCGCATACCCTGCGCTACTATGAAAAAGAGGGCATGCTGCCCGGCATCGCCCGCTCAAGCGGCGGCACGCGCCAGTATACGGACGCCGATCTGGAGCTGCTGGGCCTGATCTGCTGCCTGAAAAACACCGGCATGCCGCTCAAGGAGATCCGCAGCTTTGTGCAGTTGACCCAGGAGGGCGAGCACACCCTGCCCCGCCGCTGCGAGATACTAAGCCGCCACCGCGACCACGTGGTGCAGCGCGTCAAGGAAATGCAATCCTATTTGGATAAGGTGGACTGGAAGCTGAACTTTTTTACCGAAAAGCTGCGCGAGTACGAGGCGCGCACGGCGGCCAAGGACTAAAGCCGCTCCGTATATCAGGACAGAGGATACGCCCCGCGGAAGTTTCCGCGGGGCGCGGTTATTTTTAATGGACGGCTTACCTGCGCTTGATGGCGGCCAGGCGGCGACGGATGTCGTCGTTCAGCTCGCGCAGCACGCCGCGGGGGCTGACCTCGTCCAGCAGCTCGATCATTTTGCCGATCTGGGCAAAGCTCAGCTGGTTGTTCTTGGTGATGCCGCGCAGGCGGCCGTGCACGACCTCCAGACAGATCTGCTCCGCGGAGGCCTGCTTGTCAAGCAGGTTGCGCACACGGCTGCTCTGGTGGGCGGTGCGGATCAGGTCCTTATTGAACAGGCCGTAGGAGAACTTGCCGGTCTTGTCGGTGTAGGCCTCCACGATCTTTTTGTATTCTTCGCTGTCTACGATAACGGCCTCTTCCTCGGGGGCCTGCTCGGCGGCGTCGTCAAGCTCTATGGGGGCAAGCTCGCTTTCCAGCTTGACGCTGCCGCGGCGGCCGTAGGGCAGGGCGCGGGTAAGCGCAAGGGCTTCCGCAAAAGCCTCAACCGGATACTGATCTAGCGGCGTGTTATCGCTTGGGATGGCCTCGCCCGAGGTTTTGCTGATGGAGGCGATGCCGGGCTGCTCCACGCCGTAGCGCAAAAGGGTCACGCCGGAACCGCCGGAGGGAAGCTTCTGCCGGTAAGCGATGGCGGGGATGGTGGAAAGGGTGACGGTTGCTGTCCGAATCATACAATGCGCCTCCTTATGTTTGTTAAGATTTAACGTCAGTATACCAGAACGGCGAGCGATGCGTCAAATCTTCCGCCGCTCAGATCACCTGGTGCCGCGTCCAGCGGTTGCCCAGGAAGCGCGCCACAAAGATGGCGCCGCGCACGATCCACTCCAGGCACATGGCCAGCCATACACCCACCACGCCCATGTTAAAGTACAGCCCCAGCAGATAGCTCAATGCCACGCGCACGAACCACATGCTCAAAATGGAGACCGTCATGGTGAACTTGGCGTCGCCCGCTGCGCGCAAGGCGTTGGGCAGGCAGAAGGAGGGCACGTGGAAAATGGCCGAGAAGATGGCGTACATATCGATCAAAATCAGGGCCATGGCCGCCGTTTCCCCTGTGAACTGGTAGAAGGACAGGATCTGTTCGTCGAATATGTAGGAGATCGAGGCGGTCAAAAAGATGCAGGCATAGGAGATGCCCATCAGCTTCCAGGTATAGCTGCGCGCCTGCTTGGTATCGCCCGCGCCCATGCAGCGGCCCACCACGGTGATCATGGCCAGGCCCAGGGCGTTGGAAGGCACATACACAAAGGAGGATACGTTGTTGCCGATGGCATAGGCCGCGATGGAGGCCGTGCCAAAGGAGGAAACAAGGCTGGTCACCAGCACTTTTCCGATCTGGAAAAGCCCGTTTTCCAGGCCGTTGGGGATGCCGATGCCGAGGATGCGCTTGACGATAGGCCAGTCCCAGTGAAAGTGGAACAGTCCGCGGATGTGGATGGGGTTGTGCGCGGAATACAAAAACGCGGTGATGCTGACCGCGCCGGAGAGGCGCGCCAGCAGGGTCGCCAGGCCCGCGCCCAGCACGCCCATGTGCCAGACCAGGATGAACAGGGCCCCGCAAGCGAGGTTGACGACGTTCATGATGAGGGATACCACCAGCGAGATGCGCGCGTTGCCCATGGCGCGGAAGGCTGCCGCGCCCGCGTTGTAGGCGGCAAGCAGGGGATAGGACAGGGCCGAGAGGGTGAAAAAGCTCTGCGCCGCCGCATACACGTCCGCCTCCAGCTGGCCGAAGATCCAGCGGATGAGCAGGTCGCGCAGGATAAGCGTGCACAGGGCGATCAGCGCGGAAACGCCCACCACGCTGTAATACAGCTGCCGGGCGGAAAGGCAGGCGTTTTGGCGGTCGTCGCGGCCCAAATACTGCGAGCAGACCACCGCGCCGCCGGTGGCAAGGGCCGAGAACACCTGGATCAAAAGGATGTTGATGGAATCCACCAGCGAGATGCCGGACACCGCCGCTTCGCCCACGCGGGAGACCAGCAGCGTGGCCACGATGCCGATGGAAACGGCCAGGAATTGCTCAAAGATCAGCGGCACGATCAGCCGGGTCAGGTCCCTTCTGGAAAAAAGCACGGGAAAATTCCCCATTTCCGTAAATA
>JBNRMU010000177.1:0-20399 GCA_050309765.1 Christensenellales bacterium
CGTGAGGAATAAGCACGTGCGCACGAAGAACTTGCTGCCGGAGACGGGGCACGAGAAGTACATGTCGAAGGAAACGCAGAGCACGGTAACACCGCTGACGTTTTCAAGGTAGCCGAGCACGTTGGCCTTGTTGTCGTCGGTGTAGATGGTCAGCGTCAAGCCGTCCGAGGTCTTGACCGCGCCGCGCACGCCGCCGTCGGGAATGTCCTTCTCGGTCAGGGAACCGAGAGAACCTTCCGTGGGTGTCTGCGTGCTGGCATTGGGGGTCTGGGCAGTGGGTTCGGCGGGCGTTTGCGTCACCGGGGTCGTGGTGGTGTTGACATCCTTGATGTAGCCCATGGAAACATAGGCAACGCCGCTGCCGTAGCTGATCTTATACCAACCGGCTGCTTCGCCCAGGATGACCACGGTATCGCCGTTTTTCAGCGTGCCGAGGGAGGCGGAGGTGGAGGAGTTGCTTGCACGCACATTCAGCTTGGAGCTGTCGGTTTTCAGGCTGACCTTGCCGGTGAGCTGGGTCACCGTCTGCGGCGTCTGGGTGGTGGCCTGGGGCGCCTGAGCGCTGCCGTCCGGCGTCTGCGCGGCGGCATCGGGGGTCTGGGCTGCGTCCGGCGTCTGGGCCGAATCGGTCGGCTGCGTGGCAGCCGTTTCCTTGGGCGTGAACTTGACGTAGTCGCCGCTCACATAGCCGGTCAGGCCGCTGGGGGTCGTCACCTTATACCAGTTGTTGGCCGTCTTTTCCAGCACGGTCAGGTTGGTGCCATTGGCAATGCGGGTGACGAGCGAGGCGCTGGACGAGGCCGCGCTGCGCATGTTGAGCGTGGAGGAGCTTACGGAAAGCTGCACCACGGCGGTGCCGATGCTGTTTGCATCGGCGGCAGGGGTTTGCGTCTGCACAGGCAGCGCGCTGTCCAGCACGATATAGGCGGCTGAGACATAACCCACGCCGGAACCGTAATTGATCTCGTACCAGTCGCCCAGATCGGCGGTGACGGAAACCTTGGCATTGCGGGCCAGCTTGCCGAGCCTGGAGGCGGAGGTAGAATTGCTGGAACGCACCGTAAGGCTGGATGCGTTTACGCTACCGGTCGCGATCACGGGCTTGGAGTTGGTGGTGTTCACGGCATTGGCTGTGGAGGCCTCGCGCGAGAAGCTGCGCGTCTCCAGGGTGACGCCGCTGAAATAGAAGTTGATGATGTCCTTATAACCGTATCCCTCGTTGGCCATCTGCTGGGCGCCGCGCTGGCTCATGCCCACGCCGTGGCCGTAACGGGAAAGGGACAGGGTATAGCTGCTGCCGTTGTTGCTAAGGGCGAACAGGCGCAGGTCGCTGTCCAGGCCGAAGATCGAATACTTAAGCTCGTTGTGCAGATCGATGGTGATATCCGTGCTGCCGCCGCCGCTGTGCTCCACGTTCATGCGCATGGTCTGGTAGTTGCGGCTGACGCCGACGCTGGCCGGATCCTTGGTGATGGGGTTTTCCAGGGAAACGGAATTGATGGTCACGGGCAGTACGCTCATGCCCGTGGCGTTGTACAGCTTGTTGACGACGGTGTTGTAAAAGCCCGCGTCCAGGCTGTTGGGATCGGAGGTGAAGGAATAATACGCGATGCGGGAGCTAGGGTTGCGCAGGTCGTAGGGGTCGTCCTTCATGACGTAGCAGCCAAGGGAGGTGGCGTTGGAACCCCAGGCATTGCGGGGAAGCTCGACCTGGCCGCCGTTGGAGGAGCCAAAGTAAGCGTTGACATAGCTGGAACCGTACTTCATCAACACGCCTGCGGTCTGGTCCACGGCGCTCATGATCACATCGTTGGAGGAATTGTATCCTTTATAAACCTGGTCGGCGGAAGTATCGCTGATCTCGTAATTGGGTTCGCTGCCGCGCATGCGGTTATACACATAGCTGCGGGCGATGATCGCCTGGGCCTTTAAGCATTCCAGCGGGAAGGTGTTGGAAAGCTCGCCGGCCAGCACGCCGTAAAGGTAATCCTCGATGTACACGGTGTTGATCAGGCGCAGGGCGCCGGAGCTGATGTCGAACTTCATATCGCCGCGGTAGCTGCGGGTGCCGTAGCGCGGGTTATAGAAGCTCATCGTACCCAGGCTGCCGGACTCGTCCAGACACTGTTTGATGGTGAAGGAGGAGCCCATGTCAATGGGGGTATCGATGCCGGTGCCGGAAAGGAAGATGGTGCCGCCAAGGAGCTGGATAAAATAGGAGCCCCTGTTGGTCAGCACGATCTCGGGCCGCGAATCGATGATGTAGCTGCCCTTTAGGGTGACGGTCACGTCGCTGACCGCTCCATAGTAGTTCATGGAGCTCAGGTATACGCGCACCATCCCGTTCTCGGCTGCTAGCGCCTGTCGCGTGGGAACAAACAGAGCGGTAAGAACCAAGAGCGCTGTTAGGATTAACGCCAATGCTTTTTTATGCTGCATCTGAATACCTCCAGTAAAGAACGCTAGAACCACATACAGGCCGATGCCGATGGGCATAGCCCTGCGCGGTTTGTTTCATTTTCTATTGACATATTACAATATCATTACTTCAAGTGCAATGTCATACGCCCTCAAAAGGGCTATATTTAGGCGAAATAAACAATTTTGAAACAGTATATAGGGAAAAGCTGGGTCCACTGCAACATCCTGGAAGCAAAAAGCGCTGCCCTGTCCCTGCGCCGACCAGCCTGCCCGGAAAAAGAGAACAACTTTTTTTGAAAATTAGAGATTTTCAAGCAGGAAAAGCAAGCGAAGTGGAGAATATATACTGTCAAGTGGCATAAAGTGGTGCAAAGTGGTTTTAATCCACAGCTGTGGAAAACCCTGTGGATAAAATCAAAGCGATCAAAAAACGCCGGAATGGACCGGTGGAAAGGAGGGGGACGGACCGTGGCAGACAGATTTTCCGGCTTTTACGAGCACACGCTAGATCCCAAGGGCCGCATCACCATCCCCTCCAAATTCCGCGACCAGTTGGGCGTAAAGATCGCCATCATGCGCGGCAAGGATCATTGTCTTAAGCTCTACTCCTTAAGCGAGTGGAACAAGGTGTACGAAAAATATGAAAACGTGGACGAGGACGCCGATCCCGACCTGTACCGCAAAATGCGCCGATTGCTTGCCACCTCTGTGGATGACAACGAGATGGACAAGCAGGGCAGGCTCCTGGTGCCGCCCAGCCTGCGCGCCTTTGCCGGACTGGACAAGGAAGTGGTCGTATCCGGCGCCGGCCGCCATGTGGAGGTTTGGGACAAGGACAGCTTCTATCGCTTCATCGATGAGGACGAGGACAGCTGATGGACTTTAAGCACGTTCCCGTGATGCCCGATCAGTGCCTGCGCCTTTTGCAGCTGGACAAGCGGCCGGACGGCGTCTTTGTGGACGGCACGCTGGGCGGCGGGGGACACACGGAGCTGATCCTTACAAGAAGCCGCGCCCGCGTGGTCGGCATCGACCGCGATGCGGAGGCCATTTTTGCCGCGGGCAAACGCCTTGCCCCGTATGGCGACAGGTTTACCGCCGTCAAGGGGAACTATATCGACATCCCGCAAATACTGAAAGAACAGAACATAGCTGCCGTGGACGGCATTTTGCTGGACCTAGGCGTTTCTTCCTATCAATTGGACACCCCGGAACGCGGCTTCAGCTTCCATGCCGACGCGCCGCTGGACATGCGCATGGACCAAAGCGCGAAGCTCACCGCCAAAGAAGTTGTGAACACCTATTCGCAGGAAGAGCTTGCGCGTATCCTGTTCGAGTATGGCGAAGAACGCTGGGCCAAGCGCATCGCCGAATTCATCGTAAAGGCAAGACCGCTGGAAACCACCATGGATTTGGTACGCGTGATCGACAACGCCGTGCCAAAGGCCGTGCGGCGGGAGGTGTCCCACCCGGCGCGGCGCAGCTTCCAGGCTTTGCGCATCGAGGTAAACGGCGAGCTTTCCGGCCTGCAGCCGGCCCTTGAGAACGCCTGTTCGTGCCTGAACGAAGGCGGACGGCTGGTGGTCATCACTTTTCATTCTTTGGAAGACAGAATCGTGAAACAAACGTTTCAAAAGATGCAGAACCCCTGCATCTGTCCTCCCAAAACGCCGGTGTGCGTCTGCGGCAGAAAACCGCTCGGCTTTGTGGTTACCCGCAAGCCGGAAACGGCGGACGAAGCCGAACTTGACGCGAACATGCGTTCCAGAAGCGCAAAGCTGCGCGCCTTTGAACGGACAAATTCCTAATACAGCGTGTACATCATAAGGAAGGGGGATTGGGCATAGCTATGAAGCAGCAGAACAGGCGCTATCCGCAGGCCTTCGGCGTTGAAGGCGATCTGGCGCTCAAGCTAAGCGACCAGCAGCTCGCCCCCAGGCAAAGGTCCCGCGCCATGCAGGCATCGCAGCGTCCGAATATCCGCCGCGACATCGACCTTGAGTACGAACTGGAGCAGATGCGCAGACAAAGGGCGCGCCGCTACGCCCTGGAAAGGCAAAGGCGGCAGGAGTCCGAGCGCCAGCGCCAGGCTGCCGAACAGGCCAGGCAGCAGCAGGAGCAGCGCCGCATGCAGCTGCAGCGCGCAGGGCGCAGGCGGGCGGCGACCGTCCTGTTTGTGACCGTGCTTCTGGCCGGGCTTTCCTTTATGCTTTTGTGCAGACAGGCGAAGCTGGAAAAGGCCATCATCCTGCAGAACAACATCCGCAACGAGATCAAGAGCGAGACCAAACAGGTAGAGGAATTGCAGGTGCAGCTCAATAAGAAGGGCAATATCGGACAGATTCAGGAATACGCACGCACGTCCCTTTCTATGGATTATCCGTCCAGCGAGAACGTCAGAACGATCGCGCTTCCCTAAAAAATAACAAACAATTCTGTCCAGCGTTTCGTTCTACACAAGACGAAGGTCTCTTGAATCATGGGGGCCTTGAGGAGGATTGGTAAAACAAGCACCCCGCAGGCGACGGAAGGAGACCGATATGCAGAACCAAAGGCCCGCCAATATCACGAGAAAACGGCTGGGCAGGCTGCTCATGGGAGCGGCCTGCCTGTTTTTGCTACTGATAGGCCGGCTGTTTTATATACAGATCATCGACAGCGAAAACCTGCAATCCCTGGCCCTTTCCCAGTGGGCGAGGGAATTTACCATATCCGCCAAGCGCGGCGATATCACCGACCGCAACGGCAAGGTGCTGGCCCAATCCGCCAGCGCAGCCACCGTTGTAGCCGCGCCCATGGACGTTGTGGGACTTAACAAGATCACGGGCGATTTGGAAAATGAGATCCGCAGGGACGCAAAGAGCCTTTCCGCCCTTTTGGGCCTGGAGGAGAGCAGCGTCTATTCCAAGCTGACCAACACCGCCCGCATCAAAGTTACGCTGGCCGAGAACGTGGACGCCGCCCTGGCCGCCCAGGTGCAGGCGCTGGGCATCCGCGGGCTGAGCGTGAACACGATGGAAACGCTTGCCGTAGACGGCAGGGCGGATGCAGCTGAGGAACAGTCCCTTCCGTGCGCGGTAACGGTCAACCCCGTGGAAGTGGTCGGTCTAAGAACGATCACCACCGACAGGCAGGAAAAGTTGCTGCAGAGCGCCACGGCTTTGGCGCAGGTGCTGGATCTGGACGTCGACGAGGTATACCGCAAGATCACGGATACCAGCAAGGCGCAGTACATTCTTGCCCGTCAGATCACTTTGGAAAAGGCACGCGAGGTGCGCGCGCTGAAGATCAGCGGCATCTCCATCAACGAGGACGTGGTGCGCGCCTACCCCATGGGCTCTTTCTTGACCCAGGTGCTGGGCTTTACCGATATTTCCGGTCAGGGACAGGAAGGTTTGGAAAAGAGCCTGGACAAATATCTGGCCGGCACCAACGGCAGTATCGTTTCCCAGGTGGACGGCATGAGCCGCCAGATGGAAAACAGCGAGGACGAATACATCGAGGCCAAGGATGGCTACACCGTCCGTTTGACCGTCGATTACGTGCTGGAAGCCATTGCCGAAAAGTTTGCCCAGCAGGCGCTGGAGGAGACGGAGGCGAAGGCGGTCCGCTGCATTTTGATGGACCCGAACACGGCGGAAATCTACGCCATGTGCAACAAGCCGGATTTCGATCTGAACGCGCCGCCGCGCGACGATTTGAGCGAGCTTTCCCGCCTTATGCGCAATGCCTGCGTGGCGGATGCCTACGAGCCCGGCTCTACCTTTAAAATACTGACCACGGCCGTCGCCCTGAACGAGGGCGTCACAACGCCGGATACCACCTATACCTGCACAGGATCTGTGCTGGTGGACGGCGATAAGATCAAGTGCTGGCGTTCCGGCAATCCGCACGGCACGCAGACGCTGACACAGGCCGTATGCAATTCCTGCAATCCCGTGTTCGTGAACCTGGCACTGCAGCTGGGTACGGAAAAGTTCTATGAAAAACTGAATGCCTTCGGCATCGGCCAGGAGGTGCCAGTGGACCTGCCCGGGGCCAGCGCCGGCCAGATGATCGCCCTGAAATATGTGAAGAACGTGGACATCGCCCGCGTGGGCTTTGGGCAGAGCGTATCCGTTTCGCCCGTGCAACTGCTCACCGCGGCCTGCGCTGCGGTCAACGGCGGCAACCTGATGAAGCCGTATATCGTCAAGGAAATGATCGACAGCGAGGGCCAGACCGTGGCGGCGTACGCGCCGGAAGTGCGGGGCAACCCCATCTCCAAGGAAACCTCCGCCACCATGCGCGAGATATTGGAAACGGCCGTCAGGGACGGCGGCGGACGCAACGCCTACATCCCGGGTTATCGCGTGGGCGGCAAGACCGGCACCGCGCAGAAGTATGTCAACGGCAAGGTTTCCAGCAACCTGCACATCTGCTCGTTCCTCGGCTTTGCGCCTATGGACGATCCCAAGCTTGCCATTTTGTTTATCGTGGACGAACCCGGCGTGCGGCCGGATTACGGCTCCACCGTTGCGGCGCCCTACGCCAAGCTTGTGCTGGAGGAAAGCCTCAAGTACATGGGCATACAGCCCGTTTATGGCGAGGGCGAGGAAGACCTTGTGCAAAAGACGGTCCAGGTGCCCGACGTATCCGGCATGAGCATTCAGGATGCCAGCCGCGCCTTTACGGACGCGGGGCTCACCTCCATGTCGGATGGCATTGGTGATAAGATCGTGGAACAGTTCCCCGCTGCCGGCAGCGAGGTGCCCTACGGTTCGCTCGTGATGCTGTATACGGAACAGCAGCTCGTGCCGGAAGGAGAACCGATCGAAATTACAGAGGGCGAAGAGGACGGCGAGACGGATAATCCGGAGAATCCGACCGACCCCATCGAAGACGGCGAGGAAGAGGTACAGTACGAATACATAGAGGTGCCGGATGTCACGGGTCTTTCCATGATCAAGGCCAACCGTCTGCTCAGAAGCCAGGGACTGACCATGCAGATTTCCGGCTCGGGACTGGCTGTATCCCAGTACCCGGAAGCGGGAACCATGCTTAAAAAAGGTGAAGATGGAGATTCTTTGAAGGTCAAGGTTACTTTTCAATAGCGCTTTTCCATGAAGGATGGGCGGAAGATAAGGGGGACACAACCGATATGCTGCTAAGTGCAATCGTTCAGGATTACGACGGTTTGCTTGCGTGTGAAAACGATGTGGAGATCAGCGGGCTTTGCTATGATTCCAGAAAGGTAAAAAAGGGAGATTTATACTTCTGCCTGCCCGGCATACGCGCCGACGGCCATGACTTTGCCGCGCAGGCGGTGCAAAACGGCGCCAGTGCCCTGGTGGTGCAGCGCAGGCTGCCCATCGACGTTCCGCAGGTGCTGGTCAAGGATGCCCGACACGCCATGAGCTGCTTTGCCCAGAGCTTTTACGGCTATCCGGCAAAGTCCATGATCATGATCGCCATCACCGGCACCAAGGGAAAGACCACTTCCTCCTATATGATCGCCGCTATCGCCCGCGCGGCGGGCCACAAGGTAGGCCTGATCGGCACGGTGTGCACGATGATCGGCGAGGAGGTGCACGAGGCCAAGCTCACCACGCCCGAACCCGTGGAGCTGCAGCAGCTGCTGGCCGAGATGCGCGACAAGGGCTGCACGCTCTGCGTGATGGAGGCCTCGGCCCATGCCCTGGTGCAAAAAAGACTTGCCGGCATGCATTTTGACGCCGCACTGTATACCAACCTTTCGCAGGATCACCTGGACTATTTCCACGATATGCAGACCTATCGCCAGGCAAAGGAGATCCTGTTCACCCCCGAATACACCGACCGCACCATCTGCAACATGGACGACGATTCCGCCGTGCACATGGTGAACAAGGGCGTGCCCTTCACCGGCTTTGGCGTGGCCGTGGCCACGGACACCAGCGCACGCGATATAGAGATTCAGGAAAGCGGCGTCAGCTACGAGCTGGACTGGAAGGGCTTGGAGGTACAGCTGAACTTAAAGCTTTCCGGCCTGTTCAACGTGTACAATTCCATGGGCGCCGCCACCACCTGCCTGGAGCTTGGCATGAGCTTTCAGGCGGTCAAGCAGGGCCTGGAAAGCGTGCAGGTCGTTCCCGGCCGCATAGAGGAGCTGCAGACCAAGACCCCTTACCGCGTGATACTGGACTATGCCCATTCCCCGGCGGCACTGGAAAACGTGCTGGAGACGGTCCGGCAGTTTACGCAGGGCAAGCTCATCTGCGTCTTTGGCTGCGGCGGCGGGCGCGACAAGGAAAAGCGCCCCATCATGGGCGATATCGCCGGCCGTCTGGCCGATTATTCCATCCTCACCTCGGACAATCCCCGGGATGAGGACCCCATGGATATCCTAAAGGCCATCGAAAGCGGCATCTCCCAGCGCAACGGCGCCTATGACGTGATCGAGAACCGCCGCGAGGCCATCCGTCACGCCCTTTCCATCGCCCAGCCGGGCGACGTGGTGGTGCTGGCCGGCAAGGGCCACGAGACCTACCAGGAGATCAAGGGCGTGCGCCGCCCTTTTGACGAAAAAGTCGTGGTAGCCGAGCTGCTGTCGGAAATGGGCGGAGCGTAAAAGCATCGGCTGCAAAGGAGTTATGTGAACTATGCAAAATGCACTGTGGTCGCTCGTCGTGTCCTTTTTGATCATGATGATCATCGGCCCCACCTGCTTAAATCTGTTCGACCGCTGGCGTTTCATGCAGACCGAGAGGGACTTTGGCCCCTCCTCGCATCTTAAGAAGCAGGGAACGCTGACCATGGGCGGGCTGATCATGCTGCTGGCCCTTGTGATCACCTCCCTGATCTTTGCCACGGGCGACGACCGCTTTCATTTGATGCTGTACTGTCTGCTGTTCGTGCTGGGATTTAGCCTGATCGGCTTTATCGACGACTATATCAAGATCGCGCTCATGCGCTCTTTGGGGCTTAAGGCCTGGCAGAAAATCGTCCTGCAGCTCGTTTTGTCCCTGGGCTTTGCCCTGTTTTGCTACACAAACGAAAACATCGGCCCGACCATCATCGTGCCCATTGCAAACACCGAGTGGAACATGGGCCTTTGGTACATACCCTTTAACATGCTGGTGATGATCGCAGTGGTCAACTCCGCCAACCTGAACGACGGCGTGGACGGCCTGCTGTCCTCCGTTACCACGGTGATCACGGTCACGCTGATGCTGATCGCCCTGTTTATGAAGGCCTCCGCCATCAATACGGCCGTGGCCGATACGGTGATGGTGCTTTGTGCCGCCATGGCCGGCGCCTGCCTCGGCTTTATGCGCTACAACGCCCACCCTGCCCATGTGTTTATGGGCGATGTGGGGTCCTTCCAGTTGGGCGCCGTGGTGGCGGTTGCAGCGCTGGTGCTGCGCGTGCCGCTGCTCCTGCCGCTGATGGCCATCACCTACCTGGTGTCCAGCCTGTCGGATATTTTGCAGACAGCTTCCTATGCCATACGGCACAAAAGGCTGTTCCGCATGGCGCCGCTGCACCACCATTTTGAGCTTGGCGGCATGTCTGAGCCCAGGATCGTGGCCATGTACACGGCGGTCACCGCCATGTGCTGCATTCTGACCCTGCTGGCCCTGGGACTTTGATTGAAATAAACGTGGATTGAACGTAATGGCAAGGGGGTTTGCCTTCATGGAGCTTAAAAATAAACACATACTGGTGGCCGGCATGGCCCGGTCCGGCGTGGCGGCAGCCGCACTGCTGGAAAGCCTGGGCGCACGTGTGGCCATTTATGACCGCAAAACGGAGGAGGAGCTGAAAGAGGCCTTGCTTCCGCTTGCGGGAAAAAAGATAGAGCGCTGCTTAGGGCAGGAGCCCAAGGCAAGCGACTACGAGCTCATCGTCACCAGCCCCGGCATCCCTCTGACCGCGCCGCTTTTGAAGGAAGCGCTGAAAGCGGGCGTGCCCGTCATCGGCGAGATGGAACTGGGCGCGGTGCTTTCACCCTGCCCGTATGTGGCCATCACCGGCACCAACGGCAAGAGCACCACGGTCACGCTGCTCAGCGAGATCTTTAAAAACGCGGGCTATTTGAGCTATTGCGTCGGTAACATCGGCCTGCCCGTGACCCAGGTGATCCCCGAGCTCAACCCGGTGGACCGGCTCGTGATCGAGGTTTCCTCCTTCCAGCTGGAGACCATCCGCGACTTCCACCCGAAGGTATCGGCGATTTTGAACATCACGGAGGACCATCTCAACCGCCACGGCGATATGCAGACATACATCGCCATGAAGGCGCGTATATTTGAGAACCAAACCATGGACGATACGGTGGTGCTCAACCGCGAGGAGCCCCTGACGGCCGCTTTGGCCGAGAAGGCGCCCTGCTCCGTCGCCTGGTTCTCCGACAAGCGGCCGGTGGAAAAGGGCTGCTATGTGGAGGATGGTTACGTCGTGTATACGGACGGCGAGAACAAGCGCCGCGTTGTGGCGGTGGACGAGGTCTGCCTGCCCGGCGCGCACAACCTGCAAAACGCCATGGCCGCGGCCTGCATGGCCCTGCTCATGGAGGTGCCCGTGCCCGTGGTGCGGCATACGCTGCGCACCTTCCAGGGCATCGAGCACAGGATCGAGACGGTGCGCACGGTAAACGGCGTGACCTACATCAACGATTCCAAGGGTACCAATGTGGACGCTTCCATCCAGGCCGTGCGCGCCATGAAGGCGCCCAGCGTGCTGATCGCCGGCGGCTACGACAAGCATACGGACTTTTTGCCCTTTGCACGGGAGATATCCGCCTCGCTCATACACACGGTGGTGCTCATTGGCCAGACGGCGCCGCAGATCGAGCAGGCTCTGAAGAATGTGGGCTTTGCCTCCATCCGCCATGCGGACGGCTTCAAGGAAGCCGTGCTTTTGTGCCGCGATATCGCATCGCCCGGGGAGAACGTGCTTCTGTCGCCCGCCTGCGCGAGCTTTGACATGTTTTCCGATTTTGAGGAGCGCGGCCGCATATTCAAGCAGATCGTGGAACAGCTTTAGAATTTTAAAACCCGTTTGAGGATCACCGCGAAGAAGGGAGGACGGCATGGCGCAGCAAAGACGCACACAAAAGGCACGCAATTCGCGCACCCGCACGAACGATGCCGCGACACAGCCGCACCTTCGCAGCGGATTGAAGCAGACGCCGCGCATTGCCGCCTCCGCGGCGGGCGCGCGAGACCGCTGGGAGAGCAACCAGGAAGCATTGGGGCGCGGAAGCAGCGTTTCCGCGCCCTTTGCCGACCGCCGACCAGAACCCCAAAGGGCAAAGACGCCGCGCGAACTGGAAAGGGAACAGCTCAAGCAGGATAACGTACGCCTGTTCGTGTTCGGTCAGCGCCTGTCGTTCGATTACGGCGTGATGGTCTGCACCATCGTTTTGACCGTGATCGGGCTTTTGATGGTGCTTTCGGCCTCCAGCTACAGCGAGGGCATCAACGGCGATTCGCTGGGTGAGTTCAAGCAGCAGGTCTTCGGCGCCGTGGTCGGCTTTGGCGCCCTGCTGTTGGTGATGAACCTGGACTACCGCATCCTTCGGCAGAAGTGGATCGTGATGACCGGCGTGATCGTGACCATCGCGCTGCTGGCGATGGTCATGTTCCTGCCCAAGATCGTCTCCGGCCCGCCCATCTGGAGCCCGTATGTCAACTCGGCGCACAGGTGGCTTAGGATCGGTACCAGGAACCGATACCTTTCCATCCAGCCTTCGGAGATCGCCAAGGTGACGATGGTGCTGTTCCTGGCCTGGTATATGGATCTGAAGCACAACCGCATGAACGACCTGATCCGCACCGTGTTTCCCATGCTGGCGGTGGCGGGCGTTTACGCGCTGCTGGTGGTGTTCCAGCCCAACCTTTCCACCACGGGCGCCATCCTGATGGTGGTGCTGACGATGTTTTACATCGGTGGGGTCAAGTGGTGGGTCAACTGCTCGCTCATCGTGCTGGGCATAGCGGCCATCACCTTTTTGCTCATTTTTGTGTATGACGAAACGCGCCTTGTGCGCGTCACCAACTTCATCGATCCCTGGGCCGACGCCAAGGGCGACGGCTGGCAGCTGATCCAGAGCTATTTCGCCCTGGCCAACGGCGGCTGGTTCGGAACGGGCATCGGCATGTCGCGGCAAAAGCACCTGTTTTTGCCCTATTCGTCCTCGGACTTCATTTTTGCCATCGTCGGCGAGGAGCTGGGCTTTGTCAGCGCCGCGCTGATCCTGGCGGGTTTTTTCCTGTTGGTGTTTTTCGGCGTGCGCGTGGCGGTCAACGCCTACGACCGCTTCGGCTGTTATCTGGCCTCCGGCATCACGGCGATGCTGGGCATACAGGTCATCATCAACATCATGGTCGTGACGGGCCTGATGCCCACCACGGGCTTGCCGTTGCCGTTTTTTACGGCCGGCGGCACGACGCTGATGATCTTTTTATCCTCCATGGGATTGCTGCTGTCTGTTTCCAGGCGGCAGAACCCGCTGGCAAGAAGGCCGAAGCGGGCCTCGCGGTAACCTTTTTTCCTCCGTATCCATAAGATACGAGCGTGGCGTTTAAGGCGCGCTTGTCATGGAGGAGGAGAAACAGATGCAGGTCTTTCGCATACGCGGCGGTCTTCCCATACGTGGAGAAAGCCGGATACTCGGCGCAAAAAACGCGGTGCTGCCGCTGCTGGCGGCCTCTGTGCTGATTGAAAACGGGCAAACGCGGCTGGAGAACTGCCCAAGACTCAAGGATATTGAAAACATGCTCCAGATCCTGCGGGCGCTGGGCTGCAAGGCCTTATGGACGGATGGGGCGATTGAGGTGGACGCCTCCGGGGCCCATTCCCACCGGATGCCCCAGGAGCTTTCCAAGCAGATACGTTCGTCCATCTTTATGCTGGGGCCGATTCTTGCGCGCTTCGGCCAGGCGGAATTTACATATCCCGGCGGCTGCGAGATCGGCTTGCGGCCGATCGACCTGCATTTGTCCTCGCTTCGCGCCATGGGCGCGGAGATACACGACGAGCAGGGCATCCTTCGCTGCAAGGGCAGGCTGCATGGAGCGCAGATACATCTGGACTACCCGTCCGTCGGCGCGACGGAGAACATCCTCATGGCGGCGGTACTGGCAGAAGGCGAAACCACCATCTTCAACGCGGCCCGGGAGCCGGAGGTCAGGGACCTTGCCCGGTTTTTGAACCGCTGCGGCGCTGGGATATACGGCGCGGGCGGGGGCACGATCCGCATCGCGGGCGGCCGAAAGCTGCATGGATGTATCTACAGCCCGCTGACGGATAGGATCGTGGCGGGCACGCTCCTGCTGGCGGCGGCGATGACGCGCGGCGATGTGTTCGCCCGCGGTGCACGGGCGGAGGATATGCAGGCGGTGCTCAGCAAGCTTAGACAGGCCGGCTGTGCCGTTTCCCAGGAAAAACAGGGTGTACGCGCGCAAATGGATACAAGGCCGCGCGCCGTGCGTCGGGTGGAAACCAACCCCTATCCCAGCTTTCCCACGGATATGCAGGCCCAGATGATGGCGCTGCTTTCCGTCGCCGGCGGCACGTCCGTCCTGATGGAGAACGTATTTGAAAACCGCTTTGCCCATGCGGGCGAACTCATGCGCATGGGCGCGGATATCGAGCTTTCGGGGCGCTTGGCCGTGATCCGCGGCGTGGACTGCCTGTATGGCCGGCGCGTTTCCTCGCGCGATCTGCGCGGCGGCGCGGCGCTGGTGATGGCGGGCCTTGCCGCCCGGGGGGAGAGTATCGTCGATCACATCGCCTATATAGACAGAGGGTACGAATGCCTGGAAAAGACGCTGTCCCAAATGGGTGCGGATATCGTCCGGGCAGATGTGGAGGAACAAAGTCAACAACATGCGTGTGGGTAGGATCTTGCTCATCGTGTTTTTGCTGCTGGTGCTGCTCGGCGTCAGCGTGGTCATGAGCCTGCAGTTTTTTCGTATACGCGAGGTCGTGGTGGAGGGCTGCTCCCAGAGGGACCCGCTGATGGTGGCCGAGCTTGCCCAGGTGGACTATGAGCAGAGCATCTTTAAGCTGAATCTGCGCCAGATCCGCGAGCGTGTGGACCAAAGCCCCTACTTTGAGGTGGAGGATATGGGCCTGATGCTGCCGGACAAATTGCGCATACGGGTGCATGAGCGCGCGGAGCGCGCTGTGCTGCAATACGTTGGGTCCCTGCTGGTCATGGATGAGCAGGGCTATATCATCGAGGTACGCCAGAGCCTGGGCGAGAGCCTTGCGCCTATCGTGACGGGCCTGCAGGTTTCCAGCTTCAAGGTGGGGCAGGTCATAGAGCCCGTGGACCCCAAGCAGTTGACCGCGCTGCAGGTGATCCTTTCCGAGCTGTTGGAACAGAACGTGACATATCTCATCTCCGAGATCGACGTATCCGACGTTTCAAGCCTCATGATGGTCACCACGGAGGGGTTTTATGTAGAGCTTGGCAACATCAACAACATGCCGGAAAAGATCCAGTGGCTGAGGGCCACGCTTCCCGTGGTGCTCTCCGAGGGATATTCGAGCGGTATTTTAAACCTGAGCACCGGCAAAAACGCCACCTTCCGTGCCGCACAGACCGCTGCGGAAACGCCCCTGCCCCTGATAGAGGAGTCCGTCGGCGATGAGGACGGCGATATGCCGGAGACCGAGCAGACGAACGATCCCGCTCTGGAATTGGGCGAGGATGCGCAGAACGGCGGGGAAACGCCGCATACGGAGGCGGAACCCACGCAGGACGACGAAAATGGCGAAGAACCCGAAACGGAACCGCCAGCGCCCTGATCCAAGGCATTGATCTGAATCCCAAGAGCGTCCGCAAAGCCGAAGCGGCTTGCGGCGCTTTTTATTTGTGCTATACTGATAGAAGACGGCCATTCGGGCCCGATTTGGAGAGGATTCGGGCGGATTTATACAATTTGAAACAATTTCATGCAGGGGATTTTACCGAAAAGCCTTTTCAATCGTGTTCTCTTGCGGTATAATGATTAAATAAAATGGGTGATTTCTGTAAGGGAAATCGCCGTCGTCTGGCAGTTCAGTAACCGGGAGGCAATCAAATGAAGAGTACAGCAGCCGCCATAGAGTTTGGAACCTCTAAGATCGTGACCCTTGTGGGCGAGGGCACCGGGGCGAATCCGGCGCAGCTCCTGGGCTTTGGTGTGGTTCCATATGATGGGTATTGCGACGGGCATTGGAACGCTTCCGACGAGGAAGTGGACGATGCGATCCTGCGCTCCATCCACGAGGCGGAGCTTTCCTCGGGCCGTGAGATCAAAGAGATTTACGTGGGTGTGCCCTGCGAGTTCATTCGCATCGAACAGAATGAGGTCAGCATGACCTTCGATGGCGAAAAGCGCATCACTGTGGAAAATGTGGACGAGCTTATGGGCCGCGCCCTGGACTACACATCTAAAAACGGCTGGGTCGTCATCCATCGCAGTCCCGCCTGGTTCCGCGTGGACGAGCGCCGCACCATGGAGCCCGTGGGTATGCGCGGTTCCTCCATGCGCTGCATGGCCTCCTTCGTGGTGGCCGATCCCGTGTTCCTTGAGGATATGCAGGCAAGGTTCCAGGCCCAGGATATCCGCATCAACGGCTATCTTTCCCCCTCGCTTGGCCAGGCGCTGATGCTGGTGCCGCCGGAGGAGAGGGACAAGGTCGCCGTGCTGATCGACGTCGGCTATCTTTCCACAGAGATCATGTTTGTGGAGGGCGACGCTCTGGTGTACCAGCGCGTGCTTCCCATCGGCGGCGGCCATCTGACCGCGGATATCGCTTACGGCCTGCAGCTGACGATGGATATGGCCGAGGAACTCAAGCGTAAATACGTCTTTGGCAGCGGCTTTACCGAGATCACGATCCTGGACCCCGATGGCAAGGAGGTCACCATCCCGCGCGAGCAGGCTGCGGTCGTGATCGAGCCCAGGGCAGCGGAATTGACCGATATGATCCAAAACACCATCGAGCAGGCGGGCGTGCGCCTGAACACCCGCTCGACCTTCTATCTGACGGGTGGCGGTCTGGTGCTGATGCGCGGCGGACGCGAGTTTTTGTCTTCCGTGCTGGAGCGGCCGGTCAAGGCGCCTCAGCCGGTGGCGGTCAAGCTCAATTCGCCCGTGTATTCTTCCGCGCTCGGGTTGCTGGAGCTGGTGTACGAATCGGTCTCGCAGCTGGAAGCCGGCCCTGCGGAAGCGGGCGGAAAAAAGTCCAAGATCGGCCAACTGTTCAAGGACTTCTTTACCAAGTAAAGGAAATGCGGGGCAAGCCTTCCGGCCTGCCTTGCAGAGAGCATCTTTTTTCAGTCAATTATGATCTTTTGCAGACTAATGCAGCAAGGGGGATTTAGTGGTGGAGTTTGAAATGGAGCAGGTTCTGGGTGCGCAGATCAAAGTAGTGGGCTGCGGCGGCGCAGGCAGCAACGCGATCAACCGCATGGTCGAGTACGGCCTTCGCGGTGTGGATTTTGTGGCTGTTAACACCGATAAGCAGGCCTTGTCCCAGTCGCAGGCCGATCAGAAGATCCAGATCGGCGAAAAGCTGACCAAGGGTCTGGGCGCCGGCGCCATTCCCATGATCGGCCACAATGCCGCGGAAGAGAGCCGCGAAGACATCGCTAAGGTATTAAAGGGCAGCGACCTTGTGTTCATCACCGCCGGCATGGGTGGTGGAACCGGTACGGGCGCCGCTCCGGTTATTGCGCAGATTGCCCATGAGCTGGGTATTTTGACCATCGGTGTTGTGACCAAGCCCTTCCTGTTTGAGGGCAAGCAGCGTATGCTCAATGCCGAAAAGGGCATTATGGAACTGAAGACCCAGGTGGATACCCTGGTGGTGATCCCCAACGACAGGCTGCTGCAGATCGTGGGCAAGAACACCTCCTTGCCCGACGCCTTCCGCATGGCGGACGACGTGCTGCGCCAGGGCATTCAGGGCATTTCCGACCTGATTGCCGTCCCCAGCCTTATCAATCTGGACTTTGCGGACGTCAAGACGATTATGGAATCCCGCGGCATGGCCCACATGGGTATCGGCATGGGCAAGGGCGAAAACCGCATGCTCGAGGCTGCCAAGCAGGCCATTCAGTCTCCGCTGCTTGAGACCACGATCGAGGGCGCGACGGCTGTCCTCATCAACATCACCGGCGGCGCCTCCATCGGCATTCTGGAGGTCAACGAGGCTGCTTCCCTTATCGCGCAGGCCGCCGATCCCGAGGCGAACATCATCTTCGGCGCCGGCATCGACGAGTCCTTCGACGACGAGGTGCGCATCACCGTTATCGCCACCGGCTTTGAAGGCGGCGGACCCGATTACGAAGTTCCTCCCGCCTCTGCCAACAGGCAGGCGGGCCGCGTGACCGGCCGCACCAACCGCGAAGAGCCCTCCATCCCCGTGTGGGTGATGGGCGAGAGGGATCGCGCCAGGCAGAGCACCGCCACCCGCATCCAGCCCGGCCGCAGCTCCGGCGAGACTGTGGACGAGCAGGCGGAGCAGCCGAGCGGCGAAGCTCGCCCCGTGCAGCCGGTGCGTCCCACCATCAACCAGAGGGTCTTCGGTGAGGAGGAGGACATTCCTCCCGCACCCGCCCAGACCAGGCAGGAGTACAATCCCGACGTTCCCGCCTTCCTGCGCAGGAACCCTAAAAAGTAAGCAATAGGCAAAACAAAAGGCAGATACGCTCAAAAAACAGCGTGTCTGCCTTTTTATTCTGCATTAAGCGGGAAAAGCTTGCGGCGCGCTGAGCTTAATCCTCGTCCAGCAGGGCAAGCAGCCGTTTGTCCGGCCGTGGCAGATGGTTTTCCTCTATGCGCAGCACATACAGCGTTTCGCCATCCACGCGGAAGGCGATCTTTTTGCTGCCGATGTCCATCTTGTAGATACGCTCTGGTTCGTTCTGGTAGGACGGGCGCGGGTCACCGGCAAGGATGGAAAGCAGCGTGGATGCCTGGCGCGGCGAAAGGTCGGATAGTAACTCGCCGGGGCAGCGGACGTCCAGCCGCCGTTCCGGCGCAGTTTCGGCAAAGCCGGAAACGGCGTCGTTTTGCGCGTCTGTGTAGGCGATGTAGGGCTTTATATCCAGTATCGGCGTGCCGCTGACAAGATCGGCACCGGTAAGGACCAGCACTGTGCCGAATTCCCTGGTCACTGCGTACTTTTCCAATCGCACGCAGGAAAGCCCGATGGGGTTAGGCCGAAAGGGCGAGCGGGTGGCAAACACGCCCATGCGCGTATTGCCGCCCAGGCGCGGCGGTCGCACGGTCGCCTTCCAGCCGGCCGCTTCGCGGTTCATGTTTTCGGAAAACAGCCAGATCAACCATAGGTGAGAGAACGCTTCCAGCCCGCGCAGCGCATCCGGATTGCGGTATTCGTTTTCAAACACCAGCACGGAGCGCATGAAGGAAAGCAGGCCGCTTTGGCGCGGGATGCCGAACTTATCGTGGAAATCGTTGTAAAGATAGCCGATGACTTTCATCTGCGGGTTTTGTTCGTCTTGCATGCCGTTCATTCCTTTTGCCGCCAATATGGGAAGGAAGCAGGCGGCTTTCTAATACCGTAAGTATAGCACAGGCAGACGATGAAGGCACGGCAAAGCGCTACGAAAACAGCAATTCGACATAGGACAGCGGAAAAACCAAAGAAATGACAGCAAAATAGAAATATTGTTTTGATTTATGACAATTAACATAGTATAATGTTTATGTTAATGGATGGGAAACTTTGGCAATGTTTCGTATGCGTCGAACAATTTGCCGTGCACAAAGCCGGGGTCGTACAAACACAGACAATCCTGCGCCTGACATTTGGCAGGCCAGCACATGCATATTTAGACGAATTGTAACAGTGTGAGGGGAAGAAAGCATGCAGGTCTATCGGCACGAAGAGGGCGAAATCCGCATAAGTCTCCTGGGGGCTTTGGGCCTGATGGGGAGAAAGCTGCACTGGATACTCCTGGGCGGGCTGTTGGCCGCCGTCCTGGTGCTGCTGTGCCTCAGATTCCTGGTCACGCCCCAGTATACGGCCAGTGTGACCATGTATGCCAACAATTCCAGTGAGGCGGAAAGGTCCACAAGTATCAGCACCGGCGACCTGAACGCCTCCGCAAAGCTGGTGGATACCTACGCCGTCATCATCCAGAGCGATCCGGTGATGGATGAGGTGCTGCAGCGCCTGGACCTTGATATGAGCGCCGAAAAGCTGGCGCGCCGCCTTAGCATCCGCTCGGTCAACGGCACGGAGGTCTTTAAGGTCAGCGTGGAATACCCCGATGCACAAAGCGCCATGCGCATCGCCGACGCCATTGCGGACATTGCGCCCGCGCAGATCGCCTCGATTGTGGACGGCTGCTCCATCAAGATCGTCAGTCGTGCCAAGTTGCCCGTATCGTTTTCCTCCCCGAACTATTCGAGGAATCTGATCCTGGGCTTTTTGCTCGGCTGCATCGCCGTGCTGATCTATTTATTCACAACGGAGTTTTTCGATACCCGCATCAAAAGAGCGGAAGACCTGGAGCGCTGGGACATCCCGCTGCTCGGTGACATCCCGCAATTCGAGGCGGCGGCAAAAGGCGCTGCCTTCGGATACGGCAAGAGAATCAGGAGAGAACAGAAATGACGCACAAGCAAGCCGGAAGCCATAGGCTGACCAAAGCACGCAGGGAGCACCTCTATTCGGAGGATATGCCCTTTGCCATGCGGGAGGCGTACAGGTCCCTGCGCACCAACCTCCTGTTTTCCATTCCCGGGGACAACTGCAAGATCGTTTTGGTCTCCGGCGTGTCGCAGCGGGACGGCCAGAACATCGCGGCGCTGAACCTGGCCCTTTCCCTGTCGGAAAGCGAACAGGGTACGCTGCTCATCGAGGCGGACCTGCGCTTTCCAACGATCGCCAAAAAGCTCGGCATCCCGGAAAAGCCAGGCCTTACCGACTATTTGCTTGCAAAATGCAGCCTGGATCGGGCTATTTATACCCTGCCGGGCGGATTG
>JBNRMU010000178.1:0-4858 GCA_050309765.1 Christensenellales bacterium
ATGGATGAAAACGATGAGGTGCGCACGAGCAGCAACCACTGCGGCGGGATACTGGGCGGCATCACCAGCGGCATGCCGCTGCTGGCGCGCTTGAGCTTTAAGCCTACGCCTTCCATCGCCCTTGCGCAAAACAGCGTGAGCCTTTCCAGAAGGGAAGATACAGAGCTTGTAATCGGCGGCCGACATGATCCCTGCGTGGTGGTGCGCGCTGTGCCCTGCGTACAGGCGGCGGCGGCCATCGCACTTCTGGACCTGCTGCTGGAACGCGAGGCCGAGATCGGCCTTCAGAACCCATTTCAAGAAAGCTGAGGTAGAAATATAAATGGAGCTTTCAGAACTACGCAATCGGATCGACGCCATTGATCGGGAGCTTGTGCGCCTGTTTGTGGAGCGGATGGGCATATCGGGCGAGGTGGCAGACTACAAAGCGGAACGCGGTATCCCCATCTTTGACGCCGCCCGCGAGGAAGCGATCCTCGATAAAATCGGTGCGATGGCAGGGGAGAACGGCCCCTATGCCAAACAGCTGTACCGCACGATCTTTTCCGTCAGCCGCGATGCGCAGCACAGAAAGATCGACGGCGACAGCAGCGTACAAAAATCGATCGCAAAGGCGCTGGCACAGACAGAAGCTGTATTTCCGCAAAAAGCCGTCGTCGCCTGCCAGGGTGTGGAAGGGGCTTTTTCCCAGGCGGCCTGCGGGCGCGTATTCCCTAAGGCGGAGATACACTTTTTTGAACACTTCGACGATGTGTTCAGCGCGGTAGAGCAGGGGCATTGCCGCTACGGCATACTGCCCATCGAAAACAGCGCTGCCGGCTCCGTGACCCAGGTGTACGATTTGATGAAAAGACATGAGTTTTCCATCGTGCGCAGCGTGCGCCTGCTGGTCGGTCACGCGCTTTTGACGGCGGGGGAGACGGACATAACCCAAATCAAGCATGTATACTCCCACAGGCAGGCGCTGAATCAGTGCAGCCGTTTTCTGGAAGCGCACCCCTGGATCCAGGCGCACGAGATGGAGAACACTGCCCGCGCTGCCCGCTACATCTCTGAGAGCAAACGCACGGACGCCGCAGCCATCGCCTCGGAAAACTGCGCCGCGCTGTACAAGCTTTCCTGCCTGCAGAAGGGCATCCAAAACGAAAAACGCAATTATACGCGCTTTATCTGCATTTCCAAACGGGCGGAGATATTTGAGGGCGCCAATCGCATTTCACTGCTTTTGACACTTCCGCACAGGCCGGGTACGCTGCAATCCATGCTGTTCAAGCTGGCCTGCGCCAACATTAACCTGGTAAAGCTGGAGAGCCGCCCCATCCCTGGCAGCGAATTCGCCTTTTATTTCTACTTTGACCTGGAAGCCTCGCCTGCGTGTCCGCAGGTTCTGGAGGTTCTCGGCCAGATGGAGCGCGAGGCGGAGGAGTTCCATTTTCTGGGCGCCTATCGGGAGGTGCTGTGAAGGATGGAATTCGGACTTATCGGCAATCCGCTCGGGCACAGCTACTCGGTGCCCATCCACGCCTGCCTGGGAGAGTATCGCTACGAGCTGTTTCCGGTCGACGAAACGCAGATGGACGCTTTAATGCAGGACAAGCCCTTTATTGGGCTAAACGTGACCATACCCTACAAACAGGCGGTGATGCAGTACCTGGACGCTGTTTCGCCGGAGGCATGCCGCATCCAGGCCGTAAACACGATCGTCAAAGGTGCGGACGGCCGCCTGAACGGCTACAATACGGACCTGTACGGCATGAAGTACATGGCCGCGCAGACCGGTGTTTGTCTGCGGGGCAAAAAGGCGCTGATCCTCGGCAGCGGTGGTACGTCCAAGACGGCGCGCGCCATGCTGGAGGATGCGGGCGCCGCTGAGATCATCGTCGTTTCGCGCAAAGGGCCGGTGCGCTATGAGGACTTGGACGTGCACAAAGACGCGGAAGTGATCATAAACACCACGCCTGTCGGCATGTATCCGCATACGCAGGAAAGTCCGGTGGACCTGACGCGCTTCCCAAAGCTCTGCTGCGTGCTGGACGTGGTCTACAACCCCATGCGCACGGCGCTTTTGCTGCAGGCCGAAAAGCTGAACATCGTCCATGCGGGCGGACTTAACATGCTTGTGGCCCAGGCCAAGCGGGCAAGCGAGCTTTTTACCGGCAAATCTTTGGACGATGCTTTAATCGAAAAGACCGTTGCGCACATGAAACGGCAGATGCTGAACCTGATCCTCATCGGCATGCCCGGCAGCGGCAAGACGGAGCTTGGCCGCGCCTTGGCCGCCCGTCTCGGCCGGGAGGCGGTGGATATGGACGAGTGGATAGAGCGGACGGAGGGCATAAGCCCCCGCGAGATCATTTTGACCCAAGGAGAGGACGCGTTCCGCAGAATAGAAACTCGGGCCGTGGCGGAGCTTGGCAAACGCTCGGGCCTTGTGATTTCCACGGGCGGCGGCGTCGTGGTGCGGCCGGAAAACCGCAATCTGCTCAGGCAAAACGGTGTGCTGATTCAACTGCACCGGCCGATAGAACAGCTCTCAACAAAGGGCCGGCCGCTGTCCGCCAACCTGGAGGCGCTCAGACACATGCAGGCGCTGCGTGCGCCGCTTTACGCCGCTTTTGCGGATGGGCACATCGACAACACGGGTACGATCGAACAGGCGGTTATAGCCGCACAGGAGGCGTTTTATGAAGCTGTTGGTGATTAACGGGCCGAACATCAATATGCTCGGCATACGCGAGAAAAACCTGTACGGAACGCAAAGCTATGCTGATCTGCTTAACTATATCCGCGCCTGCGCTGATGAACTGCAGGTTCAGGTCGAATTCTTTCAGTCCAACCACGAGGGCGCCATCGTGGATGCGATCCAGGCGGCTTACGGCAAAATGGATGGCATCGTGATCAATCCCGCGGCCTATACGCACACCTCGGTTGCCATTTTGGACGCGCTTAAGGCCGTTTCCCTGCCCGCGGTGGAGGTACACCTGACCGATGTGGATAGCCGCGAGGAGTTCCGTCATGTGTCCTATGCGGGGCTTGCCTGCTGCGCGCGCTTCAGCGGACTTGGGTTTCTCGGGTACCGGCGCGCGATGGAATACCTGCTGGAAAACTACGGAAAATAAAAATACAAACAAAAGCGGTACCTAAGATGCATATCTTCGGTACCGTTTTTTAATGTATGGATTCATCCGGCAGCAAAACAAATTGTCGGGCTAATACTTCATAAAAGCGCGCGCGACGGATTGAAGAAGAGGGTAGCCGGGGATTTCCAGGGTACGTCTGGCACCGGCCAGCTCCTTGCGGATCTCGATACCCTGGGGGCACTTCTTCTCACAAAGGCCGCAGCCGATGCACTGCGAGGCCTTTCCACCCTCCTTGGACAGGGATGTGCTGATGAAATAGTCCTTGAAGCCGGCAAAAAAGCCGTCGCTGTAACGCTTGTTGTAGGCGGCGAATATCTGCGGGATCTTGACCCCCTGCGGGCAGGGCATGCAGTACTGGCAGGCGGTACAGCCAACCTTTGTGTGGGCGTTGATGGCGGCAATCACCTCTTGCACCAGGTCGAATTCTCCCTGACTGAAGCCGCCGATGCTGGCGTTTTCGGCAATGCGGATGTTTTCTTCCAGCATTTCCAGGCTGTTCATGCCGGACAGGACGCAGGTGACCTCCGGCTGGTTCCATAGCCAGCGGAAGGACAGCGCGGCCGGCGTGAGCGTTTCATCATAGGCCTTGATCGCATCCAACGCCTGCTGGGGCAGGCAGGTTGCCAGCTTACCGCCGCGCAGGGGTTCCATGATGATGACAGGCAGACCCTTTTGCGCCGCGTGCCTAAGGCCGCTCAGGCCGGCCTGGGTGTGTTCGTCCATGTAGTTGTATTGGATCTGGCAAAAATCCCAGTCGTAGCAATCGACGATTTTGATGAACATGTCGCTGGTGCCGTGGAAGGAAAAGCCTATCTGGCGAATCTGTCCGGCCTGCTGTTTTTTGTGCAGCCAATCCTCGATGCCCAGATCGACCAGCCTTTGCCAGCTGCGGTAATCCGTGAGCATGTGCATGAGGTAATAATCGACGTGGTCCGTCTGCAGACGCCTGAGCTCCTCGTTGAAAAATCGATCAAAATCGCCCGGTTTTCGCACCATGTACTGCGGAAGCTTGGTGGCGATATAAATCTTGTTGCGGGCGTTTAGACGGCGCAGAACCTCGCCCAGGGCCTGCTCATTGCCGGCGTACATATAGGCCGTGTCGAAGTAGTTGATGCCGGCTTCGATGGCGGCCTGTATCTCCGCCTGCGCCTTATCCAAATCGATGCCGCTGCCGCGCTTGCTCAGCCGCATGCAGCCAAAGCCTAAAATGGAAAGCTCGTTGCCGTATTTGTCTTTGCGATACTGCATGCAGAAAATACCTCCAAAGTCCGTTGTATATGCTATCTAAGTATAGCACAGCGATAAAAAAGTGAAAACCAACTGACGGGCAAAACAAAAGGACACCGGTTTGATCCGATGTCCTTTGTTTGCGTTTAAGGCAAGTATGGAGCTTACGCCCTGCCCTTGTTGGCCAAAGCGATGCTAGCGCCGGCAACGGTCAGAGAAGCAACGGCAGCAACGCACACCAGAGCGATGTTGACATTCACGTTGGTCTTGGGAGAAGCAGCAGGGGCCTCATCCACAACAACACCGGGCTGATAATCGGGGGTAGGAACATACCTGTCGCCGGGGCGATAGTCGTCAGGGTAGCCCATGGGCTCTTCCTGACGAACAGCAGACAGGAACTCATCGATTTCTTCCTGAATGGCAATCTGCTCTTCGATCGTCATAGCGAAAACAGGCATGGCGCAGAAGCAAACCAGCAACAGCGCAAGGGT
>JBNRMU010000179.1:0-2970 GCA_050309765.1 Christensenellales bacterium
CTTGTACAGCTCCGTATCGGGATCGGCCACAGTCTGGTCGTCGCTTTGCGTCCAAAGGACGTAGGTGCCCGCTGCCTGCGCCTTGCTTTCGATATCGGCAAAGGCGGCGGCGTCCGCGCCGCGCAGATATCCCTGCACGGCAAAGACGGTTTCGTCCGCCATATCGCGCAGTTCCCCCGCAGCCGCGACCCCGCGCAGGCCAAGGAACAGGCTTAGCGCCAGGCACAGAAGGGCAAGAAGGGCACAGACCGTTTGTTTCCAGCGCATGGGGCGCATCGTGCTCTCCCCTTTCTTTTTATCGTTCAATCTCATTTGGCCTGTTCACGGCTCATTCCAGGCGCACGCGGGAGCCGGCCCGCACCGGACGATCCGCACCCACGACCACCTGGCTGCGGATGTTCAGCCCGCCGTTCACGGCGGCCATCGTTTCGTTTGACTCCAACACCTCCACCTCCACGGCGGTCAGCACCCATTCGCTGCCAAGGGCGGTTTCCGTCTCGCCCGCCACCAGCACGTAAGGCTGCGCGCTCTCGCGGTACAGGGCCGAAATGGGCAGGCAAAGCTCGTACTGCTGGGAGCGTTGACGGCACTCGGCCTTTCCGCCCGTGCCCGGCGCGATCTGTAAATCCTGAGGAATGGCCGCGCTCAGCTCAAGCAGCGATTCGCTCTGTCTGCTTGGCGCAAGCTCGCTCACGCTCAAACGGCACGCCTCCTTTTCGCCGTAGAAGAGCACGGAAAGCTCCGCGCCCACCTTGGCGAACTCCGCCTGCTCCTGGGTGATCGTGCCGATAAAGCGCAGGCTTTCGCCACTGTTGATGAGCAGCAGCGCGGCGCTGCCGGTCAGATCGCCCACGCCCGTGCGCACGGACGTGACGATGCCGTCCTTTGGCGCGGTCACGGACAACGTCGCCGGAAAGTCATCGACCTGTACTGCAGGCGCTTCCGCTGTCTTTTTATTGTCGTCCTCTTCCGTATCGGCTGTGGGAACAGAAACGCCAGCTAGCTCTGCCAGGTTTTGCATATCTTCCTTGACCTGGCTGAGCTGCAGCTCCAACAGCTTGGCATTGGAGTAGGAGACCGTGGCGGCGTCTGCGTCCTGCATCCTTCTTTTGTATTCCTTCTGGATCTTCTCATAGTTGAGTTGTGCCTCTTCCAGAGCGCGTTCCTGCAGGCGCAGCTGCGTCTCGGCGGCGGCAATGGCCTCCTCGCTCGGATAGCGGCTGAACTGTTGACGCACAACCGCCTGCTGCGCCATCTCCACATCCTCCTGGGCATTCTGGATCGCACGCTCGGCGTCGCTCAGCGCGGTGTAGTAGTCCTCCGTCGCACGGTCCAGCTGCGTATCCTGTTCCTTGCTTAAGGCATGCGCGTCGTTTCTCGCGCCCTTGTATTGCAGGGTCAGCGCGTCGGCCTGCCGCTGCAGGGCAACATACTCCTCGC
The DNA here is from genome assembly GCA_050309765.1 of Christensenellales bacterium. Classification (GTDB taxonomy): domain Bacteria; phylum Bacillota; class Clostridia; order Christensenellales; family UBA1750; genus CALWRM01. The sequence goes on from JBNRMU010000179.1 coordinate 1,441, forward strand.
GCAGGGGGCTCGCGTCCAGCACCAGCAGCGTGTCGCCCGCGCGCACGCGCTGCCCCTCCGTTACCAGTATCTGCTCGATCAAAAGCCCCGGCCGCGCCGTTACGGGCAGGTCGTTCTTGGGGTCGCTCTCCACACGCCCCTCGAAGGAAAACGCGTGCTGGATGGCGCTGGACGCGGGCGTCTGGGTCCTGACCACCGCCACGGTCAGGCCGTCGGCAATGCGCGAGAGGATCGTGCAGCAGACGAGCAGCAGCGTGACCCACAAAAGGCCCTTGAGCGCTATACGCTTGACGCCCGCGCCCTCCGACCTGTCCTTGCTTTCTTTTTTGTTCCAAATCCGTTTAAGGCTCGACATGCATCTTTCCTCCTTGGCTCTGTGCTACTTCAGGCCCGTCGCCACAATGCCCTGCTCCAGATAGCTCTGCCCGTACAAGAACACCAGCAGGGAGGGCAGAAGCGTCACGATGGCCGCGGCCATCGCCACGCCGGCCAGCTCCATGCCGATCTCCGGCAGATAGAGCGACAGCGGCCAGAGCGCCTTGGTTTTGAGAAACGTGAGCGGCTGTTCGATCAGGTTCCAGTATTCGATAAAGGTGAGCACCATCGCAGACGCGATGCCCGCGCTGCCCATGGGGATGGCCATGTTTGTGAACACCTGCCATTGGTTGGCGCCGTCTATATCGGCCGCCTCGATGACGGAATCGGGGATGTCGTGCAAAAACCGGTACAGGATGAACACCGGAAAGGGCGAAAACGCCGCCGGCAGCCAGATAGACCAAAGGCTGTCCAGCAGCCCCAGGGTGTTTAGCATCAGGTAATTGGACACCATCGTCACCTGAAAGGGCATCAGCATCAGCACGATGTACACCACAAACAGCCTTTTGCCAAAGCGTCGCTTGTTGCGCGCGAACCACCAGGCCGCGGGCACGGAAAGCAGCAGCTGTCCCAGCAGCGACCCGCCGACGATGGCCACGGAGTTCCACAGCATCACAAAGAACTGCGGCCTGTCCAACAGCAGATCCACATAATGGCGCAGCGTGGGGTATTTGGGCAAAAACGACCAACCGACAAAGCCTGACGCCGTGCCCAGCATGGGTGCAAGCAATCTGTTCAATTCCCTGCTGTGGGTGATGGAGCCCGTCAGCAGCAGCGCCAGGGGCAAAAACACGCACAGGGACAAAAGGGACAAGAAGACTACGGGCACAAATGCGCGCAGGAATCTGCCTTTTTTGTTCATTCGCGCCCCTCCTCCCCGCCTTTTTCCAGAAAGCGGCGAAACAGCAGGATCAGCGCAAGCAGCACCAACGCCACCAGCACCGAGGCCGCTGCCAGCTTGTCCATGTCCAGGTTGCGGAACCAGTTGTTGAACAGGTGCTGCAATTGGTACATGCTCTCGTGCGGGTAGCTGCCCGCGACCAGATACGCCTCCCGGAATACCTTAAAGGCGTTGATCATGGAAAGCACCAGTATGGTAAAGGCCGTGGGCAGGAGCAGCGGCGCGGTGATGTACAAAAACACCTGCCCCTCGGA
>JBNRMU010000180.1:0-10441 GCA_050309765.1 Christensenellales bacterium
AGGTGCTTCTTGAACACGGTGGCAAAGTACTGCGGGCTGTCAAAGCCCACGGCCAGGGCGATCTCGCTGATGGTGTGCTTGTTGCCCCTGAGAAGGTCCTTGGCAAGGTTCAGGCGCTGGCCCAGGATGTATTCGGACAGGTTCATCCCCTCCAACTGCTTGAAGATGCGGGAGATGTACGAGGGATTGTAACGCATGAAATCGGCGATGGTAGACAGCGAAAGGTCCCCCGCCAGATTCTCTTCCACGAACCTTTTGATCCTTTCGCACATCTGCGAGCGGTAGTCGCTCTCGCTTTCCCGGCGCAGGTCGAATAGCAGGGACGCCACCTGGTTCAGGTACTCGATCGCCTCCTGCCAGCTTGCAAAGGAGGCTGCGTTGGAAAGCTTGTACAGTGCCGTATGGAAGGCCATCGTGTTCTTCAGGTCGGCGTGGTTGATCTCGCGCAGAAGCAGCAGGGCGACCGACTGGTACAGCTCTATGGCGCCGAGGCTGTGCATGCTGCGCACCGGGCGCAGCGGCTCCAGCACCTGGTTCAGGCGGCTGAGCAGCAGCTCCTTGGTGGCGCTTCCCTCGCGCAGGAGCATTTCCAGCGCTTCCAGCGCCTTCTCGTTGCCGAGGACGTCCTCCTCTTGGGCCGCGCGGGGCGGTTCCTGCTCCATCTGGACCAGGCGTTCCCCCCGGGGCAGATAATACAGCGCCTGGGTCCTAAGCCGGGCGCAGGTCTCGGAAAAGTCCGGCCAGCCGATGTACTGCCTGCCCATCACCAAGGAAAGCTCCAGCCCCAGCAGCTCGTGGCAGGAGGACTGCACGTCCTCGATCTGGTCGCGCACATTGAGCGGATCCGGCGCTTCGCCCAGCGGCTGCAGGACCCAATACATCAGGCCCTCGCTGTCGATCCAAACCACGCAGGAAACCAGGCTGGACATCTGCTTTTGCAGGATCGCGTGCAGGGAAAGCGCGGTATCCACAACGCCGCCCCGGCCGTCGTCCAGAGGGGCAGCCGTCAGCAGCAGCGGTTTTTCAAGGCTCAGGGGGATGTGCAGCCTGTCCAGCGTCGCCTGCTCCAGCCTGCGGCTGTAGCGGCCATTTTCCAGGCCCTGCAAAAAAGCGCTCTGCTCCAACAGGGTGGAGCGGGCCAGGGTCTGTTCCAGCATGCGCTGGCTGTACAGCTCCTTGTCCTGTTCCTTCAACTGCTCGTACACGGCGGCGCGGATCACATCGTCGTCCTCGGTCTTCATCAGGTACATGGTATGCGGATACTTCGTCGCCTCGTAGATGTAATCGAAGCTCTTGTATCCGGTCAGAAAAATCACCCGACACATGGGCCAGCGGCGCGAGATGTACTCCATCAGCTCCAGGCCGCTCATGCCCGGCATGCGGATATCGGAAAGGACCGCGTCCATCTTGTTCCGGTAGAGCTGTTCGATCGCCTCCTGGGCGCTGTAGGCCTTGTGGACCTCCAGCTCCATCTCGCTATCCAAGGCAAAAAGCTCAAACAGGTAGTCCGCAACATGTCTTTCGTCGTCCACGATCAGCAGACGTTTCATACGCTTGCCTCCCTTTGCAACCGCATCTGTATGGTGACGCCGTCTTCTTTGTTTTCAATGGAAATGCCGCTGTCCCTGCCGAAGGTCAGGCGCAGGCGGCGGTGGATGTTGATCAGCGCGCTGTTTCCGGCGGGGACGGAATCGCTGTCAAAGGCCTCGCGCAGGCCCTGCAGGGTCTGTTCGTCCATGGGCACGCCGTTGTTGTGGATGCGGACGAAAAAGGCCTCCGGCTCGCAGGCGTATTCCACGCTGAGCAGGCCCATGTCATCCCGGTTCTCCAGCCCGTATTTGAAGGCGTTTTCCAAAATGGGCTGCAGGATCAGAGACGGCACGCGGAAGTTGGCAAGCTCCGGCGGGCACTGGGCAAACTCTATGCGAACCCGGTCGCGGAAGCGGATGCCCTGTATGTTGGCATACACCCGCGCGTGCTCGTGCTCATCCAGGAAAAGGGTTTCCTCCTGCGGGCTTGTGGAAATATACTTGAAGTACTCCCCGAGGAAGCGGGAAAATTCCAGCGCATAGGGGTCCTCCTTCTTGATCAGGCGATGCAGAAGGAAATAGCTGTTGTACAGAAAGTGGGGATTGATCTGCGCCTGCAGCTGCCTCAGCTCCGCCTTCTGCAGATAGATGGTCTGTTTGAGGGAATCCAGGATGGCGGAATTGAGCTGATCCAGCGTGCGGTTGAACTGGGAGAACAGCACGCCGAATTCGTCGCGGCGCTCCTCCTGTATGTGGCTGTTCATCTCGCCCTTTTCCAACAGCTTGAAGTGCTCGATCAGCACGGAAACGGGATGGCTGACGTAGATCTTCATCACCTGCGCGTACAAAAGCGTAAGGCCCAGGAACAGGCCGATGGCGGCGAAGAACCAGCCGCGGTACAGGTTCAGCGGCCGAAGCTGCGTCTTTTCGTCGATATAGCTGACCAGCTTGATGTCAGAAAACGTGAAGTCCTGTTCCACCACCAGGTATTCGGCGTCCTCTATGCGCAGCGTTTCCCCTTCCCGCGCAGTTTTGCGCGCATCGCTCAGCGCGCGCGCCAGCTCTTTCTCCCCCGGCAGGGCGACGATCTGGCCGCTGCCCTTCTGCAAAAGGAAGTGCCCGCTGTTTTCGCTCATGAGGTTGGGGCCCGTGAGCAGCTGCTCCGCCGGCACCACCGTCTCCACCACGTAATCGGGACGGCCGCCGGTATGGTGCACGGTAAAGATCACCAGCTCATTGTTGTCCAGCAGCGCGGTGCCCTCCGTCTCCAGCAGCATATCCAGCCGCTGCCGGACGGCTTCGTTGAAATTGTCGTAGCTGTTGCGGCTGCCGTAGGGGCCGGAGATCACCTGCTCCATGGAGATCAGGTACAGGCTCATCTCCTTGATGTAGGGGCTGACCGTCATATAATCGCGCAGCTTGTCCTTTAGGCGGTTGACGGACTGCGTCCAGCCGAAGCGGGTCATCTTGTCGCCGCGCCGCACCAGGTCCACCAGATCGGAATCCAGGACCAGGCTCTGCTGGATGGAAAAGATATGCGAATAATTCAGCTCCATCTTCTGGGCAAAGGCAGCGGTGGAGCGCTCCACGTCCTGCAAAATCCGCTCGTGCAGCAGGCTCTCGTTGCGCCAGGAAGATAGGAGCGAAAGGCAGAGAAAAGGCGTGGTGATGACCACAAAGATGGAAATGAACCTGGTGAGGATGGTGCTGCGGACGCGGGTTTTCTTAGGCATATGCGGATCGCCTCTTAAAAATATAGGTTTGCTTTTCAGCAAAATCAAAACAGCTTATTATACATAAGGGAGGAACTTATCATGATCACGGCATTTTCCCATGTGGCGCTCAACCTGTGCGATATGGAGCGGGCGCTCAAGTTCTATGTGGACGCGCTGGGCATGCAGAAGATGGGCGAGATCCGCCGCGAGGACGGCTCGGACTGGATCATCAACCTGGACTGCGGCGGCGGCAGCCGCCTGGAGCTGTTCTACGGCGGCGTCAAGGACAGGCCCATCCCTTATGCCGGCGACCAGATTGGCTACCACCACTGGTGCGCCCTGCACTCCAACCTGGACGCACTGGCCCGGCGCCTGCACGCCGCGGGCGCCATCCCCGCGGACAAGAACCCCGTCGTCACCAAGAACGGCGGCCGCAACCTGTGGATCGACGACCCGGAGGGCAACGCCCTGGAGATCGTGCAGCCCAGGCCCACGGAGGAATACGCCGGCCGCGACGAGTGGCTGGGATTCGGCCATCTGGGCCTGGTGGCGGAAAACATGGACGACATGGTGCACTTCTACTGCGACCTGCTGGGCTTCCCACAGGCTTCTACCCTGGACAGGGACGGCGCGCCCTGGATCATCTTTGCGCGCGTCGCGCCCACGCAGACGCTGGAATTGTATTACGGCGGCAAGAACCGCGTGCCCAACACCTGGAGCTCCGCCGGCTCGCCGCACATCGCCCTGAGCAGCGACGACGTTGTGGGCGATATCGAAAAGCTGCGCAGCCAAGGCGTGCAGGTGATCATCGAGCCCAAGGTGGGCCTGGACGGCTCCGCCCAGGGCTGGGTGGTGGACCCCAATGGCTACCGCGTGGAATTGATCAAGGACAGATAAGCCAATGTGCCAAAGACCCATTCCCCCTGCCCGGGGCGAATGGGTCTGTTTTTTATGCCGGCCATGGAAAAGCGTGCGCAGCGCACGCCTTGCAAAACCGTTATGATTTACAGTATACTCTAGCATCGGCGCTCGTATTTTGTCAAGACGGCGCGATTCTCCCCCAGGGAGCCGCGTCGGGGCGTTTCGCGCCTCTTTTCCTCCTCTCAGGCAGGAAACGGGCGCTGAACCCCGAATTTTATACTTTCATCGCTTTGTTTGACAAAAACGGTCGCAGGCGCTTTTTTCATCGGGCGCCCGGACTTAGGATATAAGGAGGTCATACATTCATGGCATACGAAGAAAAACCCATCGAGCGGCAGGAAATATACAAGGGCCATATCCTGACCCTGGAAAAAATGACCGTCGAGCTTCCCAACGGCAAGCAGGCCCTTCGGGAAATCATCCGCCACAACGGCGCGGCGGCCATCGTGCCCGTGGACGAGCAGTTGCGCGTGCCCATGGTGCGCCAGTACCGCGTGGCCCTGGGACGCGAGATGCTGGAGATCCCCGCCGGTAAGCTGGACAAGCCCGACGAGGACCCCTTCGCCTGCGCCCAGCGCGAGCTGCGCGAGGAAACGGGCCTGAGTGCCGAGCTTTGGACCTACCTTGGCCCCTACATCGGCAGCCCCGGCTACTGCAACGAGGTCGTGCACCTGTACATGGCCCAGCGCCTCACCGCCGGAAAGGACGATCCGGACGACGACGAGTTCCTGTCCGTGGAGTTTATCCCCCTTCGCGACCTGCTGGTGCAGGTGATGGAGGGCAACATACACGACGGCAAAACCATGGCCGCCCTGCTGAAGGCCGGGCGGGCGCTGGGACTGTAGGCGCCCGCCGCCTCTTCGCGCGCCATGGCGTACGGGGAGGTTTTTTCTATGGCAAGACGCATACCTCTGGATGAAGACTGGACCCTTTGCGCCCCTTCGCCCTACGATACGGACGAAAGGGAGGCCTTGTCCCTGCCCTTTGATCCAAAGAAAGGACTTCTGCCCGCCCTGCGGGCGCGCGGCCTTTTGTGGGGCGAGGGCCGCAGCGGCGAGTGGGTATACCTGCGCGCCTGGCGCTTTGCAAAAAGCCTCTGCCCTCCGCCCGAACCGCCCGAGGGCCGGAGCGAGAGATACTTTTTGTACCTTGGAAACCTGCGCGGCAGCGGCGAGGTCCTTGCGGGCGGCAGAAACCTGGGCGCACTTGCGCCCTTTGCCCAGATCGAGCTTTCGCAGGCGCTGCTCTGCGGCCCCTGCGAGCTGACGCTCAGCTTTGTCCCCGCCCTAATGCAGGGCGAAAGCGCCCTGCCGGCGCTGATCGATCCGCCCAGCCTTGTGTGCTGCTACTTTGCGCGCATCGCCCGCGCCCAGGCCGCCTGCGGGGAGGGCGGCGCCTTGCAGATACATCTGCATGTGCAGGCCTTCGGCGAGGGCCGCGTGCAGCTGCGCCTGCACCTGATGAAGGGCGACGCGCTGTGCCAAAGCCTGGTGGAGGAACGCCGCCTGCAGGCGCGGGAGCAAACGCTGCGCTTTTCCATGGAAATGCCGGCGGCGGTATATGAAGGCGAAGCTTCTTCGCTATACACGTTGTATATAAAAATGGAGCGGGCGGGCGCACTCTGCGACAGCACGCAGCTTTCCCTGCGCCTGCCGCAAGAACAGCCTGCCGCGCCGCCCCAATTTCCCCTGCTGCTGGACGAAAAGAGCGATCCGGCCGCCCTTGGCGGCCTGCGGCAGCTCGGCATCGAGGGCGCGGCGTTCTTCTCCCTGCCGCCGCAGGCGCTTTTGTCCCGCCTGGACGAGGAAGGCCTGTGCGTCTGGCTGCTGCTTAAAAAAGGGCAGGAACTGGATGGGGCGGCGCTATCGCTCGGCTTTGCTTCGCATCCCTGCGCACGATACCTGGGCGGGCTATCCTTCCGCTTTGCCGACGGCAGCCCTGCGGACGGCCGCGATCCCGGCCTTTTCGCCCTGGAGGAAAGCGCCCGCCGCCTGGGCCTTGTGCCCGGCCATCTGGATGGATTGGAAGCGCTTGCCTGCGAGGAAACGCCCGGCTATTTGCGCGCGCTGAAACTGTACGCGCGCTTGACAAAGGCGCGCTGCGAAGGAAAACGGCTGGGCCTGCCGCTGGAACTGCTGGGCCGAACAGGCCGCCCCTCTGCCGAGGAAGCGGCCCTGCGCAGTGCCCTATCGCCCTTTGGCGTATACGTCTGCCGCGGCGCGACGGCCCCGCTGCCCGGCGCGCCCCTGCGCCTGCATCTGTACCCCCTGGGCCGTGTGCAGGGCGCCTGTGTGCTGGAGGCGCAGATATACAGCTGCCGCGGACGCAGGATCAAGGACAGCGTGTTCACCCTAAACTCCTTCAGCGATTTTTCCCTGCCCCTGCATCTGGAGGCGGCGCTTCCCTGGCCTCTGGAGGGGCCGCCGCTTTTGCGTCTGCGGCTCTGCCAAAACGGCAAAACGCTCTGGTCCTGGGAGGAGCCGCTGCTTTTTGCCGGCATGGAGAGTGCGTCGCTGCCGCCCGCGGCGGTATCGGTTGCGCAGGCGGGCGATTCGTGCTACGCTGTCAATCGGGGAGAAGCTGCCGCTTTCGGCCTTTTGTGCCTGCCCGGGCCCGCGCTCAAATGCCTTTTGCCCGGCGAGGAGCTGTATGCACAAGCCGTAACGGGCGGCGATTCTATCGACCTTTTGCCCATGGAGGAAGAACATGTATCGATCTGACCTGGCCAATTTTCCCGGCATCCAAACGGAAAGGCTGCTCATCCGTCCGCTCGCCATGGCGGATGCGTCGGACATCTTTCAAATCAGCTCCGACAGCCAGGTCAGCCGCTATGTGTTGTGGGAGACGCACAGGAACATCGGCGATTCGCGGGCCTTTCTGCGCCAGCTGCTGCGCCAGTACCGCCTGGGCGAGGCGGCCAGCTGGGGCATACAGCTGATGGAAAGCGGCCACATCATCGGCACCATCGGCTTTGTCGCCATCAGCCGCGAGCATTCCTGCGGCGAGGTGGGCTATTCCCTTGGCCGCGCCCACTGGGGGCAGGGCTACGCCACCGAAGCCCTGAAGGCCGTGATCGCCTACGGCATGGAGCAGATGCATCTAAACCGCATCGAGGCCCAGTACGATGTAGACAATCCCGCCTCCGGCCGGGTGATGGAAAAGGCCGGCATGCAAAGGGAAGGCGTACTGCGCCAGCGGTTGTGCAACAAGGGCCGCTTCATCGACGTGTGCCAGTGCGCCATCCTTAGCAGCGATTACTTTCAGAACAAGCGCGCAGAGGTGCGAAACCGATCATGAAACACGTACTGATCCTCAACTGCAGCCCCGTCAAAAGCGGCGCAACGGCCCGCATCGCAAGTCTTGCGGCGCAGGCCCTTTCCCCGCGCTATGAAACCGAGCTTGCCTGCATAGACGACTATCGCATCGGCTATTGCCGCGGCTGCAGGCAGTGCCACGGCACCGCGTGCTGCGCCCTTCAAGACGATATGCAAAAGCTGATGGAGCGCTTTGCCCTTGCCGATGTGGTTTTGTGCGTTTCTCCCTCCTACTGGGCGGACGTGCCCGGCCAGTTCAAGGTCTTCATCGACCGCTGCACGCCCTGGAGCAACACCCACGAGCCGCACGCGACAATCGGCGCAGGCAAAAAGGGCCATGCCATCGCCCTGCGCACGGGGCCGGGCCAGGCGGAACTGGACCGGATCCTGCAAACCCTTTTCCACTTTTACGGCCATCTGGACATCGAGCGCGGCGAGGGCCTGGGCCTTGCCGGTGTGGAATGCAGGGCCGATGTGGATGCGCGCGTGGACGAGATTCTCTCCTTCTGCCAAAGGATTTAAGCACAACTAAAACCCCGCTGCCCCCTCGGGCAGCGGGGCTTTTTGTGGGCAAAAACAAGGCAAAAAACATATATCTGCCTTATTTTGCCTAAATTCGCCTTTTTGTCTTTCTTTTTTCAACAATTTATTGCAAAATAAGATATAGGTTTTTGTTGGGAAGGGGAATCGTCCGTGCTGCTGAAAAGAAAGGGTTTGTGTTGGCTGGTCGCGCTTTGCCTGGCATTGTCCTTCTTTGTGCCCTGGCCTGCGCGGGCGGGCAACGGCGACGCCGTCCCGTTCGGGGAAGAATCGGGCCAAAGCCTCGATCTGAACGAGGCCGAGGCCTCTCCCGTTGCGGAAGAAGCCGCGCCCACAGGCGAACAAAGCGCTCCTCTCTGGGACGAGGACGGCGCAGAACCGGCCTTAGTTGGCGATTCGGACGACGAATCGGATGGCCTGCCGTTCTCCTATCCCGCAGGCGCCGTACCCCTACCGGACGATATCGGCCTTTTTGAGGAGGGCGATGCTTCCGCCGCGCCCTTGGCAGCAGCGGAGGATGTCGGCGCGCCGGAGGAAGACGAGGTCGAGCCCTTGCAGTCAAGCCCTGCCATCCTTTTTGACGGTTGCGCGCCGGGCGATACGCTCCGCGCCGATGCGGGCGCGCTTCAACCCGGCTATGCGCTTCACTGGCAAAGCGGCGAGGGCAGGCGCTTTGCGGACATCCCCGGCGCGGACGGGGACAGCCTTTTGCTCACCGCCCAGCTGCTTGGTCAGCAGATTCGCCTGAAGGTTTTTTATGCAGACGGCGATCTAACCCTTTACAGCCAGCCCGTGGGGCCGGTGCGTCAGCTGCCCCTGCCGGGCAGCCTTGCCATTGCGGGCAAGGCGCAGGCCGGCAAAAAGCTCAACGCCGTGCTTTCGGACGCCTCCGTTTCCGACGCGCATGTCGATTACCTCTGGCTGTATGCCGACCATCCCGACGCGGCGGAGGGCGACTATCTGCCCATAGACGGAGCAACGGCCGCCTCCTTCACGCCCACACAGGCGCAGGTGGGGCAATACCTGCGCGCGCTTGCCGTCGGCAGGGAAAGGTACGACACCGCCCTGTTCAGCGAGGCCGTCGGCCCTGTCCTGCCCGCGGAAACGGTGCTCCCGACCATCTCCATCCAGGGCGAAGCGCTGATGGGCAGCCCCCTTACGGCCGTGTTTTCCGGCCCGGACGACCTTGCGCCCGTTTTTGTCTGGCAGCGCGCCCTGGCTGCCGAGGGGCCTTTCGATGATATCTATGAAGGGCAAAGCTATACCCCCGCCGCCGCGGACGTGGGGTGCTACCTGCGCGTAACGGAAAGACAAAGCGGCATATATTCGCCCGCCGTGTGCCTCGAGGCGGCGCAGCTTTTGGGAACGCTTGTTCTCACCGGCGAGGCGGTCGCGGGCGAAGCGCTCGCCGCGCAGCTTGATGGCGCGCCGCAGGGCCTATCCTATGACATCGTTTGGGAGCGGCGGCCCGCAAACGGCCAAAGCTTCCGTCAGATAGCAGGCGCAGGCGGCGAAAAGTATCTTCTGCAAAGTGGCGATATCGGTTACGTGCTGCGGGCGCGGGCCATCGGCCGGGACAACTGCCTGGGCGAAGTGGCAAGCAGCGAGCTCGGCCCCGTGCAGAAGGCGCCCGAACCCCTGCCGGTGGTTTCCTCTGTGGACGCGCCCGTCTCCTTCCAACTGGACATTCCCTCCCGGAACGCGCAGGAAACACTGCGCCTGCTGGCCGAGCGCTACCCAAGCGCCGCGGTGCATCTGGCCGAATCATCCGACGTGCTTTCCATCCCGCTTGTCTGGCGCGCGGCGGAGGGCTTTGACGCCACGCCCGGCGCGCAGAGCTTCTTCCTCTGGCAGCTTGTAGACGAGGTCGCGCTGGACAACCCCACCCGCATCCCCCTGCAGGGCAGCATCCTCGTTACAAACGGCGAGCCACTGCCCGACCTGTACCGCGTTTATGCCGAGGCAGGCATCCTGCACGGCGCGCTGCGCCTGGGGCCCGTGCGCGCGCTGCCCGGCACCTGGATCGCAGTCGAGGCCTTTCCGGAGGCCGGCTACCAGACAGACAGCGTGTATTATTACGATCCTTCCGCGCCCGATGAGCGCCTGAGCCCCGAAAACGGCGGCTTTATCCTGCCCGCGCACGACGTTGCGGTGGGCGCCGTCTTTGCGCCCCTGCCGCAGCCGCCCTGGGAAAACGAGCTTCCGGAACCCGTCTTCCAGCCGACTGCGCAGGTTCAGCCCGAGGCAGAGGTCGTCCCTGTCAGCGGCACGGTGGTCTGCAGCCGGCTCAATTTCCGCTGCGGGCCGGGTACGCGCTACCCAGCCCTGCGGGTGCTGAAACGGGGCGAGGTCTTTACGTTCCTTGGCAGCGCGAACGGCTGGGCATACATCCGCCTTGCGGACGGCACGGAAGGCTATGTAT
>JBNRMU010000181.1:0-8886 GCA_050309765.1 Christensenellales bacterium
ATATACAAAACCGCCGCGCGACAACCAATGAATGTCGCGCGGCGGCTTTGCTCTATCCCTTTAATTTATTCGCTTGGCGGCTGTGTTTGTTCCTCCAGGAGATGCTCCGTTTCGCTGAGCCTTGGCAGCGTGCCCACAAAGCTGGTGTTGGCTGCGTCGGACAGCGCGCGGATGCTGCCGCCCGCCCCCTCCATCAGCTGGCGTACGATCCCAAGGCCCAGACCCTGACCGTTTGCCTTGGTGGTATAGCCGAGGGCAAAGACGCGCTCGAGCTGGTCGTGGGGGATCATGGGTCCATTGTTTTGGATCGTAAAGCCATAGCTGCGCAGGTCTTCGTAGATCTCGACCTTGAGCTTCGGCTTTTCCGTCCCCTTCAAGGCGTCCATGGCGTTGTCCAGTATGTTGCCGAGCACGCGGCACATTTCCCAGTCGGAGAGGGGCAGGTTTTTCCAGTCGCTGCCGACGGAAAGCTGCGTCTCGATGCCGCGGTTCTGCGCGTCGGCAAGCTTCACGTACAAAAGGGCGTTGATGGCCGGTTTGGCCGTCTTCATGGCCGAGGAGAAGCGCTTCATCTGGCCGTAGACCTGCTCGATGTATTCCATGGCTTCCTTTTTTTCATCCATGTCCACCAGGGAATATACCACCTGAAAATGGTTCAAAAAGTCGTGACGCTGCATGCGCAGCTGGTCGTTGAGCTCCTCCAGCTGTTTCCAGGCGTCCTTGAGCATCTCGTTTTGGCGATGGGTGTCGCGCCAGATAAAGGCGTCGCGCACGGACAGGCAAGCCTCCACCAGCAGTGCCAGCACCGACAGGATCAAAAGCGGCCGCCAGATGAGGGTGTGCGTGCGGAACAGGTCCAGAAAATCCGCCGCAAGCAGCAAGAGCAGGACCACGATCTCCACCGTGTTCATCACAGCGGAAAGCATGGACGCCTTTTCTATATCGATCTGTCTGCGTTCGATTCTCCGGAACATCTCTTTTCCTCCCTTTGCACGCAGTTGCTTTTACATCTTTGGGATATACCAGATATACATTTATAAAACTCAATGCACGAACAGCGTCGTACACCAGCGATACATGGCCGCACCAAACCATTCCTCGCGAAAAAAGCGGTCGTGCTGGGCACAGACGAACAAGAGCACGTTGTAGGATAAAAACACTTGCGCATCCGCGGCGCTGACCGTTTCTCCGGACTCTGCAAAACCCTTTAGGAGCGCCGAAATGCTTTCTTTATCCTGGTAATTTGACAAAAGCATGCCCGCTTCCTGCGCCAAAGAGGCATAGCCGGATAACGAGAAATCTATGGGGATGAGACCTTTGTCCGTAATCAGGATGTTATCCAGTCCAAGGTCGGCATGTATGACAGACGGCGCCGTCTGTGCTTCCAGACGCTTCTGCACCGCCTTGATCGCCTCCAATTCACGGATGCAGATCCGTCCTTCATCCTCCGCAATGTGATCCTCGGATACGGCCCTGCGGATTTCCTCGATCATCCTGTCGCTCAGCTTGTCATCATAGCGCGGCCTTTCTCCCCTGAAACCCATTGCCGCGCGATGTATTTTGCAGGCAAGCCTGCCGATTTCCCCAGCATATTTTGTGCCTTCTTCTTTGGTCAGGGGCCTGCCGTCTACCCAGGAAAGCAGCATGGCGGGAACAGCGTTTTTAAGCTGGGTCACAGACTCGCCAACAAGGTTTAAAACCGGTTTTTGCAAACCGTCCAATCCGTTTTGTTCCATGTGTATGAGAAGATCCGTTTCGCTTTGGAAAAGCTCCCTGCCGCTCCTCCCTCCGGCGGCAAGGAAGGTACGGAAGCCTTCCACGGGAGAGTGGATCCTAAGAGCATACAAAGCTCCATGATTATCAACCCTGCAGGTGATGTTCTCGTTATGCCGAATCAGTTCATACTTGGCATCTGCCATGCCGTAAGCCTGCAATGCTTCCAGAATCATTTCGTTTCCCAGAAATGTCGACTGCATTTTTCCTCAGCTCCTCTGGTATCGATATCCGTCCGGAATCCTGATGCAGGCCCGTATATGTTCGTCCATGGGACGGGCTATAATCCCTGATCGGTTATTTATATTGCCCTCTGCCGCAAGGATCGCATTGTCCAGTTTCTGCAAGACGATGCCGATATGATCATGCACATGGTTTACAAACACCCTGTCATACAGCACGATGTCGCCTGTTTGCGGAACAAACCCTTCCGCTGCTTTATGGTACTCGATCCGGCTATCGCCTTTGGCAAACTCCTCCCAGGCCAAACAGCCAGCAAGGTGTGAAGTTATGCATTCCTCCGGCCGAATAGGGATTGCAAACCCCGCTTCCGCGCAGCAATAATAAACGAACGCCGCACACCATAGTCCATCCGCTTCTTTGATGCTCCATTTGGGAAAGGGATGAACGATCGGTTCAAGATTCGACTCCTTTCCCCCAACATATCCGTGAAAAGGCAGTTGAGCTTTTTCACGCGCGATCTTTGCAAGGTATTCTCTTGTCGCTTTTTCCATAAGGTCCTCTCGTCTCCCAAGTATATACAAAGGGGGCCGCCATGCGGCCCCCCGATGCAGCATACTTATTCCTGCTCGTCCAGGAATTTCCAGTCGGCAAACTCGGCTGCGATCTTGTCGCGCCACTCCTGCCGCACCCAGGGGATCTTGTCATAGCCCTCCAGCATGCCGGGCAGGATCAGGCCGCCGTCCACGCGCACGGTGACGCCGGTGATATAGCTGGCTTTGTCCGAGGCCAGGAAGGCGACGGCCTCGCCGTTGTCGCGCGGGGTGCCCACGCGGTGCAGGGGGATGGACTCGGTCACGAAGGGGGACTTGAGCCTGTCCTCCATGCCGGGGCGCGGGGTCCAGGTGGCGCCGGGCGCCACACAGTTTACGCGGATATTGTAGGCGGAAAGGTCCAGGGCCATGGACTCGCAGGCGCGCTTGACGCAGGCCTTGAAGCCGCCGTAGAGGTAATCGTCGGGATAGGCCATCTCCGCGCGGGAGCTGGTGATGAAGATGATGCTGCCGGCGATGTTGTCCTTGACCATGTAGCGGGCGGCAGCGCCGGCGCTTAAGATGTAGTTGCGGAAGTTGACGGAATACACCTCGTCCACCTTTTCCGGCGTTACAGTGAGTATGGAGCCGCGGAAGCCGCCGTTGCCGGCATTGCAGACCATAAGGTCTATGTGGCCAAGGTCTTTATGGGCGCGGGCCACGATCTCATCCGGCACCTTGGGGTTTTCCAGGCTCGCCTGGTACACGAAGCACTTTTTGCCCAGCTTTTCGATCTCGGCCTGGGTCTCCAAAGCGCCTTCTTTGCGGTTGTTGTAGGTGATGGCAACGTCATAGCCATGCTCGGCTAGCACGATGGCGATGCCCTGCCCGATGTTGTGGCTTCCGCCGGTGACAACAGCAGTTTTTCCCATGAAAAATTCCCTCCTGTATCGTATAAAAGTAAGCCGTCTGCGGCTTTTTTATGTCCCATTCATCATACCGCAACCGCCATTTTTCTGTCAACCGACAAGGAATAAGGGATGTGCAAAGCCGCCGCAGGCAAGGACTACCTGCGGCGGCGCGCATTGGTTGGCGGGGCGCAAACGCTATTTAGGCGTTGCGGTCGTAAAGAAGCTTCAGCCCCTTTAGGGTAAGCTTGTCGTCGAGGATATCGATGGACGAGGTCTCGCTGGCGATCACGCGCGAAAGCCCGCCCGTGGCGATGACCTTGATGGGCTTGTCGGTCTCGATCTCGCCCTTCATCTTGCGCACGATGTAATCCACCTGGCCCACGTAGCCGTACACGATACCGGCCTGCATGTTGGCCACGGTGTTGCGCTGGATGACCATGTCGGGCTTGATCAGCTCGATCTTGGGCAGTTGGGCGGCCTGCTCGGTCAGGGCCTCGCTGGAGAGCTTAAGCCCCGGGCAAATGGCACCGCCGACGAACTCGCCCTTTTCGCTGATAACGCCAAAGGTCGTGGCCGTGCCAAAGTCGATGAAGATGCAGGGCCCGCCGTACAGCGCCTGCGCCGCCACCGCGTTGCAGATGCGGTCGGAGCCCAGGGATTGCGGGTTGTCGTAACGGATATTGAGTCCCGTGCGGATGCCCGGCGCCACCATGATGGGCGCGGTATCGAAATAGTCCTCAATCATGTGCTCGATCGTGTAGTTGATCGAAGGCACGACGGAGGAAAAAATGATGCCGTCGATGTTCTTGCGGCTGTATCCGTTGTACTGCAAAAACATGTTCAGCTGAATGCCAAACTCGTCGCTGGTCTTATGGCGCACGGTGGAAACACGCCAGGTGTTTTTCATCTCATCGCCATCGAACACGGCGCACTTGATGTTGGTATTTCCGATATCCAGCGTAAGTATCATGAACGCTTCCCCATTCCGTTAGAGTTATTTCTTCTTGGTCAGCTTCCACAGCGCGGCGAGTATGGGCGTTGAGAGCAGCGCCGCCACGATCGCCTCGGACGTGCCGGCGATCAGTCCCGTTCCGCCGATCAGCGCCATTACCTTTTCGGAGTTGATGCCCATGATTACGTAGAACAGCAGCATCAGCCCCAGATAAAACACGGTGTTGGTCAGGGATCCGGCCACCGCCGCCACCGGCACCGCGCGCACATAGGCCTCGCGGTCGCGGGCGATCAGCTTATACACAAAGTGGGTGGTCACAGGGATCAACAGGCGGGGCAAAAAACACATTACGGCCGCCAGCACAGGGCTGGCCGCCACCAAGGCGCTGGCCAGAGCCGAGGGCGTTCCGTAAATGCCGAAGGCGCTCATCGCGCTGATGGCGCCAAAGCACAAGCCCAGCACCAGCCCGGTTTTAAGTCCCAGCAGCAGGGTGCCCACGATCACGGGAATGCACAGCGTGGTGACATTGACAAATCCCAGGGGGATCAGGCCGATGGGGGTCAATCCCAGCAGCAGAATCAGGGCAAGAAAAATCGCCGCGAGTGCCAAATTTCTGGTTTTTTCGTGCATAGTTGTTTCCTCCATTCAAGTTCGCATCGGATACCTGATGTTTTTTATACACAAGCAGCCCCGTTCGGCCCTTAAGATACGCTTGCCGTCGTAGTACGACGCCCCGCCGGCTGTCGCCCCGCGCAAGGCATATCCCGATCCTTGGGAACCATCCGTGTATATGCCATAGAGTTTAACCCAATTTGTCCCGCCTTTCAATGCCCCTAAAGTTAAAAGCTGTGTTATAATCAAGATAGTCGCTTTGTATCGCAGCAAAAGGAGGAAACAGCTATGGCAAACCATCCCGCAAAAATGGTCGGTCTTGCGCACATCGGCATCTTTACCAAGGATATCGAGGCTTCCAAGGCGTTTTATCAAAAGCTGGGCTTTTCGGTGGACGCGGAAAACAGCCCAGGGTCTAAGCTCGCCTTTTTGTCGCTGGGCAGCTGTCTGCTGGAGCTGATCCAGCCCGCCGACGTTTCCACCGTGGACGAAAAGAGTGTAAACGGCATCGTGGCCCATGTCGCCATCGAATGCACCTACATCGACGAGATTGTCGAAGGCTTCAAGGCCCAGGGGCTCATCCCGCAGGACGCGCAGGTTTCCACCGCGGACAACATACTGGATGGCGTCAAAAACATCTTCTTTGCCGGCCCCTCTGGCGAACAGATCGAGCTGTTCGACTACTACAAGCGCTATTAAACCCAGGCACATAAAAAGCCTGCCGCAGAATCTGCGGCAGGCTTTTTATGTTGTTTCTTAGTCCCAGCGGTCGGGGCTCCAGTAGCTGCGCTTGTTGGTATCCATGGCGGCGATCACAGCCATATCCTCCTCGTCCAGCTGGAAGTCGAACACATCGGCGTTTTCGATGATGCGGTTCTGCTTCACGGACTTGGGGATGACGATGTTGCCGATCTGGATGTGCCAGCGGATGATGACCTGCGCGCCGCTCTTGCCGTACTTCTGAGCGATCTTTAATATCTCGGGGCGGTCGATCAGCAGATAGTCGCTGCCGCCCAGGGGGCTCCAGGCCTCGATGCGGATGTCCCTCTCCTCGCAGTAGGGTTTGAGTTCCTTCTGCTGGAAGCTGGGATGCAGCTCGATCTGGTTGACGGCGGGCTTCATCAGGCCGGCCTTTTCCAGCTTTTCCAGGTGGCGGATCTGGAAGTTGCTCACGCCGATGGCGCGCAGCTTTCCTTCCTCATAAAAGCGCATCAGCGTCTCCCAGGAATCCATGAAATTGGTGACGGGCCAGTGCAGTAGGTACAGATCGATATAATCCGTCTCCAGTTTTTCCAGGGACTGCAAGGTGCCCTCCACGGACTGCTTGGTCTCGATCATGGAATTGAACAGCTTGGAGGTGATGAAAATCTCCTCGCGGGGCACGCCGCTTTCCTTGATGCCGCGGGCCACGTCCTGCTCGTTGCGGTAGGCCATGGCGGTATCGATGTGGCGATAGCCGGCCTCAAGGGCCCACTTGACGGCGTTGGAAGTCTCCTCGCCCACGGGAGAGCGGAACACGCCCAGACCGATCTGGGGGATCTTGCTGCCGTTGTTCAGCGTTATAATGGGGTAATTCAGCATTTTTCAAACTCCTTTTTGCGTCTGATTGTCTCAGAAGGTCACACCTTCGGGATTGCAGAGCACGATCTTGCAGTCGCCCTTCACGTGCAGATTCGGCACATTGTAGGGGAAGAAGATTTCGTCCGCCTTTTTGATGTTCATCTCGCCGCCGTCGAACAAAAGCTTGCCCTCGCCGGCGATGACGATGCCCACCTGGGGATAACCGGTGCGATTGAACGGCGCATCGCCCTTGACGTTGAGCTCCGTGAAGGAGAAAAAGCTCGTCTTGTCGGGGCCGATGACGATGTTTTCCTCGCCCCAGTCGCCCTTGCGCAAAAGCTTGCGCTCCGAACGCCAGCGCTTGAGGTTGGTCTCGTAATCGCAGCCGTCGTACACATAGGCGCCCAGCAGGCGCTTGTCGTGCAGCTTTCTCTGCTCCTCGGTCACAGGATTGCCGAAGTAATCCTTTTCGCCCAGGGGATGGGCGCCCAGGGTGATGTCGCTGGGCTCCTGCACCTCGATCACAAAGCAGCCTTCGCCCAGGGCGTGCGGGCAGCCGCCGCCCACAAAGTAGGCCTCGCCCTCCTTAACGTAGATCTTGTGGCACAGGTTCTCGAGCGCGGCAAGATTGTCCTCGTAGTAGTACTTTTCCCAAGTCTCGCGGGTGACGCCTTCCTTAAAGCCGAGCAGCAGATAGGCCGGCTCCTTGGTGTCGTCGCGGGTGCCGATCACATACCAGCTCTCCTCCTTGCCGTAGGGGCTGTTCCACATCTTCTTGGCCCACGGGCGGGTGGGATGGCACTGCAGGCCGTACTGGTACTGCGCATCCAGGTACTTGATCAGCATACCAAGGCCGGTACCGTTCTTTTGCATATGCTTTTCGCCCAGGATGGCCTCGGGGTTAAGCTCGATGGCTTCGAACAGGAACATGCGCCTGCCGTCCGGCAGATACACCTCGCTGCAGCCGTAGTTGGGTTTATCTGCGGGCGGGTTGCCCACGCGGGTAACGGAGCCGATCCAGGCCTCAGAACCGGTGGCGTCGTCGATGGGCGGGTTCACGCCGCGGAACTTGTCGATCTCACGGCCGCCGCGGCCACGGATGCGGTTTTGCACAAGGCGCCAGGGCTGATTGAACATATCCATGATCCATACCTCCCCTAAGAATTGAGTGCTGTTCCTCTACAAAAAGTATACCACCCGAAAAATAGGCTTTCAACTTGAAATTACGTGCCTATGCCCTTGCGGAAAAACCATCCTGCCCGTGCTTGCATGTGCCGTTTTGTTTTGCTATAATTATGTTGTTATAGCAATCATCCTATCTGTTCTTCTAAGGGGGAACAACAATGCAATACAGAAAATTCGGCAACACCGGCTTCAACATTTCCGCTCTCGGCTTTGGCTGCATGCGTCTGCCGGAGATCGAGCAGCCGGACGGCAGCTTTATCGTCGATCAGGAAAAAACGGACGCCATGCTGCGCCACGCCTACGACCTGGGCGTCAACTACTTCGACACCGCCCTGTACTACTGCCACGAAAACAGCGAGATCGCCGTGGGCCAAGCCTTAAAACCCATCCGCGACAAGGTCTGCATCTCCACCAAGTGCCCGCTGGAAAGGGTCTCCTCCCCGGCCGATTACCGCGCCACGCTGGAGATCAGCCTTAAGAAGCTGGACACCGACCATGTGGACTTTTACCACTTCTGGGGCATCAACCAGAAGGTCTTCGAAGAAAAGATCCTCGGCCTCGGCCTGCTGGAAGAGGCCAAGAAGCTCAAGGCCGAGGGCAAGATCCGCCACATCTCCTTCTCCTTCCACGATACGCCCGAAGCGCTCAAGTTCATCATCGACCACGGCGAGGGCCTGGAGAGTGTGCTTTTGCAGTACAACCTGCTGGATCGCGCAAATGAAGAAATGATCCAGTACGCCGCCAAGAAAGGCCTGGGCGTGGTGGTCATGGGTCCCGTGGGCGGCGGACGCCTTGCCGCGCCCACCGAGCTTGCGAAAAAGCTCGGCGGCGATCAAAACCTCAACACCTATGAGCTGGCCCTGCGTTTTGTGCTGGGCAACCCCGGCGTGTGCTGCGCGCTGTCCGGCATGCAGACCTATGAGATGGTGGACCAGAACGCCGCCGTCGCCTCCCTGGAAAACCCCATGACCGAGGAGGAGTGGCGCAAGATCGGCGAAAATCTGGAAAACCTTAAAAAGTTCTCCGAACTGTACTGCACCGGCTGCGGCTACTGCCAGCCCTGCCCCAAGGGCATCGAGATCCCCAAGATCTTCCAGGCCTACACTTACCACAACGTATACGGCCTGGACGAACTGGCGAAAAAGAGCTTCCTTTCCTATGTCAACAACGAAAAGAAGCC
>JBNRMU010000182.1:0-12564 GCA_050309765.1 Christensenellales bacterium
ATGGGCCAGTACCAGCAGGAGGTTTTGAACGTAAAGGGTTCCTTCATGGAGCTTGCGCAGCGCAACTCCCAGGCCAGCGTGCCCTTTGTGCTTTCCAATAAGGGCTACGGCTTCCTCTGGCACAACCCGGCCATCGGCCGCGTGACCTTCGGCAACAACCTGACCGAGTGGACGTCGGAAAGCTGCAAGCAGATGGATTACTGGATCTGCGCCGGCGACACGCCCGCCCAGATCGAGGCCGCTTACGCCGACGCCGTGGGCCATGCCCCCAAGATGCCCGAGTACGGCCTGGGCTTTTGGCAGTGCAAGCTCAGGTACTGGAACCAGGAGAACCTGCTGAAGGTTGCCCGCGAATACCACAGGCGCGGCATCCATGTGGACGTGATCGTGATCGACTTCTTCCACTGGCCGCACATGGGCGATTACCGCTTTGAGGACGAGTTCTGGCCCGACCCCAAGGCCATGGTGGAGGAGCTCAGCTCCTACGGCATGAAGGTCATGGTCTCCATCTGGCCGCAGGTGCAGCTGGACAGCGAAAACTTCCCCGAGATGGACGAAAACGGCTACCTTGCGCGCTCCGACAAGGGCACGGACATCCAGTTCCACTGCCCGGATGGCGACGTGATGTTCTTCGACTTCACCAACCCCCAGGCGCGCAAGTACATCTGGTCCCTCATCAAAAAGAATTACTACAAGTACGGCATCGAGACCTTCTGGCTGGACGAGGCCGAGCCCGAATACAGCGTGTACGACTTTGAAAACTACCGCTATTTCTCCGGCTCTGTGCTGCAGACCGGCAACATCTATCCCCAGGCCTATGCCCGTGCCTTCTACGAGGGACAAAAGGGCGAGGGACAGAAGGAGGCCGTCAACCTGCTTCGCTGCGCCTGGGCGGGATCCGCGCGCTACGGCGCCCTGGTCTGGTCCGGCGACGTGCATAGTAACTTCCCCACCCTGCGCCGCCAGATCTGCGCGGGACTTAACATGGGCATTGCCGGTATCCCCTGGTGGACCACCGATATCGGCGGCTTTGTGGGCGGCAACATCTACGATCCGGAGTTTAAGGAGCTGCTCGTGCGCTGGTTTGAGTGGGGCACCTTCTGCCCGGTCATGCGCCTGCACGGCACCCGCACCCCGCGCGAGGAGGTGCGCACCGCCGCCGGCGAAGTGCGCCATGGCAGCGGCGCGGACAACGAGATCTGGTCCTATGGCGAGGAAAACTACGAGATCATGAAGCGCCACATCGAGTTCCGCGAGCTCATGCGCGACTACACCCGCCAGCTGATGGATGAGGCCAGCGCCTGCGGCGCGCCCGTCATCCGCCCCATGTTCTTCGAATTCCCGGGTGAGGAAGTCTGCTGGGACCTCAAGGATCAGTACATGTACGGCCCCGACGTTCTGGTCGCGCCCGTGGGCTATGCGCAGATGCGCAGCCGCGAGGTATACCTGCCCGCCGGCGCTTCCTGGACAGACCTTCACACCGGCAAGGTGTTTGAGGGCGGCCAGAGAGTTTCCTGCGAGGCGCCCATCGAGCGCATCCCCGTGTTCCTGAAAAACGGCGCGCATCCCGAGTGGATCGGCAAGCTGTAGGAAGGCTTCTTTGACGCAGTTTTATGCATTGCATAGAAGGAGAGGCATTTACAAGCCTCTCCTTTTCTTATTATAATATCCATAGGGAAAATCAAATCTACATACAAGGGGTGACGAAAAGCATATGGCAATCATCGACATCAGCAAGGGTTACCTATATTACCAGCAGGGACGCGAAAAGATCACCATCGAGCCCTGGGGCAAGGACAGCCTGCGCGTGCGCGTGACTTACGAGCCCAGGCTCACGGATGAGGACTGGGCGCTGCTGCCCAAGGAGGATATCGCCGGCGTGCGCCTGGAGCGCGACGAGGAGAAAAACAGCGTTTCCATCCAAAACGGAAAGATCCAGGCCGTGATCGACCGCCACGGCTACATCTGCTTCTACAACCAGAACGGCCAGGAGCTGGTCAAAGAATACTGGCGCAACCGCAGCGACCTGACCGAGTATTGCCTGCCGCTCAACCTTAAGGCCAGGCAGTTCAAGCCCATCATCGGCGGCGACTGGCGATTGACCGCTTACTTTGAGGCCTATGACGACGAGCGCCTTTACGGCCTTGGCCAGTACCAGGAAAAGCAGCTGAACCGCAAGGGACTGACGTTAGAGCTTGCCCAGCGCAACTCGCAGGCTTCCATCCCCTTCATGATTTCCACCCGCGGCTACGGCTTTTTGTGGAATAACCCCGCCCTGGGCCGCGTGACGCTGGGCCTGAACCGCACCGAGTGGGTGGCCGAGGCCACCAAGCAGATGGACTACTGGATCACCGCCGGCGACACGCCGCAGGACATCGAGGAAAACTACACCGCCGTGACCGGCCGCGCCCCCATGCTGCGCGACGACGTCATGGGCTTTTGGCAGTGCAAGCTCAGGTACCGTACCCAGGACGAGCTGATGGCCGTGGCCCGCAAGTATCGCGATTTGGGCATCCCGCTGGACGTGATCGTGATCGACTTCTTCCACTGGACCAAGCAGGGCGACTGGAAGTTCGACCCCGAGTGCTGGCCCGATCCGGAAGGCATGATCCGGGAGCTCAACGAGATGGGCACCAAGCTCATGGTTTCCATCTGGCCCACCGTGGACGTGGCCTCCGTGAATAACCGCGAGCTTGCCGAGATGGGCGGCCTGATCCAGTCCGACCACGGCAGCCTGTACGGCACCTTCATGGGCTACACCACCTATTACGACGCCACCCATCCGGACGCCCGCAAGCTGATCTGGCGCGAGGCCAAGAAGAACTACTTCGACAAGGGCGTGGACCTGTTCTGGCTGGATGAGGCCGAGCCCGAGACCGCCTCCAACGACATGGAGAACGTCCGCTACCACATCGGCTCCGGCGTGCAGGTGGCCAACATCTATCCCTTCTATTATTCCAAGTCCTTCTTCGACGGCATGACCGAGGCCGGCATGGACAAGGTGGTCAACCTTGTGCGCTGCGCCTGGGCCGGCAGCCAGCGCTTCGGCACCCTGCTATGGTCCGGCGATGTGTATTCCTCCTGGCGCACCCTGCGCGAGCAGCTGTGCGCGGGCCTGTCCGCCTCCGTTTCCGGCATCCCCTGGTGGACCTGCGACATCGGCGGCTTCATCGGCGGCTACACCGACGATCCTAAGTTCCACGAGCTGATCACCCGCTGGTTCGAGATGGGCGCCTTCCTGCCCGTGTTCCGCCTGCACGGCGAGAGGCTTCCCCACTGGCCGTGCGACGGCATGCGCTACAACGCCCCCAACGGCGATCCGCAGTTCGGCACCGGCGCCGGTAACGAGATCTGGAGCTTCGGCGAGGAGACCTTTGAGATCTGCAAGAAGTACATCTTCCTGCGCGAAAAGCTGCGTCCCTACATCAAGCACACCATGCAGCAGGCCCACGAAAAGGGCACGCCCGTGATGCGCCCCCTGTTCTACGCCTATCCGCAGGATAAGCAAGGCTACGACCACGAGGATACCTATATGTTCGGCGACGACATCCTGGTCTCCCCCGTGTACGAGCCCGGCGTGACCGAAAAGGCCGTGTACCTGCCTGCCGGCGAAACCTGGCGCGAGGTCGCCACCGGCAAGGTGTATGCGGGCGGCCAGGTCGTGTGCGCCGCCGCGCCGCTTGACGTGATCCCCCTGTTTGTGCGCGAAGGCGCCAGGGCGGAGCTGTAAAGACCAGCAAAACCGTATACGCATCGACAAGGTCGATGCTTCCGTGGGAAGTGTGTTTTCACTTCCCATGGGTTGCAAATTATACTGTACCGCTCTGCGGTACAGTATAATTTGATCGGAATGAAGATTTCATCCGCGGGGCAAGCTCCGCTTCTGAAATTTTCTCCTCGCGGCGTACACGCCGCCGCTGCGGATAAAAGCATTCAAGTTCCAAGCTTGACTTTTCAAAGGGCTGCTTTGCAGATGATTTAAGGCCCGCTGCCAAACCGGCAGCGGACCTTTTTGCAGTTTGCGGGAAGAGTTGTTTCACCAATCCTTGCGCCAGAGGACCGAAGGATCGATGGTATCAAGGGAATACGAGCAGGTGCGCGCCATGGCCACGGAAAGCTGGGCGGTAAGCTCCTCGATGCCCTGCTTCACGCCGGCGGCACCGCTTTCGTGCAGGTATTCCATGATCTTGCGGCCCACGGAAACCGAGGTGGCGCCCAGGGCCAGGCACTTGAAAGCATCCATGCCGCTTTGCAGGCCGCAGTCCACAAAGATGGGCATGGTCTTGCCCACGGCCTGGGCGATCTTGGGCAGGATCATCAGCGGCGGCACCGCGTAGGGCATGATGCCGTGGTGGTGCGAGACCACGATGCCCTTGACGCCGATCTGCGCGCACTTGACGGCGTCCTGCACGGAGAGCACGCCCTTGATGACAAAGGGAAGGCGCGTGGATTTTACGAACTCGCCCAGGCGCTGCATGGACTTGGGCGTCATCGGGTAGCCGAGCACGTTGTCGTAGCCGCCGGCATGGCCAAAGGCGTGGTCGATGTCGATACCCACGGCGATGCAGCCGCAGCTTTCCGCATGGGCGATCTTTTTGAGCAGCATGTCCTCGTCGGCATAGGGCTTGATGATCTTGATGGTCTTGGCGCCGGTGTCGCAGATGCGGGCAAGCTCGTCCTCGTCGCCCATGCCGGCCCAGTTGACGGCGTTTGCCGCGGCGGCGCCGCGCGCCATCTCCACCATGCCGTCCGGCCAGGTTTTGTTGAGATGCGAAAGCGCGGCCATCATGATGGGCGTGGAGAAGCGGTGGCCGTACAGCGTAAAGGAGGTATCGGGAAGCTCGGCGTCGATCAGGCGCATCTCCAGCAGGAAGGAGTCCAGATACTGCCTGGTGAGCTGGTTGGAATCGGCGGGATTGAAGGGAACCTGGTTGTCTGCCATGAAAAAAACACCTCCGTTGTTTGCGCTGGTATGAAAAAACGGGAAAGGAACATATCTATTTTTATTATAGCGGTTTCCTTTTGCGCGTCAATGTTTGCCTAAAGCTGTGTAGGGGCGGGGCGGCGTCGGCGCGACGGACGGGGCGCGCAGGGTTTTTGCGAGGTACAGTACGTCGTGCCAGCCGCCGAGCTTGAAGCCTATGTCTTTCAGCTCGCCTTCGCGCACAAAGCCCTCGCGCAGGTGGAAGCGTTCCGAAGCCTCGTTCGGGCAGCCCAGTACGGCGTAGGCCTTGCAAAAGCCCATGTCGGCAAGGGCAGGCAAAAGCTCTTTATACAGCGCATGCCCCACGCCGCGGCCGCGAGCGGACATATCGACATAGACGCTGGTTTCGCAGGCCCACTGAAAGGCGGCGCGCTCGTGAAAAAAGTGCGCGTAGGCAAAGCCGAGCAGGCGGCCGTCCTCCTCGTAGACGAAGAAGGGAAAAAAGGCCTGGATCTTTTCCATGCGCGCGCGGTATTCGCCCGCATCCGGCGCTTCGTATTCAAAGGTATAGCTGGTGTTTTCCACATAGGGTCGATAGATTTCGGCGATGGCGGCGGCGTCATCTGGCGCGGCCAGGCGAATGAACATCTGGGTCTGTCTCCCTTCATAAATTCCCGCGCGCAGGGGCAAACTGGCCAAAGAACGACATCCAAAGGAGGGCAAATGCATGCCGCGGGAAAAGGATCAAGCAAATCGCTGCAGCGAAAAAGAACCGATCAAAGAAACACTCGAAGATGCGCTAACCGTGCATTATGCGGGCAAGTCCCAGTACGAAACACTGGCCATTACCGAAAGCGCGAAGCAGGAAAAGCACAGCGGCGTTCCCCTTCCGTCCAAACAAAACATCAAGGAGGCGAAGGACTGGGTAGACGAAAACGAAAAGTGATCGTTTTTTCTATTTTGGCAGGGCGCACTTAACCTGTCAAGCGCATAAAAACCGTTTGTTTACATCTCTTTTGCAAGTGATCGCATTGACTTTACTACAGCCTTGTGGGATAATGAAAGTACCTTAACAGAGGTTGCGGGCATTGCGGTACCCACTGCGCACAAGTCGTGGCGAGGGGAAGGGCTTGTCCGCCGAAGGTGGGGCCTCCCCCTGCCTGGGCGTACGGCACAGCGCCGTGCGACTGTCGCCCCCGCCCGGGCATCCGGTGCCGGGGCGGAGCGCTGGATAAGGCCCTGCAGACGTAACGCGTGCGCGCAGCATCTGTGCGCGGCGAAATAACTGCACTTGTCTTATCAAATTGGCAGCGCTGCCTTTCCTAAGGTGGTTGCTGTTTTTCTTTGTGAGGAGGCACACACACGTACAAGGAGGACTTTCTCATGCAGCAGAAGAAACTCATTTTCCAGGGCAGTGCGACCGCAATGGTCACCCCGTTTGGCAAGGACGGTACCGGTTTGAACCTGAACACCTTCGATAAGATGATCGACTTCCAGATTGCCGGCGGCACGGACGCGTTGGTCGTCTGCGGCTCCACGGGCGAGCCTTCCACCATGGATATCAGCGAAGAGGCCCAGCTTATCGGCCGCGCGGTGGAACGTGTGAACCATCGCATCCCCGTCATCGCCGGCGCCAGCAGCAACGACACCAGCTTTGCCGTGCGCTCCGTCAAGCAGGCCCAGTCCCTGGGCGCGGATGCCCTTTTGATGGCGACGCCCTATTATAACAAATCCACCCAGCCGGGCCTGGTGCGCCACTTCGGCATCATCGCCGACTCCACCGATCTGCCCATCATCCTTTACAATGTGCCCTCCCGTACGGGCGTGAACCTTCTGCCCGAAACGATCCAGAAGATCAGCCGCGAGCATGAGAACATCGTGGGCGTCAAGGAAGCCTCCGGCGACATCGTGCAGGTGGCAAAGCTTGCGCATCTGTGCCCCGAGCTTGCCATCTATTCCGGCAACGACGATTATACCGTGCCCGTGCTCTCCCTGGGCGGCAAGGGCGTGATTTCCGTGGTTTCCAACCTTTTGCCCACCATGATGCACGACGTTGTGATGAACTTCTTAAACGGCAACATCGCCGAAGCCACCCGCGGCCAGCTGGAGATGCTGCCGCTGGTGTTCGCTCTGTTCAGCGAGGTCAACCCCATCCCGGTCAAGACAGCAATGAACGATATGGGCTTTGACTGCGGTCCGCTGCGCCTGCCCTTGATCGAGATGCAGGACGATACCCATGAGAACCTGAAAAAGCAGATGAAGGTTTTCGGCCTTCTGTAAAAGGAGATACATGCCATGACAGCGCTGCTGATCAACGGGGCCCTGGGAAAGATGGGCCGTATGCTCGCCGACTGCGCCGCGCAGCAGGGCTTGAGCGTTGCCGCGGGCGTGGACGTGTGCGCGGAGGGCGCAACAGCCGCTTTTCCGCTGCATGCCCGCCTGTCCGACTGCACGGAAGCGGCCGATGTGCTGGTCGATTTTTCGCGTCCGGCGGCGCTTAGTGACGTGCTGGATTTTGCCAGGGAACGCAAAATGCCCCTGGTGCTTGCCACCACCGGCTATTCCAAGGAGCAGGAGCAGCAGATTGAGGATGCTGCCAAACTGCTGCCGGTTTTCCGCAGCGCTAATTTTTCCCTGGGCGTGAACGTCCTGGTCTCCCTGGCCGAGCAGGCGACCGCCGCCTTGCAGGGCTTTGACGTGGAGATCGTGGAAAAGCATCACAAGTACAAGGTGGACGCGCCCTCCGGCACGGCGCTGATGCTCTGTGCCGCCGTGGAAAACGCCCTGCCGCAAAAGGGCGAGCGCGTCTTTGGCCGCAGCGGCGTGTGCCCGCGCAAGGAGAATGAGATCGGCCTGCACGCGGTGCGCGGCGGCAGCCTTGCCGGGGAGCACGAGCTGTACTTCCTGGGCGAGGACGAAACGGTCACCCTGTCCCACAGCGCGGCCAGCCGCCGGGTGTTCGCCCTTGGCGCCCTGCGCGCGGCAAACTTTATCGCCGCGCAGAAACCGGGCCTGTACGACATGCGCTCCATGCTGCAAAAGAAAGAGCCCCCTACCAGGCTGGAGGAGGGCTGGAGCCTTCTCAAGGTACCCATGGACAGACAGGACGAGCTGCTGTCGAACGTACAGGTGCAGCACATGCAGCTGCTTCCCGATGGCGGCATCGCTCTGGCCGTGCCTGCGGAAAAAGTATCCGGCTTGCCGCTGAAGGGCGGGGTCGAGGTGCAAAGCGGGCTCGTGCTGCTCACCACGCAGCAGCCGACCAAACTGCCCGCAGCGCTGGCCAAGTGCGGCGCACAGCCCTGCTTTTTGTCCGTTGCCTGCGGCAAGGCCAGCCTTTTGCTGAAGACGGAAGAAGCGCAGACGTTGGTGCAGGCGCTGGAAACAGCCTGACAAAAAAGAAAAAATGAAGAAGATCGGCGAGCTGATTGACGAACGCTGTTCCTCGTTGGTGTTTTGGTCGGCCTGGGCGGCCTATGCGGCCACCTATGTCGGCCGCATCAACTATTCGGCGGCCCTGGCCGGCATGGTGAATGCGCAGGTGTTCACCAAGGCGCAGGGTGGGATCATCGGCACGGTCTTCTTTTTTTGTTACGGTTCCGGCCAGTTGTTGAATGGCTATCTGGGCGACAGGATCTCGCCCTTTGCCATGATCTTCACCGGCCTTTTCGTGTCCCTGTGCATGAACTGCCTCATGTCGCTGATGCCCTCGCCCCTGTGGCTTTCCCTGGTGTGGGGCGTCAACGGCCTGGCCCAGTCCATGATCTGGTCGCCCATCGTACGCATCATTTCGCAGGTGCTGCACCGCGCCCAAAGGGTGCGGGCCTGCCTGAACATCGCTTCCACCATCCCTGCCGGGACGATCGCGGCCTACGGCCTTTCCATGCTGATGCTGCGTTTTTTCAGCTGGCGCATGGTGTTTCTGGCCGCAGGGCTTTGCATGCTGCCGGTGCTGCTGCTGTGGCTGCATGCCTGGCGGCGCGCCCGGCACGCGGTCTATGCGCAGCCGACAGAGCTGCCGACGCAGATAAAAACGGGCCCCATGCGCACGGACTCCCTCTGGCCGCTGCTTTTGTCCTCCGGCGTGGTGCTGCTGGTGCTGCCCACCATGCTGCACGGCATGCTCAAGGATGGCGTGACCACCTGGGTACCCACCATGATCATGGAAAGCTATCGGGTCACGCCTTCCTTTTCCCTGCTGCTGGCGCTGCTGCTGCCCATCATCAACCTGGGCGGCGCGGCAGGGGCCACCTATGTGTGCAACCGCTTTTGCCAGGGCAACGAGATCAAGGCCGCCTGCTGGTGTGCCTTGGCCCTGGTGCCGCTGCTGCTGGCGCTGTGCTTCATCGGAAAAATGCCGGCCCTGCTTTCTATCCTGCTGCTGGGGCTGACCTCGTCCATCCTGTTGGGCTTCAACCACATGGTGATCACGCTGGTGCCAGTGCGCTTCGGCCGCTACGGCAAGGCCTCCACCATCACCGGCGCGCTGAACTCGGCCATTTATCTGGGCTGCGCGTTTTCCAATTACGGCTTTGGCCTGCTGGCGCAGACGAGCGGCTGGCAGGCGACGGTTTTGTGCTGGCTGGGCCTGGCGCTGGCGGACCTGATTCTGTGCCTTTTTGTGCTCAGACGCTGGAACCGCTTCCTGGAAAGCGGCACGCAGGAATAAAAAACAGCGCTTCCCATTGGAAGCCGCCGGCTGCAATGCAGAAAAAAAGCGGAGCGGACAGATCGTCCGCTCCGCTTTTCGATCGATTCAATGGACCAAAGGCTGTAAGGATCAGGCCTTCCACAGGGAATGCAGGTTGCAGTAGGCGTACACGGCCAGCACCTCATCGCCCTCGCAGATGGCGAAGCAGGCCTTGGGCTCCATGCCGGGCTTCAGGGCCTTGCGCTGGTTGCCGGATGTGGTTTGCAGCGAGATCCACTCGATATAGTGCTCCTCCAGCATGGGATGGGCGACGGCACCCACGGTGACGTACACCTTGCCGTCCTTAACCTCGTAGACGGGCACATGCTTTTCCTGCGCGGCGTCCGTGGTGCCGGGAATGATCTCCTCCATGGGCTTGCCGCAGCAAACCACGGGGCAGGCGGTCTTTTTGACGATGGCGATCATCTGACCGCAGACGGCACAGCGATAGAACTTCATTTCCATTGGAATACCTCCTTCTGGGCATGGGGGAAAATTGTCTGCTTTGAGTATAACATCGTATTGCCAAAGAGAATAGTCCGGTGCGCAGAATTCGTCGAAAAAGAATTGATGCGTGGTTAAAACAACGGAATTACCCGCCCGATCGCGCTATACTAATGCCACAAGAGCAAAGGAGGACCAAACGATGCTGCGACAGATCATCCATATAGACGAGGAAAAGTGCAACGGCTGCGGCGCCTGCGCCGACGCCTGCCACGAGGGGGCCATCGCCATGGTAGACGGCAAGGCCCGCCTCATCCGCGACGACTATTGCGACGGCATGGGCGATTGCCTGCCCGAATGCCCCACCGGCGCGATCACGTTTGAAACGCGCGAAGCCGCCGAGTACGACCGCCGGGCGGTGGAGGAAAACATGAAGAAAAAGGCCGCCTTTACGCCGCCCGCAACCTGCCCGGGGATGCGCATGCGCCAGATGAATGT
The DNA here is from genome assembly GCA_050309765.1 of Christensenellales bacterium. Taxonomy (GTDB): domain Bacteria; phylum Bacillota; class Clostridia; order Christensenellales; family UBA1750; genus CALWRM01. The sequence goes on from JBNRMU010000182.1 coordinate 10,557, forward strand.
AGACGCGGATACGCCAGAAGGCGCGGCCGCCGCGCCCGCCCTGCGCCCGCAGCTGCGCAACTGGCCGGTGCAGATCAAGCTCGCACCCACGAAGGCGGCCTATTTCGACGGCGCGAAATTGCTCGTGGCCGCCGACTGCACGGCCTATGCCTACGCGAACTTCCACGCTGAAATGATGCGAGGCAAGGTGACGCTGGTGGGCTGCCCGAAGCTGGACAGTGTGGATTACAGCGAAAAACTGACGGAGATTCTCAAAAACAACGACATCCAATCCGTGACGCTGGTGCGCATGGAGGTACCCTGCTGCGGCGGGTTGGAGATGGCTGTCAGGCGCGCGCTGCAAAACAGCGGCAAGTTCCTGCCCTGGCAGGTGATCACCGTTTCCATCGACGGCAAGATCCTCGACTGAAAAGGGCATGAAAAAGGAGCGGACAGGCTGTCCGCTCCTTTTGATGTATGCTGCTTAAATCACGCAACCAAGGTGATGATGCGGATCACAAACAGGGCGAAGGAAACCCACATAACGGGGGAGATGTCCTTGACCTTGCCGGTGCACAGCTTCAGGATAACCCAGGCCAGCATGGCAAACATGATGCCGTTGGCGATGGAGTAGGTCAGGGGCATGAGCAGGATGGCAAGATAGCCGCCCACAACATCGGCGATGTCGCCCTCGAAGGACATCTTCTTCACAGAGCCGAGCATGAGCAGACCGACGAACACCAGCGCGGGAGCGGTAGCGAAGCCGGGGATGGCGGCAAAGATGGGGAAGAAGATGATGGCAACGAGGAACAGCACGGCGGTGGTCAGGGCGGTCAGGCCGGTACGGCCGCCAGCGGAAACGCCGGCGGAGGACTCGACATAGCTGGTAACGGTGGAGGTGCCCAGGCAGGCGCCAACCACGGTGCCGATGGCGTCGGCCAGCAGAGCGCCGCCCGCGCGGGGAAGCTTGCCGTCCTTATCCAGCAGGTCGGCCTTGCTGGCAACGCCGATCAGGGTGCCGGCGGTGTCGTACAGGTCAACGAACAGGAAGGAGAACACGATCACGGCAAAGTCCAGCAGATGCTGGCCCACCCAGCTGAAATCGAACTGGAAGGCCGTGGGCTCGGAAATCTTGGGCAGCTGCACGATGGCGGTGGGAATCAGGGAATACTCGCCCTGGTACCAGCCGATCAGCTGGGCGAAGATGCCCAGAATCCAGGTGGCCAGGATGCCCAGCAGGATGGAGCCCTTGACGTTGTAGTGATACAGGATGCCGATGATGACAAGGCCGATCATGGCCAGGGCAAACTCGGGGGTACCGACGCTGCCAAGGTCCACCAGGGTGGAATCGCTGTTGACAACGATGCCGGCGCCCTGCAGGCCGACGAAGGCGATAAACAGGCCGATGCCGGCGGTGATGCCCAGCTTCAGGTTGGCGGGCACGGAGTTGACCAGCGCCTCGCGGAACTTAAACAGGGACAGGACGATAAAGATAAGACCTTCGACCAGCACGGCGGTCAGGGCAACGCGCCAATCCACACCCATGCCCAGGCAGATGGTGTAGGTGAAGTAGGCGTTCAGGCCCATGCCGGAGGCCAGAGCCACGGGATAGTTGGCCAGGAACGCCATGCACAGCGTAGCGATGGCGGCGGACACCGCGGTGGCGATGAATACGGCGTTGTAATCCATGCCGGCAGCGGACAGCATGCCCGGGTTGACGGCCAGGATGTACGCCATCGCCAGGAAGGTGGTAAGACCGGCCACGATCTCGGTGCGCACATTGGTGTTGTGCTTCTTGAGCTGGAACAGTTTCTCCATGTCGATCCTCCTTAAATAAATATAGATAAGGAAAACATAGCTAAATGATAGCACAGCCGCCCGTGCACTTCAACACCTTTTCCTCACGAAACGACAAAAATTTATGGGAAATGTCCGGCTTTTAGCCCGCCGAAGGGGCCAAATACGCCCGTGTTTACAACTTGGAAATCAAAAACACGAACATTTCACGGGATCGGGCGCAAAGGGTTAT
>JBNRMU010000183.1:0-3544 GCA_050309765.1 Christensenellales bacterium
GACTTATACGGCTGGGGCCCTGGCCGAGCGCGTCAAACAAAACGAATGGATGCTCAGGCAGGGCGGCGTGACCCTATCCGGCGGCGAGGTGCTGATGCAGGGCGATTTCCTGCTCTCCCTGCTGGACGAGTTTGCCGGCTTCCACCGCGCCATCGAGACCAGCGGCTACGGCGATCCCGCGCTGTTTGTCGCTGTTTTGCAGCGCCTGGAAATGGCCTATTTCGACATAAAGCTCTTCGACGAGGAAAAGCACCGCTTTTACACCGGCGTATCCAACAGGGTGATCCTGCAAAACGCCGAGCAGCTTAAAAAAAGCGGCGTACCCTTTACCATCCGCATCCCCCTGATCCGGGAGGTCAATCTCTGCGATCAAAACCTTCTGGATACCGCCGCTTTCCTTCAGGGCTGCGAGGCCCTGCAGGGGGTCGAACTGCTTCCCTATAACAAAATGGCCGGTGCCAAGTATGCCATGTTGGGAAAGACCTACGACGAGGTCTTTACCCAACCGGACGAAAAGGAACTGTCCCATGCTGTTTCTCTGTTTGAAAAGGCCGGCATCCGCTGCACCGTGCGCAGATAAGGGGGCCTGAGACCGTCCCCACGGAGGATACAACAAACAAAAAGGAGGACTCTTCATGTCTCTGCTCAATTCTTTCTCCCTGCAAGGCAAAAACGTCATCGTCACCGGCGCCAGCAAGGGCATCGGCTACGGCGTCGCCAAGGAACTGGCCAAGGCCGGCGCGCGCGTGGCGCTGGTCGCCCGTACCCAGTCCCTTCTGGAAGAGTGCAAAAAGGAGATCGGGGAAGCCGGCGGCCAGGCCGATGTTTTCGTCGCCGATCTGCGCGATGTTGAAAGCATCCGTGCCTGCGTCTGTGAGATCGAAAAGGCCTACGGAAAGATCGACGGCCTGTTCAACAATGCCGGCATGGGCAATCCCATTCCCGCCTATGACATCACCGAGGCGGACTGGGACGAGATGATGGATTTAAACCTCAAGGGTGAGTTCTTCTTTGCCCAGGCGGTCGCAGCCTGCATGCGCAGGACCGGCGGCGGAAAAATCTGCATGATGTCCTCCCAGGCCAGTGTGGTCGCTATCCCCAAAGAGAGCATCTACTGCGCCTCCAAGGGAGGCGTCAACATGCTCACGAAGGTCCTGGCCGTGGAATGGGCCAAGGACAACATCAACGTCAACGCCATCGGGCCCACCTTCATCTACACCCCCGGCACCGCCGAGCGGCTGGACAACCCCGAATTCTATCAGGGCGTGGTGTCCAAGATCCCGCTCAACCGCGTGGGCACCATCAATGATGTCGCCACCGCCGTGATTTATTTCCTAAGCGACGCCTCCTCCATGGTGACGGGCACGCTGCTGCTGGTGGACGGCGGCTGGACGCTGGAATAAATAAAACAGAATCCTTTCGTTCCTTTTTCATCAAAAAGCCTGCCGCAAATCTTTGCGGCAGGCTTTTCACCTGTCTTTCAGCCATCCTTTAGCATTTTGTCCATGCGTTCGATGATCTCCATGTACATCCTCCCGTTGTGGTATGGCGTCTTCCAACCGTTGATCGTCAGCCGGTTCCTTTCATTGTCCCTTGGGAGCTTTCCGTTGCTCAGCCATTCCCTGAAGATGCCACCGTGCCTGTCGGCGATCGTACCGTCGATGAAGTCCCAGACCCGGTTCATATAGTCTATGAATTTCATTTCGCCGGTCAGCTGGTAGGCGTTCAGGAAACCGACCACCGCTTCCGCCTGCACCCACCAGTTAAGGTCGTCCTCGATATGGCCGTCCACATACTCGGCATACATTCCGCCCGTCTTTGGATCCAGGCCGTCCGCGCAGGAGTCGGCGATCCGTATGGAGATCGGTCTGCTGTTCTCTATGATCTTCTCGTCCCCGTATACCTCGGCGGCTTCCGTAAGCAGCCAGGCGCCTTCGATGTCATGTCCGAAGGAGAACAGCGACCTCGTGGTCCCCCAATCGTCCGTCATGTAGGGCTTGTAGTGGTAATGTTCCAGGTCCAGCAGCTTGGTGGACATGATGTCCAGCAGCTGTTCCAGCTTGCCCCTGAGTTTTTCATCCTCCCACACGCGGTACAGGTTGGTGTAGGACTCGATCAGGTGCAGGTGCGTGTTCAGCGCCTTGCTCCCAAGTTCCGGACTCGGGATGTTGAAACTCTCAGGCAGGCGGTTCCAGGCCCTGTCGTAGGTCTCGAAATACCCGCCGTAAGTCTTGTCCTCGCAGTGCTTCTCTAGGCATTCGTACACGGCTTTTGCAAGCTCTGTCCCGCGGGGGTCGCCGCAGGCACGGGTAAATTCGGAGCCTCCGTAGATCAGGAACGCCTGGCCATACACATACTTTCTGTCGTCAGAAGGCGTTCCGTCGGCATGCAGCTGCCAGTAACCGCCGCCATATTCCCTGTCGATGAAGTATTTTTCGATGTAATCCAGTTCGTGACGGGCCGCGTCCAGATACTTTTCATCCCTGAGGATGCGGTAGGCCGCGGCAAAAGTCCACAGGAGCCTTGCGTTCAGGACCAGGGAACGGTCTGCATCCCTGACCTGCTCCAAATCCCTTGTGACCTGTCCGTAGAAACCGCCTTCGGGATCAAGGTCGTACCGGATGTAGAAATCCATCAGTTCGCGCAGGTCTTTCTCGGCCCGGGCGCGGATCTTCCTCAGATCGTCGATACCCAACATACAGCTTCCCTCCCATAGTCTTCTTAAAATGTCATATAACAGACAAACACCGGCTAATCAAGAGCGTTCTCAAAAGAATATAAGAAGAATGCAAATAGATATAACGATACTGTACAATACATGCCGTAGATTCCATATCCGTATCCCTTTTTCCTGCTGTTTCTCCCAGTATTTCTGTACAGATTTCTTTTCTCTGCCGCCGGTTCATGCATGTACCTGCGTTTCCCTGTACATCCCATCCCGCCGCTGTGATATAATCTAAGAAACAGAGCCGTATCGGCAGTACGGGACAAAGTTCCTGGTCCTTGGCAAAAGCCGGGGCATCGCTCATGGGGTGTAGGAGCCTTATGTACCGGCGGTGCCGGGGAAAGAGAGGTAATTGCATGACGGATTCCGCCATCCGCACGAACCGTTTCCAGTGCCTGCTTGCGCTGGTCAGCGCCTGCATCGTGGCCATCTGCGTCTGCGTTGGCGTGATCATGAACCTGGTGACGCTGTATGACGAGAACTTCGATCATATGGGCATCCGCACCTTCTGCATGTTCACGGTCGATTCCAACATACTTGCGGCGCTCTCCATGCTGCTGTGCATCCCGTACACGGTGGACGGCCTGCGCACGGACAATTACCACCTGCCGGACTGGGTCGTCGTCCTGATGCACACCTCCGTCACCGCGGTGGCCCTCACCTTCCTCGTCTCACTGTGCATCCTTTCCCCTGTCAAGGGGTTCGTGCTGATCTTTTCCGGTTCGCGTTTCTTCCTGCACGGCGTCTGCCCGGTGCTGTCCATTCTCACCTTCTGCCTGTTTATCAACAGCCACCTCGTGCGTCTCTGGGAATCGACAC
>JBNRMU010000184.1:0-8541 GCA_050309765.1 Christensenellales bacterium
GGGTCCTCGATATCGCCCACCAGGGCAACCACGGGCACGCCCTGTGCCCTGGCCGCGCGGCACACGCCGTAGACCACCTTGCCGCGCAGGCTTTGGGAATCCAGCCGGCCCTCGCCCGTGAGCACCAAGTCCGCCCCCTGCAGGTGCCCGGCGAAGTTCACCGTTTCCAGCACCGTTTGGATGCCCATCTGCAGGCGGAAGCCCAGGAAGGCCGCCGCGCCGAAGCCCATGCCGCCGGCCGCGCCCGCGCCGGGCAGGTCGTGCAGACTCAGGCCCAGATCGCGCTCGACCACGGCGCAGCCGGCGCGCAGTTCATCGTCCAGTATGCGGACCATTTCCCCGTCTGCGCCCTTTTGCGGGCCGAACACATAGGCCGCACCCGTCTCGCCGTACAGGGGATTGTCGATGTCGCACATGGCGACAAGCTCCGCATCCTTAAGCTCCGGCCACAGCCCGCGCAGGTCCACGGAGGCGATCCTGGACAGGCTTCCGCCCACGGGCACGAAGCTCTGCCCCGCGCGGTCGTAAAAGCGCACGCCCAGCGCCGCTGCCATACCGCAGCCCATATCGTTGGTGGCGCTGCCGCCAAGGCCCAGCACGATTTTCTTCGCCCCGAGCTTCAGCGCCTTTTCGATCATCTGGCCGACGCCGAAGGTCGTCGTCCTGTCCGGGTGACGGTTCTCCCCCACCAGGGGCAGCCCGGCGCAGGCCGCCATCTCGATCACGGCGGTCGCGCCGTCGTCCACCAGGCCGAAGAAAGCCGGCCGTTCCTCAAAGTAGGGGCCGCTTACGCGTACGCCGATCTTTTGCCCGCCCATGGCCTGCAAAAAGGCGTCCACGCTGCCCTCGCCGCCGTCGGCCACGGGCAGTTTGACCACCTGCGCCGAGGCGTCCGCCTTGAGGATCATCCGCTCTAGAATATCGCAAATCTCCTGCGAGCTCATCGTTCCCTTGAAGGAATCGGGGATCAACACAAATTTTGGCATATTTCTTACCAGCTTTCCAAGCAAAGCTTATTCCTTTTTCAATATACAGTCTGCGGCGGCACAGGTCAAGCAACAGACGGTTTTCACACACAAAAACGGCCCCGGAAGCCTTTTCCGGGGCCGTTTTTTATAATGCTTTAGTTGCCCTTGAGCTTGCCCAGCAGGCCGGAGAACCAATCGCCGACGCTTTGGAAGGTGATCTTCACCTTTTCAAAGAAGGTCGCGGTGCCCTGCTTGATCTCCTCGAACTTGCGGATGCTGTTGCCAAGGGTGTTGAGCTGCTTGGCGATCTCCTCCGCGCTCATGTCCTGCTCCACGATGCGCACGAGCAGGGAGGTGATGGTGTCGATCTGGCCATCCGTCAGGCTCACGCCGAGCTGCTTGGCGGCCTCCACCACATAGGCGCGAGCTTTTTCCGGATCGGTCAGGCCGTGCTCCAGGGCGTATTCCTTGCCCATCTTGATGAGCTCCTCCGCCTGCTCGGTGCCGATGAAGTCCGCCAGGTTTCCAAGGGTGAGCATCTCGTCGCCGGCCAGGGCCTTGGCCGCCTCGGAAAGCGCCTTGCCGGAGGCCGATTCGTAGGCCTTGAAGATGCCGGCCAGAGCCGCCGTGCCGGACACCTCAAAGGGCGCCGCCACCACGATGCTGGCATTTTGCACACCGGCCGTGGACAGGGCGGAAGCGTACATGTTGGCGGTGACCCAGTCGATGTTGTGGGTGGTGACGCTGATGCCCGAGCCCTCCGGCTGCAATGTCACGCGCGCGGAAGAGATGGAGCGGCTGCCCATCTTCTCCTCGTCCACCTTGCCGGCCAGCAGGGTCTTTTCATCCTGGATGCTGACGGAAACGAAGGTGTCGTTGTCCATGTCGGAACCCAGGAGCTTGAGCACCTGCGCATACTGCTCGGCGCTTAAGTCCTCGCCGTAGCAGGTGATGCTCTCCTGCGCCGCGAAGGCGCAAAGCGGCAGACACAAAAGGGCCAGCAGCAGGGAAATCAATACGATCAAACGCTTTTTCATCACGAGTTTCCTCCGAATCAAACTAAAGGATACACAAAATAAAACGCGGTTGCAGGGAAGAATGTTTCTGCACTTCCCTTTTACAGGCTTCACTATACCGCAAGGCGGGCCGTCTTTTCAACGCAATGCAAACTATTTTACAACTGGCGGATTTCTTTTGACTTTTTTTGCATCCTGGGCTTGCATTTGGAAAGCGTCTGCGTTATATTATATATGAACAGTTGCTCATATTTTCACTCTTGATGGGAGTTTAAAGATGAAACAAGTTACCTATCGCGTTCGCGGTCTGGATTGCCCCAACTGTGCCGCTAAGCTGGAGCGCAGCCTTGCAAGCCTTGACGGTGTGGGCGAGGTCCAGCTCAACTACGCTCTGGAAACGCTCAGCATCCTTTGTGCCGACGGCGATCCGGACGCGCTGCTCCCCCGCCTGCAGGCCTGTGCCGACCGCATGGAAGATGGCATCGTCATCCAGCCCGAGGAGCAAACCGACGAACAGGAAGATGACGAGGAAGAATCCCCCCGCAAAACGCTGATCCTGCTGGGTGCGGCAGCGGCGGCGTTCCTGCTTTCCTTCGCCCTTCCTCAGGCCTATCGCCCCTATTGCTATCTGCTTTGTCTGCTGCTGTCGGGCGGCGAGGTGATGCTCTCCAGCCTCAGGATGCTTTGGCGCTTTGTCGTTTCCCTCTTTCATCCCCCGCTGGTCAACCCTCTGGATGAGTCGCTGCTCATGACCGTGGCTGTGATCGGCGCCTGTATGCTCGGCGAGTTTGCCGAGGGTGCCATGGTCATGTTCCTGTTCAGCGTGGGCGAACAGCTGCAGGAGGCGGCCGTGCGCCGCTCCCGCGCCTCTATCGAGAAGCTGATGGAGGTAAAGCCCGACCACGCCAATCTATTGACCGCGGACGGCGTGCGCGCGGTCGATCCGGCGGAGGTTGCCGTCGGCCAGCGCATCGAACTGCGCCCGGGCGAGCGCGTGCCCCTGGACGGCATCGTCGAGGAAGGCAGCGGCAGCCTGGATACCCGCGACATGACGGGCGAATCCCTGCCCAAGGACGTGTCTGCGGGCGACGAGGTCCTCTCCGGCTTCATCAACTTAAACGCAAGGCTTATCGTGCGCGTGACGCGTTCCGCGCAGAGCTCGGCCGTCAGCCGTACGCTTGCGCGCATCCGCGACGCAGCCAAAGGCCGGGCACAAACGGAATTGTTCTTCACCCGCTTTGCCAGGATCTATACGCCCATCGTGGTGGGCGCGGCCTTCCTGCTGGCAGTGATCCCCTGGCTGCTGGGGCTGGATGCGGGTGTGTGGGTCTACCGCGCGCTCAACTTCCTGGTCATCTCCTGCCCCTGCGCCCTGGTGCTTTCCATTCCCCTTTCGTTTTTCTGCGGCATCGGCGGGGCCAGCAAGCGCGGCGTTTTGTGCAAGGGTGGCGCGGCCCTGGAGCGTCTCTCCCGCGTGAGGACGGCCGCCTTTGACAAGACGGGCACACTCACCACGGGCAGGTTGCAGGTCAGCGCCGTGCACCCCGAGAATGGCCTTTCCGAAGACGAACTTCTGCACATTGCCGCCTCGGCAGAGGGCGTCAGCAGCCACCCGCTGGCCCGCGCCATCGCGCAGGCCGGAAAGGGCGAGGACGTGCAGGACGCCATGGAGCTGGCCGGCAAGGGCGTACAGTGCCTTTATCGGGAAAAGCCCCTGCTGGTGGGCAACCAGCGTCTGCTGGAAGAGGAAGGCATTGAAGCCCCCGCGCTCACGCATACGGGTGTGCTTGTGGCGCTGGACGGGCAGTATATCGGCTGCATCGAGCTCAGCGACACCCTACACCCGGATGCGCGGCGCACCATCCGGAACTTGCGCGAAAACGGCATCGAGCGCTTTGTGATGCTCAGCGGCGACAATCAGGTCATCGCCGACAGGATCGGCCTGGAGCTGGGTGGCATGGAGGTGCGTGCGCAGCTTCTGCCGGACGAAAAGGTGGACGCGCTCAAGTCCCTTGGCGAGGGCGTGGTCTATGTGGGCGACGGCGTGAACGATGCGCCCTGCCTTTTGGCCGCCGATGTGAGCGCCGCCATCGGCCTGAGCGGCTCGGAGGCGGCCATAGAGGCAGCCGATCTGGTGCTGCTGGGCGACGGCCCTGCGGGGCTTGTCTCCGCGCTTACGATCGCCAAGGCCACCATGCGCAACGTGCGACAGAACGCCGCCTTTGCCCTGGGCATCAAGGGCCTGTTTCTGGTGCTTTCCGTGGTTGGCTGGATGCCGATGTGGCTGGCCGTGTTCGCCGATGCGGGCGTGGCTGTGCTGTGCGTGCTGAACTCTCTGCGCCTGCTCTGGCAAAGATAAGCTGATAGAATCCTTATGCAAACGCACAGGCCGGAAGAACCTCTCTTCCGGCCTGTTTTTTTATTTTCTTTCGTCGGTTACAATGTGCCGCACGCCCGCCTGCGCCTTGCACAGCTCCGTGCGGAAAAACGCGGGATAGATCGTGCGCGGATCGTCCGGGCTTGCCCAGGCAAGGTATTCGTGCCGGCCATCCTCGGTAAAGCTTTGCTGCCTTGGCGCAAAATCCTCCGGCACCTCCATGTAGAAGTAAAACGAAACCTCGTAGATCGTTTTGCCCAAGACGCTGCCGCTGTCGCCCACAAAGTAGCTTTCATGCACAAAGCCCAGGCGCTGCACGGAAAGATGCGCGCCCGTTTCCTCCCACACCTCGCGCACGACGGCCTCCTCAGCGGTCTCACCGAAGCGGATGCGGCCGCCCACGGAATACAGTTAGTCCGATCCCTCGTTTCCCACCATGAGGAACTTGCCGTCCCGGATCAGGATCGCGCCCACGCGCAGGTTCACGTAGCCATCCGCGCAGGGCAGAGTCATATCCATAAGCTTTTCTCCTTAACTTTCTATTTGCGGCCGGAAACCCGCCGGCGCAGATAGAATCCCAGCGCCAGCAGCAGGGCCAGCACGATGGCCACGATCATCTCATACTCGCGCAAAAAAGCGTTGACGCTCTGCCAGTTGAGCCCCACGACGGAACCCAGGGTATACAAAAGGCCGTTGTGAACCACGGTCGTGATCAGCACGGCGGGGTATACTTTTTTGCGCGGCATGTTGAGGATGCCGCTGAGCAGCAGCACAGGCAGGTTCATGCCAAAGATGAACTTGGCCGCAAAGATGGTGAGCGCGCCGCGCCTTGCTACCCATTCGGCCGCCCTTACCTGCCTCTCCTCGGGAAAAAAGCGGCGCAGGGCTTTGTGCGAAAGCAGGCGCGCGCCAAAGTGCCGACCGATCTCCGTCAGCGCCAGGGAGGCGGCGGTCGTGCCCGTCCAGTAGCTGAACAGCACAGGCAGAAAATCGTTCGTCAGCCCGCCCGTCCACACGCCCGCGCCGATGATCAGAAGAATATCGCCGGGAAAAACGGGCACCAGCGCCTGTAGCATACCGCTCAGGGCAAAAAAGGCCGAAACGTACCAGACAGGCAGCGAATTGATCCCGTCCAGAAAGTGCTGCAGCCAAGCGATCATACTACTTCTCCGTTATAGCAAAGTTTGCCGTTTGCATAGGTCTTTTGCACGCGATACCCCATGTCAAACACCGCAAGGTCCGCGCGCAGGCCCGGCGCGATCCGTCCCCGATCGGCAAGATGCAGGGCATGGGCCGGCGAATACGAGGCCATGCGCAGCGCCTCGGCAGGGCTTGCGCCGGCAAGCTCGATCATGTTCTTAACGGCCCGATCCAGCGTAAGCGTAGAACCGGCCAGGTTGCCCGCCTGTGTGCGGGCGATGCCGTTTTGCACGTTCACCTTCGTGGGGCCAAGCAGGTATTCCCCATCCTTAAGGCCGCAGGCAGCCATGGAATCGGTGATAAGGCAAAGGTTTTCCACACCCTTCGCGCGCAGGGCGAGCTTCAGCAGCGCGGGGTGCACGTGCACACCGTCGGCGATCAGTTGGCAGGATAGCCCATCCAGGGCCAGGGCCGCGCCCGGCACGCCCGGTGCGCGGTGGTGCAGGCCGTTCATGCCGTTGAACAGGTGCGTGACCTGTGTAAGGCCGCTATCCATTGCGCTCTGCATATCCGCATAGCTTGCACCCGTATGACCGGCACTGACCATAACGCCCTGCGTCCGCAGCTGCCGGATCAGATCCAGCGCCCCGCAAAGCTCGGGGCTCAGCGTCACAAGGCGCAGAATCGTTTCCAGTCCGCCGGCGATGCGGCTGAAATTCTCGGCCGTGGGCGGCAGGCAGTAGCGTTTCTCCTGCGCGCCTAAGTGTGTACTGGCAAAGAAGGGGCCTTCCATGTGCGCGCCCAGCACCTGCGCACCTGTCTGCGGCAGTTCCATCGCTTTTCGGATGCCGCAAAGCGCCGCGCGGATATCCTCGGGCGCTGCGTTCATGGTGGTGGGCAAAAAGGCGGTCACGCCATAGCGTGGAAGCGCCGCGGCCATCTTCTGTACCGCCTCCGCACCCTGCATGGCGTCCACGCCCAGAAGGCCGTGTATGTGCAGCTCGATCAGGCCAGGGGCGAGGATGCCATCCGCAAACGGACCCTCGTCCGCGGCTACGGAAACGATCCTGCCGCTTTCTATGCGCACGCACAGACCCTCGCACAGGCGGTCGTCGATCAGCGTATAGCGATAGCGCAGCTCCATAAAAAGGCCTCCTTTCCGATCTTTCAGCCTACCAAGTATACAGTGTTTGCCTAAAAAGCACAAGCAGGGCTTTATAAAGGCCCGTCCATGAACAGGACGGGCCTTTATGCGTAGCTTAGTCCAGAGGCGAATAGGGCTTTCTGCGCGGCTTTGGCGGCGTCTGCGGCAGGGGATGGGCCATGAGCAGATAGCGCCATTCGTCGTAGATGTGATCTTCACCGCTGGTATCCACATCCTCCACGCGCTCGGGATCGCTGCACAGAGCGGGGATGGTGCGGATGGAATCGCGGCAGGTGTTGAACACGTACAGCCCACATTTGCCGTTTTCGTCGAAGCGCAGGCGGGTATGCACCTGCATCAGCCCCGGCAGGCGGGCGTTTTCTGCCGGCAGAAAGCTCACGCCCTCGCGCTGCATCTGCAGGGCGATGCTCTCGCCCCGCGAGCCGTCCCAGATGGAGGGGTCGGCATAACCGATGACGCGCAGGCCGCTTTCGTGCTCGCGTTCCGCCTCCAGGATGCCGCGGGCGATCTTGTCCGGCGTCAGGCGTAAGCCCTCGTTGGGCACGCCGGTGCAGCCGTACCATTCGCGGTACCTGTACAAAACGCCGTCCGGGTCCATCGCCCACCAGCCCACGGAAAACGGCCTTGCATAGCCAAAGTCGAAGGAGCGGAAGCGCCGCCAGTCCCTGGGGATTTCAAAGGGCGCGATCACATGCGTAAAGCGCTGCGTCTCATACCCATTGGGGTCGTCGCGCCAAGCGCTGAACACTTGGCCGTCGAAGGCGTCCCAGCGGCCGTAAAGCAGGGCGTCGCGCAGGTTCGGGGGCTTGCCGGCCAGCTCCAGCAGATAGTTTTCATCCAGATGGGGATTGTCCTGTACCCGGGCGGGGATGTAGCGCAAGGTCCTTTCCCCGACGATATCTCCCATCCGAATGCTGAGCTTTTGCACGGTGTCCGGCGGCATGGGATCGATGAAGCGCGCCTTCACCCAGGCGTGCCCGGGTCCGCCGGGGTTGCTGGTGGCCCGCACCAGCGGGCGGATGCCGAGCGCGCGGTTGGCGCGCAGCCTTGTCTTGAGAAAATCGTACACCGCAAGGGAAAAGTGGGTCAACTCGTCCAGATACAAAAAGTGTATCTCCGCGCCCTGGTACTGAAAGCGGTCCTGCTCCTGCTGGCAATGGCGAAAGCGCAGGGAGGAGCCGTTTTTGAGCCTGAGCTCGTGCGCGGCCGCGTTGTAGCTGGCAAGCTGCGAAGGGACGCGCCGCAGCGCCTCGGCGATAAGCGTATCCTCCAGCTCCCTGTAGGTGCGGCGAAACAAATAAGCGTGGGTACCCGGGTGGCGGTAGCAGCGCAAAAAGGCGTCCATCACCACGGCGGTGGACTTGCCACCCCCTGCCGCGCCGCCATAGAGCACCTCGTCCTCCCGGGCCCGATGGAACAGGAGCTGCTTTTCCGTGGGCCTGTAGGGCAGGCGAAGCTTCACGTTTCTCCCTCCAGGTCGCTCAGCTCCGGCGGCAGCTCCAGCTGTGCGCTGTCCGTTTCCCTGTCCAGCGCGGCCTGCGCCAGAACGAGCTTTCGGATCAGGTCCAAGGCGGTGATCTGCAGCTTTTCGTCCAAGCCCTGTTCGCGCATGGCCTTGAGCAGGTCCCTGGCGATCTTGATCTCCCGTTTGAGCATAAATCTCCTCCTTCCAATAATCTCCGTCCGTCTCATTCCCCAGGCAACTATAGCACAGCCTCAGCCGCCATTTTTCCCGGAAAAGAGCGAACGAAACAGCAAATACACCCTTCTTCTTTTCCGTAAAGCACGGATATGGTATACTTTTATGGATGGGCATTTGCCTTGGAAGGAGGAAATCCGCTTGCTGTGTGAGCTTTGCGCGCGCCGCTGCCGTGT
>JBNRMU010000185.1:0-4434 GCA_050309765.1 Christensenellales bacterium
GAGGAGATGCCGCAGATCCTGGGCTTTTCCACCTGCGCCTCCGAATTTACCGATGCACGAACTATCGTACTGGCTGCTATGAAGCCGTTGACTAAGAGTAACTGATTAGGGAGGATCAACCGTATGCGAAAGAAGATTAAAAGCGGGAGTGCTTTGTTCTTTGCGGTGCTGCTGTGCTTTTCCGTCTTTTTTACCGTCGCATATGCCGCCGAAGTGTCCAGTGAGGCCATCCCGGTAACGGTCGAGTTGTCGGGTACGCTTCCCACCACTCCGGAAGACTTTGTGATCGTCTTCAAGCCCGACAGCGGCGAGTATCCCATGCCGGAGGGCAGCGTGGACGGCGCGTATAAGGCGACCATCACCGGCGCCGGATCGGCCGATCTGCCGAAGATCACGTTCACAAAGGCCGGCGTATACACTTACACTGTGGCCCAGCAGGCCGGCAGCAACGCCAAGTGCACCTACGACAGCACGGTTTATCATGTGCAGGTCGTGGTGACGAACGCTGCAGATGGCAGTTTGGAGACCGCTATCGTCATCTATATCAAGGATGTATCGGAAAAGCTGGACGCCATCGTCTTCAGGAACGAATACGAGACGGTCGTTCCGCCCCCGCCTCCGCCCCCTCCTGTCATCGATAAGGAGATCTCCGTGCTCAAGGTCTGGGCCGATAACGGCTATGGCCGCCCGGAATCCGTCACGGTGCAGCTCATGGACGGCGAGACCGTCGTTGAGACCGTGTTACTGGGCAACTGGAACAACTGGTCCTATGTCTGGAAAAACCTGGACGCCTCCGATGGGCACAACTGGCATGTGCGCGAGGTGAACGTGCCGCGCGGCTACAGGGAAAGCTACTATTATGAAGGCAGCCGTGTGATCATCCGCAACACGGAAACCCTGATCCAGACCGGTCAGCTGAATTGGCCGATCCCCGTGCTTACGGTGTTGGGCCTGGGCCTGATCGCCCTGGGCGTGGTTGTCCTTGCGAAGAGGAAGTCCAAGAATGCGTAAGCTTGTCGGCATAGCGAGTATTTTGCTGGGAGCAGTGCTGATCGTTTCGGCGCTGCTCCTAGTTGGGTTTAACGAAAGAGAGAACCAGATCGCGGAAGAGGCCTCCGGACAGGCGATGACAGATTTGCAGAAGATCATCGATGAGTCTGCGCCGGCAATGGTGGTTGCGGCGGAGGATGCGTCTGCGCAGGCGGATGTGCAGATCGATCATGTGCCAAGGCAAACCGTGCGGCAGGAAGACCTGGACCCCGAGATGCCCGTCGCCCAAATCGATGGCTATGAGTATATCGGCTATATTTCCATCCCGAAGATCAAGGTGAATCTGCCGGTTATGTCCAAGTGGGATTATTCCCGGCTCAAGTACGCGCCCTGCCGCCAGTTCGGCTCCTCCAGGACGGACGATCTTGTGATCGCGGCGCACAACTACAGCTCCCACTTCGGCAAGCTCTCCAGCCTGAAGGCCGGCGATCGCCTGACCTTTACCGATATGGAGAACATCCTCAACATCTACGCCGTGGAGATTGTGGAGACGCTGGACCCGACGCGTGTAGACATCATCGAGGACAGCGGCTATGACCTGGTGCTGTACACCTGCACCTATGGCGGCAGGGAAAGGGTCGTGGCATTCTGCAATCGAGTCGAGGACGTGGAGCAGCAGACAAACGCTGAAGCCTAGGCGATGGTTGCGATCAAGTGGCTTTACTTTTTTGAATTGCCTCCAAGCTAAACATGTATACACTGGCAGGAATTTTTGATGCCTTATCGCATAGATGCGTTGATGATGCGCTGCCTGTATTACAATTGTAAGCATGGAGGTGAACGATATGCCAAAGGAAGCCATTTATCAGGTGCGAATGGATGCGGCGATCAAAAGCCAGGTGGAAGCGCTGTACCGCAGCCTGGGCACGTCCTTTGCCGAGGCCGTAAGGATTTTCGCCGTTCAAAGCATTCGCGAACAGGGCATGCCGTTTACGCCATCGGCAGGGCATGAGATGACTGCCGGGATGCAGGCTCTTCCATCCGATAAGAAGAGCCTGCTGCAGGAAGACGGAGCCGGAAAGTAACCGGCTTCCCAAAGGCTGAACAGGATTTGTGCTTGGACAATGAACGACCCCGGCAAGTAGAAGTCCGCTTTAACAATCGCGATAACAAAAGGCCCGCGCGCAGATAGATGCGCGCGGGCCTTTTGTTGTGTTTCAGCGAAACAGCTTGCCGGTGAAGTATTGCTCCTGAAAACGAATGCGCTGCAGAATCTCTTCGTCTGAATAGTCGCGTCCGTTCAGAGCGACGATCCACTTATCCTCTGAATCGTCATAGCGATGGTACACAGCGATGACCTGGCCCGCAAAGACGGAAAGGGGTGCGCATGTGCCCAGCACATAGGCGTCCTGTTCTTCGCCGTCATCGGCGAAAACGCCTTCCACATAGCCGTAATTGAGGGGGTAAACCATCTCGGGGTACTGCGGATGGCGGCTGCCGATGGGGCGGTCGATCCTGCCGCGGACAAAGCTTCCGATGATGCGGGAATAAACGTTGTCCAAAGAAAGTTCCTTTCGTCGGTTCAACCGGAGTAATCGCCCGTTTTCGCCTGCGGACGGCGTGCGATACGGCCTAAAGCAGCCGTGAACAGCGCCGGCCAGACGTACAGGACGAACAGCCCCAGCAGACCATAGCGCAGCGCCTGCATGTACAGCCCGGTGCCGAGCAGGAGCTTCAATCCTTCCTTGAGCAAAAGGGCAAGGACCGTGCCCAGGAGCAGCTTTGCGGCCTGCTGCCAGAAGACGGCCTTGGGATCAAAGTTCAAAAAGCGCCGCTCCAGATAAAGGGCCAATACCATGCCCAGCGCCAGGCCAGCGGTCTTGAAGGCGTCCGCTGCCAGGGCTTCCTCCACGCCGGAAAGCTTTACGCGCATAAAGGCAAAAACCATCAAAACAATGGCTGCCGCTGCGCCCAGCAGGGCGAACAGACGGGCTTTCTTCGGGTTTTCCAGCGATTGCACCACCCGTTCTGCAATCAAACACATAAGCGGAGCAAGCAATAGGGGAGCAAGAACGTCCTTCGGCGCATGCACGCCCAAATACAGCCGTGAAAAAGCGATCACAAGCACATACAGGCCAAGGCACAGCCAAAGCCAGCGTTTTTTATAGCTTTTGCCCAGCGCCAGCGCCATGGCTGCGGCGCCCGTTGTATGGATGGAGGGGAAGGAATACCCTGTGGCGCTTTCCATGGCGGAAGGGTGCGGCACAATGCGCGCATCCAGTACAAAGGGGCGCGGAATGAGAAAGATGAGCTTGAGCAGTTGACTCAGCCAGCCGGCCGCGAAATAATACAAAACCAGGCGCAGGCCCACGCGCTTATCCAGGCACCAGTAAAACAGCAGCACGGCCACAAGCACCGCCGTTTCCTCGCCCAGACGGGTGAAGAACAGAAAGAAGAAATCACAAATGGGATTGCGCAGGTTCTGCAGAGCAAGCAATAAGTCCATATGATTTAAAGGCTCCTATTCTTTTGAAAGTACGCCGCGAAAATCGAAGGATGGAACAAAGTCCTCACAAGCGCTGTCCTTTTCCTGCACGAAGCCGTCCAGACCGGAGTCGAATAGATGCTGTTCTACCGCCTCGTATTCCTCGTCCGTGATGCGGCGATCGATCTCGGGAAAGTCTGCCGCTCGCCCGCAGGGGATGTACTGGCGCATCAGAGAAAAATAAACCTTGTCACCGAAGGTATCGGCCACATAATCGATCACGGCCTTGGCGTTTTCCACCTGGCCGGGCAGGATCAGGTGACGGACGATCATGCCCTTTTGCATCAGGCCGTTTTCGTCCAGCTGCACGGGGCCGACCTGCTCGTACATGAGGTGCAGGGCCTGTTTTGCCTGGGCAAAGTAGTTCTTTGCGCCGGAATAGCGTCCGGCAGGCGGATTAAAGGCGTATTTCAGATCGGGCAGGTAGATGTCCACCTTGCCCCGCATCAGCTCCAGCGCCTGCTGCGCATCGTATCCATGGGTGTTGTAGACGACGGGGATGGGCGGACGGTCTTCCAATGCCGCGGCGATTGAGGGCACAAAATGGGTGGGATTGACCAGATTGATATTGTACGCGCCCTGCCGGTACAGCTCAAAAAAGATTTCGTGCAGCCGATCGATGCTTATGGGCAGACCTTTGTTCTGGTGGCTGATCGCAAAGTTTTGGCAGAAAGCGCAGCGCAGGCTGCAGCCGGAAAAGAACACCGCGCCCGAGCCCTTATCGCCGGAGATGCAGGGCTCTTCCCAAAGGTGCAGCATCGCCCGGGCAAGGACGGGCTCAGTGCCCATGCCGCAAAAGCCGACCTGTCCCAGGGCGCGATCTACACGGCAGCGGCGCGCGCAAAGCTCACACAGCAAGCGGATTTCCTCCTTCCAAGGCAAATGCCCATCCATAAAAG
>JBNRMU010000186.1:0-9123 GCA_050309765.1 Christensenellales bacterium
TTATATGGAGCTGTGGCTGGAAATCATTCGCGGCTCCGTGGAGAAAACCACCTTTTCCTCTTACACGCAGATGGTGAAGGGGAAAATCGTGCCGTATTTCCGCGAAACCGGCGTCTCCCTGGGCGGACTTCAGGCGCGGCATATTCAGAGCTTTTATCTGCATGAGCTGAAAACCGTTTGTGCCAACACGGTGATCAAAGAGCACGCCAATATCCACAAGGCTCTGAAATATGCCGTCAAGATGGACCTCATTCCGTACAATCCCGCCGACAAGGTGGAGCGGCCGAAGAAGCAGAAGTTTATCGCGGATTACTACCGCCTGGAGGAGCTGGAGCAGCTTTTTGAGGCGACGAAGGATCACCCGTATTCTCTGCTGATCCAAATGACCGCCTTCTACGGACTGCGGCGCAGCGAGGCCCTGGGCCTGAGATGGGATGCCATCGACTTTGAGCGCAACACCATCACCATCAGGCACATTGTAACAACTGCCAAGATAGACGGCAAGTATGAGGTCATCCGCGCAGACCGGGCCAAAAACACCTCCAGCCTGCGCTCTCTCCCTCTGGTACCGGATATCCGGGAGAAGCTGCTGGCCCTGAAGGAGCAGCAGAAGGAGGACAAGCGGATCTGCGGAGACTGCTACGGCAAGGAGTACGAGGGCTACGTCTTTGTGGACGCCATGGGAAATCTTTTCAACCCCAAGACCTTGACCGCCGTGTTCAGCAGGCTCCTTGAGAAGGCCGGCCTGCGGCATATCCGGTTCCACGATCTCCGGCATAGCTGCGCCTCGCTGCTGCTGGCCAACGACGTGCCCATGAAGCAGATCCAGGAATGGCTGGGTCACAGCGACATCAGCACCACGGCGAACATCTACAGCCATTTGGACTATAAGTCCAAGCTCACGTCGGCAAATGTGATGGACAATATCCTCAGCTTGCCGGACTCTACGCAGCCCGGATGGCGCGCTTGAGTTCTTGCCGAAAATGTTGTCCACGTATGGCAGATTGCCCAAAGAGAGACCGGTTTTTGGGGACTGTCAACCGCTTGGATAGCGGCTCGGTTATAACCGCTGATGAGGTTGGTTTC
The DNA here is from genome assembly GCA_050309765.1 of Christensenellales bacterium. Taxonomy (GTDB): domain Bacteria; phylum Bacillota; class Clostridia; order Christensenellales; family UBA1750; genus CALWRM01. The sequence continues at coordinate 1,087 of JBNRMU010000186.1, forward strand.
GATAGATTTTTCCGCCGAAAATCTCTGAGGGCTTGACCATTCCGATACTGCCATCGACTGCCTTGGCATGCCGGGCTTTGAAGCAAATTTTTGCCCGAAAAATCATGTCCGACAATGGCAGATTAGTGAAAAAGAAAGCCCAGTCATATGGGCTGAAAGCCTTGATATGACTGGGTTTTTGGCGGAGAGTTAGGGATTCGAACCCTAGAGACCTTTCGGTCTACAGCATTTCGAGTGCTGCACCTTCGACCACTCGGACAACTCTCCGTGTATCTCAGTGTATATCCTGTTTTGGAAAAAAGCAAGACAACACGCAAGAACGATATGAAGTTGTGAAAATTCGATCCCGGAGGATCTCTTGTGCAGTCGGAAAAGTTCGCGGACGTTCTGACCTTTGGGATCGAATCTTTCGAGTCAGCCCCGTTATGACCACTTCGATACCTCTCCGAATGCGGGTCTGATGCGGGCAGCCTGCCGACGGTTTTTCCGCTGACATGCACGGCTTTCGTCAAGTCCGCCAACTATTATAGCAAACCTGCATTCGTTTCGCAAGGAGAAACAATGACGAACGGGTGCGGCTTGTTTGCCGCGCACAGCGTCGGGCCATGAAAGCCTTCTTCATTCGTTCCGCTGCTTTCGTGAACCCATTGACATTTGCCGACAGTCAAGGACGCAGGCAGCGCGCATCCCTAGGCGGCGGTGATTGTTTTTGATCTGTGGCTATGTTATACTAAATTGAATCGGCGTACACCGGTGTTGTACACGGAAACGCCCTATGGAGGGAAAGGACGAGCGTTTTGCTGAACATTCCAAATGTATTGACAATATTGCGCCTGGCGATGATCCCGTTTGTGCCGATGCTGTTTGTGCTGAAGCTGCCCTATTGGGCGCTGGGCGTGTACCTGCTGGCCGGCGCCACGGACGTGCTGGACGGGTATCTGGCGCGGCGGCTCGATCAGATCACCAAATTTGGCAAGCTGGTCGATCCTTTGGCGGATAAGCTCATGCTGGTTACTGTGCTCCTCTGCCTGCAGCTGTCCGGCCATTTGCCCCTATGGATCTGCATCCTGGCCATTTTGAAAGAGACGCTCATGATCATCGGCGCCGTGCTTCTTTACAGGAAGGATATCGTCATCCAGTCGAATCTTTTCGGCAAGGCGGCCACACTCCTGTTTACGCCGGCGGTGGTGCTGTCCTTCTTCCAGCCGGTGGTGCAGCCCTGGCACGTTGTTTTCATGGCCATCGCCCTGGTTGCGGCCTATGTGGCCATGGCGCAGTACGCCGTTCTGTTTTTGAGGTCCATGCGCGAAAAAAAGGATTGAACAATACACAAAAAAGGGATGCTGAGCGCATCCCCGTTTTTTATCGCTTTGTTTTGTTATACGTCGTCTTCCGTCTTGCAGCCGTCGCAAAACCAACCGCAATCTTTGTTTTTGCAGATGCATTCGTTGTCCTGAAAAACAAGATCGCTGCCGCAGATGGGGCAGAAGGCCGTGCAGTCCTCATGGCCGTTTCTGTTCTCAACCATCGTAAAACCTCCCCCCGCCGCATGGCGTATTGATAATAACAGTATATATTTTTTTCGGCAGAAAGTAAAGCGGATCGGCAGCAAAAAACAACAAAACGGCAAATCGCATGCGTAATGCCTCAATCAGAACAAACAATACGGCTCTTTCCAAAGCTGTGGAAAGGGCCGTGCGTTCTATCTTGGCATTCAGATCAGGGGTGCAGCACGAAGCCGGGCAACTCCTGAGGATTGGTCAGGTTCTCGTACAGGGCCTTTTCGCGGCTGGCCTCGTACAGCTCGGCCATGGTGGCGGAGATGTAGGGGGCCACGAACAGAGTGCCCACGCCGCAGGCCAGGGCGCCCAGCAGCTCCCAGCCGAGGAAGCTCAGCTCCAGGACAAAGATGTTCCACTTCTGTCCATTGGTCATCTGGCGGGAAAGATCCAGGGCGCGGCGCCACTCGATCGTGGGGTTCTCGGCCATGATGTACTCAACAAAGTAATACTGATAGGCCTTGATGATGCCGGGAATGATGAACAGCAGCGACCAGAGTCCGATGAAAAGGTTCTTCAGGAACACCGTTAAAACGATGTTCTTATAGTTCTTGTTGAAGCCGGAGAACAGGCGGCCGAAGCCGGGCTGGCCCATGCGGTTCTCCATGAAGTAATCGCGGTAGCCCACAAGGATCGGGTTAGCGACAAAAATGGTATAGCAGATGGCAAGGGCCATGATCACCAGCACGACGATGACAAGGGTGACGACCAAAGCAGGATTGTCCGCAAACACCTCGGCAAACATGGAAGGATCGCCGCCGCTGCCGCTGTTCATGCTGCTGGCGCCGCTCAGGCCTCCGCTGGCGCCGCCGACCCCGCCGGAGGAACCGCCGGCAAGCAGGCCTGCCAGCAGGCAGACCAGGAAGGCCATCCAGTAACGCCCGCGCAGGGCAGCTTTGGCGTTTTGCTTTAATTGTGCACGAGTCCACATAATTCTCTCTCCTCCTTCTGGGAAGAACAGGCCGCATCGCTGTGACCTTTGATGTATGTCCCTAGTATACAGTTTCAGACGACGGCGTTCAAGCATTCTTGCCCAAATGCAACATTTTTGTGGTTTAATGCCTTCTTTTTGCGTTTGTTCCGCAAGCGGGTTCCCTTTTTGGCAAAGATGCGTTAAAATAAACAGTAGAGCAAAAGATGAAAAAGGAGGCTCGTTTTATGGGTGCTGTGATATGGATCGTATTCGTGCTTGCGTTGGCCGCAGCGGCGCTGTGCGTGCGCGTGGCCTATATCGGGACGCCTTTTGCCAAGCTTTCCACCAAAACGATCGCCTCGCTGGGTTTTATCGTGGTGGGCATACTGTGCGCCTGTGTTGAGCCGCTGGGCAGCGGCAGGGTCTATTACGCCGCGCTGATGCTGCCGGGCCTGTTCTTCGGCCTGATCGGCGATGTTGCCCTAGCCTATGAAGCAATCCTGCCCCAGAAGAAGGAGCAGTGCTTCCTGGTGGGGCTGTGCGCGTTTTTTGTCGGTCATATTTTTTACAGCATACTGTTTTGCTGCCTGCCCCAGCAGGGCGCGCTGTTCCTCTTGATCGCGGCGCTTTTGTTCCTGCTGCTGCTGTGCTTAAAGCAATTCTTCCGTGTGCAGGTGCCCAATCGCCTGCGCCTGCCCTTTTATCTGTATGCCGGCATACTTTGTCTGATGACGGGCCTTGCCAGCGGCGCTGCCGTGGGCATGGGCGGCCTGCTTGGCTGGATGGTGTGCATCGCCGCCTGGCTGTTCCTCTTCTCGGACGTGATTCTTGCCCTGCAATACTTCGGCAGCATCAAGGGCAAATGGCTCACCGCGGCCATCCTTTCCAGCTATTACCTTGCTCAACTGCTGCTGGCGATGAGCATTTGGCTCAGATAAGGAAAAAGATGCGCATATAAAACCGGGCGCCGCCGTCTATCGGCGCCTTTGGATAGACAGCGGAAAATGAATAAAGACAAAAAGAACGTCCTCCCGGAGCGAAGCCCGGGAGGACGTTTCGATTGTGCGGGGATTTGTCAAAGTCGGTTCGCGCTTACTTTTCCGCTTCCAGATGCCTGCGGTAGCGCTCGATGATCTCCATGCTCATGCGGCCGTTGTGATAGGGGCAAACGGGTCCGTCCACCTTGTTGCGTTCCAGGGCTTTGCCGTCCAGGGTCAGGTTGGGATACCAGCCGCCGTTCTTCTTGTCGATGAAGTGCTCGTTGATGTAATCGAAGCACTTAAGAGAGGCGTCCAGGAACTTCTCGTCGCCAGTCATCTCCCAGGCATTGAGGAAGCCCACGACGGCCTCGTTCTGCTCCCACCAGCTCAGGTTCTTGGACCTGTGGCCGGAAACGGGGTCGTAATCGGTCAGCATGGCGCCTTCCTCGGTGAAGCCCTCTTCCAGGGCGGCGCGGGCCATGTTCACACACACGTCGCGGGTCTTGCGCAGGGCCTCGTCCTCGCCCAGGACCTCGGCGGTCTCCATCATCAGCCAGGAGCCCTCGATATCGTGGCCGTAGGAGATCTCCCAGGAGGTGGGGTTCCACTGACGGTCCTGGAAGTAATGATAGTGGTGAATCTCGTTGTTGACGATCTTGTTGAGGAAGATGTACAGAAGCTGACGCACCCTGTTCTGCATGAAGTTGCTCTTGTTCACGCGCAGATGGCAGGTGTAGGCCTCGATCAGGTGCAGGTGGTTGTTCATGGTCTTCTCATCGGTGGGCAGGCGGTTGACGCCGTGGATCCACGGAGAGCGGGACCAGTCGCGGTGGGCGGTCTCGTAGAAGCCCTTGTACTGGGGATCCCAGACCTTTTCCAGGCACTCCATCTGCTCCTTGGCATAGCAAAGGGCTTCCTCGCTGCCGGTGGCGCGGGCGTACTCGGACAGGCCATACAGGGCAAAGGCGTTGCCGTAGATGAACTTGTGGTCATCCAGCACGTTGCCCTTGCTGTCCAGCAGGGTGTAATAGCCGCCGTACTCCTTGTCGCGGAAATGCTCGATCAGGTACTTGTAGGCACGGGTGGCCATTTCCAGATACTTTTTGTCGCCAAGGACTCTATAGGCGGAAGCAAAGGTCCAGACCAGACGGGCGTTGAGGGTGATGAACTTGGTGCCGTCCTTGATGGGCTGGTCGTTGCAATCAACACTGCCGTAGAAGCCGCCGTTTTCGTAATCGACAGCCTTTTCCATCCACCAGGGCAAAAGGTTTTCGGTCAGGTCTTTGACAGCCATGTCGTAAAGACGCTGCAGCTTGGGGTTCATACACATGCCTCCTTATGTATTGGGGTACCGAAATAAGTATACAATACCAGTTGTAAGTTTACAATCTTTAACTTTGGACTTAACTATGGATATTGCGCATTTTCGTATAAAAACACTCAGGCGGAAGCCTTGGCTTTGCGCTTGCGGTCCGGCATCCAGCGGCCGGAAAGGTAATACAGGATAAAGAAGGCGGAGGTGATCGCCCAGGTAACTGGATAGCTCACGGCCACCATGGTCAGCGTGTTGTTCATTGGCACGATGAAGCACACCCAGATGATCCTGAGCACGCAGATGCCAAGGCCGGTCATCAGCATGGGGATGAGCGTATCGCCAACCCCACGCATGGTGCCGGAAAGGATCTCGATGGAAACATAGGCGCAGAAGAAGGGCGCATACACGCGCAGTACCTGCAGGCCCAGTTCGAGCACACCCGCATCGTTGGTAAAGATACCGAGGATCTGTTTGCCTGCCAGCAGCAGAATGGCGCCCAGCAATACGGATACGCTCAGCGCCATGCCAAGGCCGATGTGCACGCACTTGCGCAAACGGTCCATGCGGCCGGCACCGAAGTTTTGGCCGACGAAGGTGGTCGTGGTCACGCCCAGGGCGCCCATCAGCATCCAGAAGATGCCGTCCATCTTGCCAAATGCCGTCCAGGCGGCCACGGCGTCCGTGCCGAAGGAGTTGACGGCGGACTGGATGAGCAGGTTGGAAACGGAATACATCGTGGACTGCAGTCCGGCGGGCAGGCCGATGCGCACCACGTCTTTGAGGAGATGAAGGTGCAGGCGTATCTTGCGCGGGATCAGCTGGAAGGAGGTCTGGCTGCGCATCAGGGTCAAAAGCACCAATATGGCGCTGATGGCCTGGGAAAGGATGGTGGCTAGCGCCACGCCGGCCACACCCATATGGAACCAGAGCACAAACACAAGATCCAGCACCAAATTGCTTAAGGAACAGACGATCAAAAAATACAGCGGCCGCCTGGAATCGCCCACCGCGCGCAAAACGCCGGAACCGATGTTGTACACCAGGGAGAAGGCGGTTCCGCAAAAGTAGATGCGCATATAGGTGAGGGCGTTTTGCATGATCTCCTGCGGCGTGCCGAGCAGGCGCAGGCTGGGCCCGGAGATGACAAGCCCCAGCGCGCCCAGGGCCAGGCCGCCGTAGATGGCCAGAGCGATGGAGGTGTGCACGGCATCGCTGGTATCCTTGGGCCGATCGGCGCCGTAAAACTGCGAGATGATGACCGTTGCGCCGGAGGAAAGGCCCACGAAAAAGCCCACCAGGGTGTTGATCACCGTGCCGGTGGATCCGCCCACCGCGGCCAGGGCCTGCTTGCCCACGAAATTGCCGACGATGACCGCATCGATGGTGTTGTAAAGCTGCTGGAAGAACGTTCCCAGAACGATGGGAAAAAAGAAAAGTAGCATCTGCTTCCACAAAACGCCTTCTGTGATCTCGTTTCGGGCGCTTACCGTTTTTTGCATACGCAACCCAATCCTTTGCGTTTTTGTTTCGTTGCTTGCGATGCCTTGGATTTAAGCCGCATATCCTCCGCTTAGACCTGGCACCAGTGAAACCATAGCACAGCAAAAAGCGCTTGTCCAGCGCCGCCGGATTATTTTTTGCAGGCCGCGTCAAAAACGCCGTTTTCTTTGACAAAGAGGGGCAACTTTAGTATCATAGCAGGGGAAAAGGGGGGCCTGCATGCACAGCTTTTTTGCAAGCGGGGGACGCATCATAGGGGAAGAGGCGGCGCACCTTCAGCGCGTATTGCGCCTTGCGCCGGGCGATGAGATCGAGGTGATCGAAAACGGCGGCCGCGCGCTGGCACGCCTTGTGCGCGTGGAGAAGGCGTTTGCCGACTATGAGATCGTGCGCGCCCTGCCCGACCATGAAAGCGCCTGCCGCGTAACGCTGTACCAGGGCGTGTGCAAGGGCGAAAAGATGGATTGGATCGTGCAGAAATGCACGGAGATGGGCGTGCATGCCGTGGTGCCCGTATGGATGGAGCGCTCCGTCAGCCGTCCGGCGGCGGACAAGGCCGCGCGCCAGGCGGAGAGGCTTGCGCGCATCGCCCGCGAGGCGGTCAAGCAGTGCAAGCGCAGCCGCGTGCCGGAGATACGGCCCGCGATGGGCTTTGACCAGGCGCTTTTAGGCATGCAAAAGCACGAGCTTTTCCTCATGCCTTACGAAGAGGGTGGCCGGCCGCTTTCCACTGCCGTTGCCCAAAGGGATGTCGGCATCCTCATCGGGCCCGAGGGCGGCATCGCACCGGGCGAAGCACAGGCGGTTTTGTCGATGGGCGGCAAGGCTGTAACGCTCGGCAGTCGCATCCTGCGCACCGAGACCGCCGGATTGGTGGCCCTGACCCTTGTGCTGCATTTGAGCGGCGATCTGGAAGGAGAACCCGTGTGAGAACCATCGGCATCATGACCCTTGGCTGCAAGGTAAACCAATACGACAGCCAGGCGATGGCTCTGTCCTTTCAAAGGGCGGGCTACAGCCTGCGCGAGTTTGACGATATCTGCGATGTGTACCTGATCAACGGCTGCATGGTGACCGGCACCGGCGAGCGCAAGAGCATGAAGTTCGTGCGCCAGGCGATCCGCCGCAATCCGCAGGCGCAGATCGTGGTGGCGGGCTGTCTGGCCCAACACTACGGCAAAAATCTGCTGCTGCCTGGCGTGCGCTTGGTGATCGGCAACCAGTACCGCGCCCGCGTGGCCGAGCTGCTGGAACAGGCGGAAAGGGAAAACAGCGCCATTTGCGCGGTGGACTCTCTAGAGGATCGGATATTTGAACCCATGGAAGCCACGGCCCTTGAGGGCCATTCCCGCGCCGTGCTCAAGATACAGGAGGGCTGCGAGAACCGCTGCAGCTACTGCATCATCCCATCCGTGCGCGGGCCGATCCGTTCCAGCCCCCTGGAAGATGTGCGGCGGCAGGCGGAGGCGCTGGGCAGAGACTTTGCCGAGATCGTGGTCACCGGCATCCACGTGGCCTCCTACGGCCGCGACCTAAAGGAGAATATCGGCCTGATCGACGCGCTGGAGGCGATCGGCAGCGCACCCGGGGTCAAACGGCTGCGCATCGGCTCTTTGGAGCCCAGTTACATCACCAAAGATATTGTGGAGCGGCTGGCAAAGATCGACAGCCTCTGCCCGCAATTCCACCTGTCCCTGCAATCCGGCAGCGACAAGATACTTGCCTCCATGCGCCGGCAGTACAACACCGCGCAGTTTGCCCGGGCGGTGG
>JBNRMU010000187.1:0-3716 GCA_050309765.1 Christensenellales bacterium
GTGATGAAGGCCAGGTAGCTGCCTCCTGCGCCCAGCATGGGCACGTAGATCAGGTACTCGGCGATGCAGCTGACCAGGTACACGATGCCGATGCTCATGAAGCCCTTTGCAAAGGCTCCGATATCCGGCATGGCCTTCAGGTAGGCACCGAAGACGAAGGGCGCCCCGATGAGCATGACCAGGGTCAGGACGGTGGCGATCCGTCCCAGCCGATGGGTGGAACGGAGGTACTTCTCGTACTGTTTGCGCTTGATCTCTTCGTTCATCTCATATACCTCCTTACGCAAGCCTGCCCAGGAAAATGACAGCGGTCATGGCGAGGAGCATGCTCCCCGCGATGGAGAAGCTGTCCACCCATAGGGCGTTCCATTTGTTGCGGATCCAGATGAAGACGCCCATGGCGCCCGCGCCCACCAGGGCCACGGCCAGGGGCAGGAAGCTGCCGCGGAACTGAAACAGGCCGCCGCCGGATACCAGGGTGCCGATATAGCTGCCCAGATACGCCGAGACGAGGCCGATGAACATGGCAGTCATGGCCTGGTCGCCGAAACCGGCCAGGGATACGCCCTTGCCCTCCTTCTTCTCTTTGGGCGAAGGACTGTTCAGACGGCTTGTGTAGCGCTTGCAGGTGAAGAGGGAGAAGACCATGCCCCACATGATGCAAACGCTCATGAGCAGGGCGATGGTGGTGAAGGCTTTCGCCGTCATCTGGGAGGAGGACAGTCCACCCAGCCCGATGGCTTCGGCGGCGGCTTCTGCTACCTGGGTCTCATAGTGCAGCGCGCCGATGACCGACAGGCGCAGCCAGGGCCAGGGGGTCCCCAGACTGCCGGAGAGGGCGATGACGCCCAGCAGGATGCCGATGCTGGGCAGCACGGCGAAGGTGGCGCTGGCCACGATGGTCCGCTTCATCTTCGTCACGTCCATGCCGATGGCCTTCCCGGCGCGGTATGCCCGCACGGCAAAGACCACGCACAGCAGCGCGACAAACAGGATGATGACGCCGCAGACGAGATAGACGAGGGGACTGTTGAGCTGGGAAAGAATATTCATTCCACCGCCTCCTTCCAACAGATAGGGAAATTATAAGGCCTCCCGGCCGGTTTTTCAATGGAAAGATACAGGACAGGCCATATGATGGGATATGTCGTTTCTCCTTTTATATCCACATTTGCTTTTTTGTTTTTGCGCCATGCTGCAAATACGGAACAGCTGCCAGATGAGTGTTTCTACACCGACCCGAAAGTGTTTTTTTATGCGTTCCGCAGTTATAAGTTGCAGGTCAGTCTTTACCTTATATCATACGCCGCAAAAAACCATCAGTTTATCCGGTGTCGGTCCTGGCATCCGCAGGTCTCCCGCCGATTCGAATTTTCTTTGGATCGGTATACCGCTGCCGGGATATGCCAGATCGGCCAGGAACTTTTATCCGCTCCTGCCGCACAGGACCGGCCATAATCGCTTTGGAAAAAAGAACACCTATCCCGGCAGAACGTGCGGTCAACGGGATCTGCGCGGGAGGGGAGCTAAGGAAAACGGATCCGGTACCGGACACTGCAGATACATATGATATGCCGGGGGAAAATACATTCCACAATTTCCTCCCGCATTCTGTGCTGCCGGAGAAAAAAGGGAAGGGGAAGCCGGATCCATGCCCGTGAGTTGTTCGTTGACCGAAGGCCACGCATCTTATATAATTATTATCTGTAGACAGAAGAAACTGCCCGCCGATCATACTGCAGGCACAGACGTACCGGCAGTGGGAAAAAGGGACGTTCTTTCACAAAAGGATCGCCAAAGTGTCCAAAAACAGGAAGAGAACACCGCGAAGACACTGACGGACAGGCAATGTGCCTGCGTTTTTAGGAAAGCAACAAAAAACGGAGGATAAGGACATGGATAGAAAAGAACTGGTCAGAAAAGTGTTCCGCAATGAGCCGGCGGAAAAGCTCCTGGTCGCCTTCTGGCACCATTATCTCGAGGACGAGCTTGTCGACGGACTGCACAATCCGGAGTATATCGCCAGGAACCTCGAAGGGGCCAGACGCTTCAAGGAGGAGTTCGACCCGGATTTTGTGAAGGTCATGACGGACGGGCTTTTCTTTATGCCGTTTGATTACGGTGCCATCCGGACTACATCCGATCTGCGCGATCTGAAACCCGAAAACGATCTGGAGCAGTATTTCGAAAAGAGCGTTGCTCTGGCCGAGTCGATCCGCGAGATGTACGGGAACGACGTGCTGATCTTCTACAACGTCTTTTCCCCGACCTTCCAGATCAACCACCGCATGGCGCAGACCCACCCGGAACTCAGCGCGAAGATGCCGAACCTGTTCCCGTTCTTGCTCGCCGAGGATGCGGAAGCCGTCAGGGATGCGACGGAGCGCCTGGCCGACGCGGCGGTGGAACTGATCGACCGTGTGGTCAAGCCCGGGCTGATGGACGGAATGTACTTCAGTGTATCCTGTTACAACCGCGGGGTAGAGCCCGAAGCCTACCGCCGTTATGTCATGCCGGCGGAAAAAAGGATCATTGCCGCCGCGAACAGCCGTGCAAAGGACAACATCCTGCACATCTGCGGCTGGCACGGGAACCTGAACGACCTTTCGCTGTTTACCGATTACGACTGCAGCGTGATCAACTGGGCTGTCCATGCCGAGGGCGTATCCCTTGCCGAGGGCAAGCGTATGTTCGGCGGGAAGTGCGTGATCGGCGGTTTCGGAAACGACAGGAACGACCTTCTGTGTTCCGGCTCTCGCAAAGAGATCCAGGACTATGTGGAAAAGATCGTTGCGGAAGCGGGAAAGACCGGCGTTATCATCGGCGCCGACTGTACGACCCACCTGGATACCCCCGATGAGCACCTGCACTGGGTGTATGAAAAGGCGGCGCAGCTGAGCTGAGCAAAGGACGGCCCGGGATACGGATCTGTATCCCGGGCCGTACGGATAATTGCGGTGTTTTGAAAGGAACGCCCCTGAATAGCGGAACCCCGTTTAGATGGGCTTTGAAAAAACAGCACACCGGGTTAAGGAGAAACAAGCAAGATGTTCTTGTTCAGCGACAAAGGGAAGAGAGACCTGGAAAACTCCCCTTCCGGCCGTCTTTCATCGAAACGCGCCCTTGAGACGGGCTCTTTTTCCACCTGCTGCCCTATCAGATCCTGCTGATCGTCATCAGCGCCGTCAACGGTATCGTCGACAGCCTCTATGCGAGCAATGCCATAGGGAAGGAAGCGATGAGCGCGATAGGCCTGTACGGGCCGATGAATCATTTCCTGTATGCGGCGAGCATCATACTGGTGAGCGGTTCGCAGATGCTGTACGGAAGGTATCTTGCCAAAGACCGCAGCCGCATACAGAGCGTGTTCTCCGTGACGATCCTTGTCTCTCTGGTCCTTTCCGTTGTTACGGCTGTCCTGATGGCAGCGGGAGCTTCCCTGTGCTGGACGCGTGTATTCGTATCGGAGGAGCCAGCCCTGCGGGCGTTCAATGCCTACTTGTACGGGCAGGCCTCGGGTATCCCCGCCCTGCTGGTCGGGCAGCAGCTGTTCGCCTTCCTTTCGCTGGAAAACCAGACGAAGCGCACGATGGCAGCCAGCATCGCCTGCTTTGCGGCAAATGCCGCGATGAACCACCTGTTCGTCGCCGTTCTTAGGATGGGGACGTTCGGGCTCGGCCTTTCTTCCTCGGTATCCTTCTGGGTCTTCCTCGGCA